>DXEB01000049.1 GCA_019115165.1 Candidatus Anaerotignum merdipullorum | reverse complement strand
TTCATTGATATGCAGACGCCCAGCTGTGTCAATCAATATCACGTCATTGCGGTTTTCCGCTGCATATTCCAGCGCCCGTTTGGAAATTTCCACCGGGCTGAGCTGGTCGCCCATTTCAAATACAGGGATGTTGTATTGTTTCCCCACCACCTGCAGCTGTTTGATTGCCGCCGGACGATAGATGTCACAGGCAACCAGCAGTGGATTCCTACCCTGCTTTCTCAGCTGCCCGGCCAGCTTGCCGCTGCTGGTAGTTTTCCCGGCGCCCTGCAGTCCTACCATCATATACACCGTAGGCGGACGCTTGGAAAACGTCAGCTGACTTTGTGTACTTCCCATCAGCGCAATCAGTTCTTCATGGACAATCTTAATCACCTGCTGTCCCGGATTCAGCCCTTCCAGCACCTCTGTCCCAACGGCACGTTCCGTCACCGTCTTGATGAAGCTCTTTACAATCTTAAAATTAACGTCCGCCTCCAGAAGCGCGATTTTTACCTCTCGCATGGCGGCTTTCACATCCGCTTCTGTCAGCTTCCCTTTTCCCCGCAGCTGTTTGAACACTTCCTGCAGTTTGTTGGAAAGATTTTCAAATGCCATAGACCGCCCTCCTCTCAGGCTAAAATTTCCGCAGCAATCTGTTTAATGGTTTCCATTTGGCGGATTCGATGTTCGAAAAGCCCTTCTGTCTCCAGCGATTCCAGCAAATCCAGCATTTTCCGCACGGACTTTTTCTGCGACTGGAATTTTTCCACCAATCCCAGTTTCTGTTCATAGTCCATTAAAATTCCTTCGGTTCGCTTCAGTTGATCACGCACCGCTTGGCGACTGATGGACAATTCCTCTGCAATCTCCGAAAAAGACAGGTCTTCCTGATAATGCATAGCAAATACCTGTTTTTGTTTTTCTGTCAAAAGCTCGCCGTAAAAATCATAGAGCAATGTCAAATGCAAAATCTCATCCATGGTCTTTCCCTCCTGTAAAGTAAAATCACTTTACAATCACCTGTGTTATTGTATCCAAAATGCCGTCGCCTGTCAAGTATTTTTCCTTTACAAAACGTATTTTTTTCAAAACAGCTGTCAACACCGTTTTTTCATTTACAGCCGCTCTCTCCAGCCAGAACCAACGGATGATTGATGCTTTCCACCGTCGTCCATGATCCCGAAACCAGCACAGAACTGTAATGTCCCTGTTTGGAATCAAAGCGCCAAAAGCCATCCATGCCCGCTCCGGTCAAATGACAAAGCAAGGCGCTCAGCGCACCGTTATGCGCAACCAAAAGCACCTGTTTTCCGCGGTTTTCCTGAATCAGCGCGTCTACACCCCGCGCCACTCGATGATAGAAGGCGGAAAACCGCTCGCCGTTTGGCATTGTTCTTTCTTTCCAATCCGTGACCCAGCCTTGCAATTCCTCTTGATAGTGTTCTTTTATGTATGCCGTCGTCTGGTTTTCCCAATCGCCGTAGTATAGCTCACGAAAAGCCGATTGATACTGTACCGGCATCTTCTTTCCGGAAGCGATGATCTCTGCCGTATGGGCTGCCCGACGCAGGTCACTGCTGTATATGGCATCCAGCTGAAGCTCCCGGAAATACTCACGCAGCCGCTTGGCCTGCCGCACGCCCTCTGCATTGATATCCACATCTGTCCAGCCGTAAAACATTTGATTTTTATTCATGTCCGTTTGCCCATGCCGTACCAAATAAAGCCGCATGACAACCACCTCCAAGGATATTATATGCTAAATGCGCCTCTTTTCGCAACGGAAAAAACGGACACCTCAAATTCATGAAATGCCCGTTCCTTCTTCACGTTTCGCTGTCTTATCTCTTTACATAAGACATGCAGTCTGTGCACTGATCCATGGTAGGATTGCATTCATGTGTTCCAACCTGGATGGTGTCCAAAGTACAGTAGTTTTTGGTGTTATGATGGTGTCTGCAGTTATCCACCGTACATCTGATACATTCGTTACATTTTTCCATGAAACTCAAGCCTCCTTTTTGATCGCGTCCCAAACAGAAAACAAAACCGCTGCGTTTTTTTGTGTTCCGCCTGCAACGATCGCTGCCGAAGCCAAACCATTGCAGGTTTGACCATCGGCTGTTTGGTACAACCATAGTTTCTCCCAATCACGCAAAAACATACTGCCATATTTTTCTAATTTTTGGTATACTGAATCTTAAGAAGAGGAGGAATGCCTGATGACCGAACGAAAATCGGCTGCCGCCAAAAAAAGCGGCGGAAAAAAAACAACTGCTGCGCCCAGGGGGAAACGGCTTTCTGTGACACTGGATGCAGATACCATGGCGCTTCTGGAGGAATATCTGGCGCAGCGGGGATACAGCAAGGAAGCATTCGTCAAAAAAGCCATCCGGGAAAAAATCAGCCGAGATAAAATCAGTGAAATGATTGAGGATATGATTCGCTGAACCAAGCGAACGCCAACCAGCGCATCCCCCGTCCGGTTGGCGGAGCGCTTCTGTTCCAATGGATGTGTCCGGTTGTGGAGCAGCCTGTTTGACAAACAGGAAACGGTGAATCATCTCCAAACTGCCATTTTGGCGCTTTTGCGGTATGGTATCGGATTGCCCAGATCTGATTTCCTGCCATCGAAAAAAACGGATCTCCCACAAGAGGTGATCCGTTTTCTTTTGCTGTTCCATTTTCTTTTGTCCCTGACGATTCATCAGAATTTTTTTCTGGTCAGGAAATCCGGGATTTTGATTTCGGATTCAAAATCATCTAGGTCTGCAAATCTTCTGGCAGGGCGCTGTTCTGTTTCTTCTTCTGCCGCCTCTTCCGCTGCCTGCGCAGCGCTTTCTGCCGCCGGCTGTGCCGCTCTTCTGGGTTCCGGAGCCGGGATATCGTCTTCCAGACCAGTCGCAATGACCGTCACTACCACTTCATCATGCAGATCTTCGTTGATGGTGGTACCAAATATGATTTCTGCTTCCGGGTCGATGGATTCCCGGATCAAGTCCGCCGCTTCTTCCGTTTCCATCAATCCCAAGTTCATATCGCCGCTGAAGTTGATCAGCACGCTCTTTGCGCCTTCGATGGTGGTTTCCAGCAGCGGGCTTTGGATTGCCGCTTTTGCTGCCAGTTCCGCCTTGTTTTCGCCTTCCGCACGGCCAATGCCCATGTGGGCAACGCCTTTGTCTGCCATCACGGTACGCACATCGGCAAAGTCCAAATTGATCACGCCGGGTTTGGAAATCAGATCTGCAATCCCCTGTACGCCTTGTCTGAGGATTTCATCCGCTTTTTTGAATGCTTCCGTCAGCGTTGTCTTTTTATCAATGACACTCAACAATCTCTGGTTGGGGATGATGACCAAAGTGTCCACATTTTTCTTCAGCTCTGCAATCCCTTTTTCCGCATTGCTCATTCTTTTTTTGCCTTCAAAATGGAAGGGTTTTGTCACAACACCCACTGTCAAAATGCCCAATTCTTTGGAGATTGCCGCAATACGTGGCGCTGCACCTGTCCCTGTGCCGCCGCCCATGCCGGCAGTGATAAACACCATATCCGAGCCTCTCAATGCCTGCGCAATGTCATCCTGTGTTTCATCCACAGACTTTTCTCCGATTTCCGGATTGCCGCCTGCTCCCAACCCTTTGGTCAGTTTCTCACCAATTTGAATTTTTGTACTGGACTTAGACTTCGCCAAAGCCTGTCCATCGGTATTGATCGAAATAAATTCTACGCCGTCCAAACCGTCTTCAATCATTCGGTCTACGGCGTTGTTGCCGCCGCCGCCTACACCGATTACTTTTATCTGCGCCATATTGCTCATTGGGATGTCAAATTCGAGCAAGAAAATCCCCTCCTACAAATTCCAAAATATTACTACCAATTATACATGAAAAAAAGACGAATTACCATAGATAAACGGAATAATTCATAATTTTTTTCGATATTTTTAACTTTCTTTCCTGTCTTTCCTCATTCCTCTCCTATCATATCTTTTTTTTCACGTTTATTCAACAAAAATCTTCGAATTTGACTAAAATTCTGAAAAATGCGGGAGCCGAACACCACAACCGCTGCAATCGACAAGTCAATATTGAGCTGTTTGCCCAGCCATACCAGCCCCATCGCCACAACGCCGTTGAGGAAAAATCCGCTGACAAAAATATTCATTTGAAAATTTTTTTCAAACATCGAGCGAATGCCGCCCAGCACCGTATCCATACAGGCAAGAATCCCAATGGCGGCATACGCCATCGCTCCGTATGGCAGTACCCAGCCGCTTTGGATGCCCAGCCAAACGCCAATGCCCAAACCAATCAAAGGAATGATCATGCCGTCTCCTCCTCCTTTGCCGTCTCTTTCCATACTGCCGACTGGGTATACGCCGGTACCTGCACCTGCGTTTCCTGCCGGATTTCAATCAAAATGCCCCACGGCGAAAGCGTGTCCACAATCCCGCCGGGAAATTGCAGCGCTGCCTGCAAAACGGAAGGTTCTCCCACCGCCTGAATGGTAAACGGCGCTGCTACCCGGACGCCATTGACGGAAATCACGGTTCCCGCGCAGGTAATGCTGCTTTGGGCGACCATCCGCTCTCCATTGACCGATACGGCTTGTGCGCCGGCGCCATACAATTCATTGATGACCTGCAAAATATCTTCTGCATGCACCAGATAGGCATTTTGATCACCGCCCATGTTCCATTGACTGTCATCCATCGTCACTACGATCCCTGCCCCTGTCACTTCCGTCAATCCGGCAAATGCCCGCAGACGCTCATTTTCCTGCTGCAAATTCTCCATCGCCGCCGAAATGGTTTCCCCACTTTCGTATTCTGCCAACAGCGCTTCCTGCTTGTCCAACTGGGACTGAAGCGCCGCATTCTCTTCCTGCGTCTTACGCAAAGAAGCAGATAATTCGCTCATTCTCCAATTTTCTGTCGCTGCAGACTGGGCTTTGACAGTGTTGAACTGCAGTCCAATCATCACGCCCAAACAAGCGCAGAGCACGGTCACTGCCGCAATGCTTTGAAACTTTTTCATACGGGTTCTCCCTCTTACATCAAATATTGAAAAATAATCCGATCCGACGCACTGGTCACATCACTCAAATCCAGCGTTCCTCTGTCCTCTTTCGGAATCGTCTCCATGACCGCCGCCATCAGCGGTATCTTTTGGTCCATATTCTGCATCCCGCCCAGAAGCACCTGCACCTGATTGACAGTCGCTGTAATATTGTCCGGTTCTGCGACATTTAACTCTACGGCAACATCCGTGATTTCATTTTTCTCTATGATTTGGGAGATTTGCAGCATCACCGACAGCGATGCTTCGTTTTCTACTTCCAAGATTTCTCCCAAATGAAATCCGGAGAATTGCAGCCCCTGCACCAACGGCAGCCCCACCGGCGCGATATCCTGAATATCCAGCACCCGACCTTCTGCATCTATGTACAGGTAAGAGCCCATATACGGCACAGACGCCCTTACCTTGCGTTCCGTCAATGAAATAACGATGGTATCCGGAAATTCCCAAATCAGTCTGGCATCTAAAATATACGGCTCTTGCCGCAGCGTATCTTCCGCCTTGGAACGATTGAATAAAATGATATTGTCCCCCTGCGCCAGACCAATCCGCTCGCACAGCTCTGAAGTGGTAAATTGCTCCGTATGTTCCGAACGAATCTGCTTTACAGCAAAAAAAGGAGAGAATAAAAACGCCGCGCCAGCCAACACCACCAATACCGCCGCAAGGATATATTTCTGCGGAATCTGCCGACGCTTTTTTGCCGGACGGTAATATTCCAACTCCTCCATCAAATCAATATCTTGGATTGTTTTTTTCCTTCTTTTTCTCATGCAATCATCCTTTTTCTGATACCAAACGCACCCGTCCGCCCAGAAATGTCAGCGCGTCCTCTATTTTTTCGTATCCCCGCTCCACAAATGCGCTTCCGTATACCCTGCTCTGGCCTTCCGCTGCCAACGCCGCCAGCAACAACGCTGCACCGCCGCGCAAATCCGCCGCTTCCAGCCGCGCACCATGGAGTTTCTCCACGCCAAAAACAGCCGCGTTCCGACCATGAATTTGAATATTCGCGCCCATCTGACATAATGCAGCAGCATGGCGGAACCGCGCCTCAAACACTGTTTCACTAATCATACAAGTTCCCTTTGCCAATGTCAATAGACTCATCAGCATTGGCTGCATATCCGTCGGAAATGCCGGATATGGTCCTGTAGCTACCGTAAAATCCGACAACAGCCGCGTCGGCGCCTGTAAATATACCGCGTCCTCTTCATACCGCAGGGCGCATCCAGTTTGCTCCAGCACCTCCAGTGTCCGTTCCATGTATTGCCGTTGTGCTCCTTTCAGATATAATGTGCCGCCCGTCATGGCTGCTGCACATAAAAAGGTTCCTGCTTCGATGCGGTCAAACGGAATCGTAAATACCGCGCCATGCATCTTCCGTACGCCTTCAATCATGATCGTTGGTGTCCCTTCTCCGTAAATCTCTGCGCCGCATGCGCGCAAAAACCGCGCCAGGGCTACAATCTCCGGCTCTCTTGCCGCATTGTGAATGACGGTGGTTCCCTCTGCCTTCACTGCCAGCAGCAGAACATTTTCCGTCGCGCCCACGCTTGGATAATCCAGATAAATGTGATATCCCAGCAACACCGGCGCCTCACAATGAAAAATATCTTCCACCTCCCGAATATGCACGCCCATTTTCTCGAACGCCCGCAAATGCAGGTCAATGGGGCGTCTGCCAATGGTACAGCCTCCCGGATGCCCCAAAGACGCTCTTCGCTCCCGTCCCAGCAACGCCCCTAAAAACAGGATCGAAGAACGCATCCGACCGACCATATCCTCTCCAATCTCTGTCCGGCATAACGAACGGCTGTCCACCGTCAATGTCCTTCCTTCCCGATGCACCTGACAACCCAGCTCTTCCAGAATATCCAGTGAAACAAAAAAATCAGAAATCAGCGGACAATTCTCCAGCACCACTTCATCCTGTGCCAATATGGTTGCCGCCAAAATCGGAAGCACTGCATTTTTGCTGCCGCCCACACTGTACTCTCCACCAAGGACTCTGCCGCCTTCTACCAAATAATATCCCATCTGCTGCGCCCCTTTCGCATAGATATCCTCTCTCCATACCTATGGCGGTACAAATTCTTTGGTGCTTTTCCATCTTTACAAGAAAAACCCATCCATAGTAATATGAAATCAGAACAAACGGAAAGGAGCATCGGATGATGAAGCAAAACATCTTGGATATCAAAGGATTGAAAGTCGGACAAGCACAAAAGAAAGACGCCAAAACCGGCGTAACTGTCATTTTGGCAGAAAACGGCGCCGTCTGCGGCGTAGACGTCAGAGGTGCCGCTCCCGGCACCAGAGAAACCGACCTGCTGCATCCCTGCAATGCCATGGAGCGGGTGCATGCTGTGGTACTGTCCGGCGGTTCCGCCTTTGGGTTGGCGGCTGCCGATGGCGTCATGGCATACCTGGAAGCGCACGGCATCGGATTCGATGTGGGATGTACCAAAGTCCCCATTGTCCCTGCTGCGGTATTGTTTGATTTGGGCAACGGCGACCCCTTTGTCCGTCCGGACAAAGAAATGGGCTACGCCGCCTGCGAACAAGCTTCCGACTCCTATTTGGCGGAAGGCAGCTTTGGCGCCGGCTGCGGCGCTACTGTCGGCAAGCTGTTCGGGATGGAGCACTGCTGCAACAGCGGGATTGCCTCCTGGGCGGAAACCACCGCAAACGGCATCACCGTCGCCGCTTTGATTGCCGTCAATGCCTTTGGGGATGTCTGGGAAAACAGTCGCATCCTGGCAGGCAGCAGGCACCCGGACGGTTCCTTTGCCGATACAGAACAAAGTATCTTGGATAACGCCGCCGCATTGTCGTTTGTCGGGCAGAATACCACCATCGGCGTCATTGCCACCAATGTCAAGCTGACCAAGGCACAGGCGCAGAAAGTGGCTGGAATGGCACACGACGGACTGGCACGGTGTATCCGCCCCATTCATACCACACTGGATGGCGATACCCTGTTTTGTCTTTCCACAGAGGAAGTAGAACTGTCCACAGCGCCGGTGGATGTGATCGGCACCATGGCGGCGCGGGTCACAGAAAAAGCCGTCCTGCGGGCAGTCAAGCTGGGCATGCAGCAGGCATGACCACTGACCGTGCCCGGCTTCTGACACAAAAAAACAACCGCAGACCGTTCCGAATAGCTCGGACATCCCCGGTTGTTTTTTTCTTTTCACCTTTTTCCAAAAAGGAAGCCGCCCCCTGCTGGCGGGTCATCTTTCCTTGGTACGCTGTATGATATATTCTTTGAACCTTTCCACCGCAGGCGGCAGATACCGGTTTAATACATACGCCAAGTAGACCATCCGTTTGGAATAGGGCGTATCAAATTCCAGTTTTGTCACTTTATAATTCTGTATGGACGGATTATCTGTAATGATCGCAATCCCCTGGTTGGCCGCCACCAGCCCCGCCATGGAATTGACGTCCTCAAACTGGCACAGGATATTGGGCATGATCTGCGCTTTGACAAATAAATCATCAATAATCCGGCGCATCCCGCTTTCTTTGGTATAACAAATCAAAGGATACGGACAAATATCCTGAATGGTCACTTTTTCTTTCTCTGCCAGCGGATGGTTCTCCGGAACAATGACCACCAGCCCCTGCTCATACACCGGGATAAACTCCACATCCCGTTCGTTTTCCACCATCGAGCAGAAAATCAAATCGTATTTCTCTCGTTTCAGATTATATAATAACGTCTTGGTATTGCCCTCATAGCAGGAAAACGAGATGTTTTTATTCTGCGGATCATCTAGAAAACCGGCAATGATCTCTGGTACAAAATTGGTTCCCACCGACGTCATATACGCCAACCCCACATGTCCGCCGCCTTCTGCCACCAGCCGCTCAATCTGGTTTTTTCCCAGCTCCAGCTGTGTCAGTGCATTTTCCACATAAAACATATAAATCCTGCCGTATTTTGTCAGGACAACATTTCTCCCCTGTTTTTCAAACAAGAACGCTCCCAGCTCTTTTTCCATCGCGGCAATGGAATGACTTAAGGTCGGCTGTGAAATATTCAATTTCTCGGCAGCTTTTGTATAATGCTCCAATTCCGCCAATGTCTTGAAATAGTACAGCTGATTCAAATTCATGATAATTCCTCCTGCCTTTCTCTTTTTCATTATAACAAAGAACAGAAAAAAATCCATGAAAAAAATTTCGATTCATGACAAAAAACTGCAAAATCTTTCCTTTTCTCCTTGAAAATGACAAAAAAACAGGCGCCTGTGTTTTTTTCCACAAACAACGCCTGTTCCATCCCGCCGCCTCCCTGCTTTATATGGCTTTCGCCAGAGGGCAGCCCTTTTTGTATGCCCGCCGCAACGGCTTATCCTTCTTCCTGTGCTGCTGCGGGCTTCCCAAACCGCTCCAAAAAAGCGTCTTCATCCAGCATGGGAATCCCCAGTTCCTGCGCTTTTTTCTGTTTCGACGACGTAGAATGCAGATCATTGCTGATCAGATAGGTTGTTTTTTTGGTGACACTGCCCGTTACCTTGCCGCCCTGGGACTCAATATATGCCGCCAATTCCTTTCGATTTGCATAATGATGCAAGTCCCCGGTAATGACAAACGTCATGCCGTCCATCGCACGCGACTGCGCCTCCTTGGGCAGGTCCTCCGCTTTCAGCCGCAGATACGGCAGCGCTTCTTCCAGCAAAGAGAGATGCTGCGGATCCTGAAAATAGGCATAGATGCTGTGGGCAATGACCGCGCCGAATCCCTCAATGGCAATCAATTCCTCCGGCTGTGCGGTCTGCACCCGCCGCAAATCATTTCCAAGCGCCTTGCAGAGCAGTTTCGCATTGCGCAGCCCCACGTGGTTGATACCCAGCGCATAAATCAAGTTTGCCAGTTCCACATCCTTGGCTTTTTCCACAGACGCAATCAAATTGGTATACGACTTTTCTCCAAATCCATCCATGCTGCAAATTTCTTCTGCAAACCGCTCCAAACGGAACAAATCCGGATATTGCCGGACAAACCCCTTTTCTAGGAATTTTTTCAACGTCTCTTCGGAAAGCCCTTCGATATTCATGGCATCCCGGGACACGAAATGGCACAGCATCTGCACCCGCTGCGCCTGACAGTTGGGATTGGTACAGTACAATGCTTTTCCGTCCCGCAGCCGGCGAATCTCGGTCTCTCCGCCGCAGACAAAGCAATGAGCTGGGATTTCCGCCGTCGCGGAGCGTGTCAGGTTTTCTGCAATCTGCGGGATAATCATATTGGCTTTATAGACTTTGATGGTGTCCCCAATCCCCAGCGCCATTTCCTCCAAAATGCTGACATTATGCACACTGGCACGGCTGACGGTAGACCCCTCCAGCTCTACCGGGTCAAACACTGCAACAGGATTCATCAGCCCTGTGCGGGAAGTGTTCCATTCAATCTGACGCAGCGTCGTTTCTGCCATCTCATCCGCCCACTTAAACGCAATGGAGTCCTTGGGGAATTTGGAAGTCCTGCCTAAGCTTTGGCTGTATGCCATGCTGTCAAAGGTCAGAACCAATCCGTCGGAGGCAATCTCGTGATGGGCCACCTGGCTGCGGAAAGCTTCAATGGCATCTAAAAGGTTGTCTTTATCTACCTCTCGATATTCCACAACATCGAACCCCAGCGACCGGAGCCATTGCAGCTGTTGCGCCTTGCTGTCGGAAAGTGCGGCGCCTTCTGCATGCACCAGCGTAAACGCAAAAAACTGCACCTTTCGCTTGGCGGCAATTTCGCTGTTCAGCTGGCGCACCGTCCCGCTGCATAAATTGCGTGGGTTTTTGTATTCCTCTCCTTCTCCCAATTCCTCATTGATCCGGCGGAATTCCGAATAGGAAATCACCCCTTCCCCACGCAGCACCAGTTCTCCCGGAAAGGCAATCTGCCGCGGCAGGTTGGAAAACATCCTGGCGTTATGCGTCACATCTTCCCCCACTTCCCCATTGCCTCTGGTCACTGCCTGCACCAGCGTTCCCTGCTGATATTTCAGCACAATGGTCAATCCATCCAACTTCCAGGATAAAATCCCTTTTTCCGCACCCAAAAAGCGCAACAGCTTCTGCGGTTCCTTCGTTTTGTCCAAAGACAGAATCGGACTGTCATGCCGCACCTTCACCAGATTGCTTAATACCGTATACCCCACTTGCTGCGTGGGGCTGTTGGCAAGGACAATCCCCGTTTCTTTCTCCAAAACCAGCAGCTCGTCATATAATGCGTCATACTGCTGGTTCGACATGATTTCCGTATCTTTTTGATAATATGCTTCCGATGCCTGCTGCAAGAGGGAAATCAGTTCTTTCATTCTCTCCATTGTCTCATCGCTCCCAACCATTATTGTTCCACTTTCTTCAATTTGGAAAGCTTCGCCATAAATTTCCTGGTGCCCTTGTCCCCAAAAGAGACTTCCACTTCATAATCCGCGCCGCCGCCCTGGATGGACTTTACCACGCCGATGCCATATTTCGGTGCGCGGACTTTGTCCCCCACCTGATAGTCCAGCACAAAATCCTTCGGTGCCGGCATTTCCTGCTTCGTTGGCTGCGCATAGGGACTGGTTTTGCTGCGCGTGGTAATCGGCGCCACCTTCATGCTGTTGCGCATGGCATACTGCCTTGCCATATCAGAAATCTGCCGGGTCGGCAGATCCACCAAATCCGCCGGAATTTCTTTCAAAAAACGGGAAGGCGGATTATACTGGGTCAGTCCGTGCTGCATACGGCTTTTGGCATGGGTCAGGTACAGCACTTCCTTTGCCCGGGTAATTCCTACATAGCACAGGCGGCGTTCTTCTTCAATTTCCTTTTCTCCGCCAAACATGACCGCCCGATAGCCTGGGAAAATGCCTTCCTCCATGCCAATGATAAAGACATAAGGAAATTCCAGTCCCTTTGCACTGTGCAGCGTCATCAGCACCACGCTTTCCTCTCCCTGTTCATATCCGTCAATATCTGCGACCAACGCCACTTCTTCCAAAAATCCTTCCAGCCCGCCTTCTGGATTTTGTTTGTCATATTCTGTCGCTTTATTGACAAATTCGTCAATATTTTCGATCCGCGCCAAGGCTTCTTCTGTCCCGTCGCTTAAGAGCTGCTGCAAATATCCGCTGCGTTTGACCACCGCGTCAATTAGTTCCGCCGCCGTCATATCGGCAAAGTCCTGGCGCAGGCTTTCAAAGAGCGCATAAAATTCCTTGAATTTTTTCACTCGTGTTTTCAATTCCGGCATATCATCCAGATACGCCAGCGCTTCGTACAGACTCATTTGATGCCTTGCTGCATAGTTTGCCACTTTTTCCAGGGAGGTATCCCCAATCCCGCGTTTGGGTACATTGATGATCCTGCGCAGGGCGATGGTATCCGCAGGGTTTGCCAATACTTTCAGATACGAGAGGATATCCCGGATTTCTTTTCGTTCATAGAAACGCACGCCGCCAAATAACCGATAGGGGATCCCTTTTTTTACCATCTGGTCTTCTACGGCGCGGGACTGGGCATTGGCACGGTAGAGCACGGCAAACTGGTTCAGGCTTTTCCCCTCCTGATGGAGCTGCTGAATCTGCTCTGCCACATACCGGGATTCATCATACTCGTTGTCCGCTTTGTAAATATGCAGAATACTGCCGCTGTCATTCTCCGTCCATAACGATTTTTCCTTTCTGGTCACATTATGATGAATGACTGCATTGGCTGCCTCTAAGATCTTTTTGGTAGAACGATAGTTCTGCTCCAGCTTAATGACGGTGGTATTGGGGAAATCTTTTTCAAAATCCAGAATATTGCGGATATTAGCGCCGCGCCAGCCATAAATACTCTGGTCGTCGTCCCCCACCACACATAAATTCCGGTATTTTGCCGCCAGCAGATGTACCAATTCATATTGGGACGTATTGGTATCCTGATATTCGTCTACCATGATATAGCGGAACCGCTCCTGATAGCGGTCCAACACCTCCGGATGGTTCCGAAACAGCACCACGGTTTTGTAAATCAGGTCGTCAAAATCCAGCGCATTGCTTTCTTTGAGCAGCTTTTGATACAACTGATAGACCTTTGCCAGGCGTTTGCCCTTAATATCCAGTGCATCCACCGATTGTGCATATTCCTCCCAGCCGATCATTTCTTCTTTCTGCTTGCTGATCTGTGCCATTGCCGCTTTCACGGAAAAGCTCTTGTCGATAGGGCTCATATTCAGCTGCTTAAACACTTCTTTCATGACCTTTTCCTGATCATCACTGTCATAAATGGAAAACTGCTTATCATATCCCAGAAAATCAATTTCCCTGCGCAATATCCGCACACAGGTAGCATGGAAAGTGCTGATCCACATATCCTGCGCGCCCTCTCCCACCAACTGGTCTACTCGTTCCCGCATCTCTTTTGCCGCCTTATTGGTAAACGTAATGGCCAGAATATTCCATGGTTTTACGCCGATTTCCAGCAAATGGGCAATTCGGACGGTCAGTGCGCCGGTTTTTCCGCTGCCCGCGCCTGCCAGTACCAGTACCGGACCTTCCGTCTGCATAACTGCTTTTTGCTGCATCTCGTTCAACTGATCAAATCCAATCATATCTGCTCTCCTGTTCTGTCTTTATGGCAAAGAAAAGGAAGCAGACACCCAAAAAAGGTGCCAACTCCCTTCCAAAGCCTTTTCTATGGTTACTGTTCCGCTTTTTTTGCATCGCTTTCCTGTTGTTCGCGCTGTTCACGCATCCGGTCAATCACCAGCTTATATCCGTCTGTCCCATAATGCAGACAACGGTTTACGCGGCTGATTGTCGCAGTAGAAGCGCCCGTTTTTTTCGCAATTTCCACATAGGTACACTTTGCGTCCAGCATCGCTGCCACTTCCATCCGTTGTGCAATGGCCTGTATCTCATTGACCGTGCACAGATCCTCAAAAAGCTGGTAACACTCATCCACGGTTTCCAAGCTGAGGATACACTGAAAAAGCTTATCCGTCAATTCATTTTTGATTTTTTTATTCATAGCCGCTCGTCACCTTCGCTTTCTCTCCTTTAGATATTAGCATACTAAAGTGTTAAAGTAAAGGTTTTTTTCTCTCTCTTATCGAAATTGTTTGCAGCGCTTGCGTGCAGCAAGGAAGCCATCCACATCCGTATTCCAAACCAGATGTGGTGGAAACGCCACTTTTTCCATCAATTCCTGTGCATGGTCAAACGTACCGACTCCCGTATAAAAATGTGCGTCGCTGCCGACCACCACTTTCAACTGTTCCTTCTTGCACAGCCGCAGCATCTGTTCCACATTTTCCGCACTGCCATCTCGAAAACCACCGGGAATCAGGGAAGTGTTATTCACTTCCAGCATCGTTCCCGTCTCCTTGGCTTTCTGTACCAAAGCCTCGTAATCCAATGGATATCTGGGATCTCCAGGGTGCCCCAAAATATCAATCCATGGATGCTCCATCACATTCAGGCACGCATTGGTATTTTCTTCTTTGCTTCCCGGCTTCAGACATGGTACATGCAGACTGGCAATGGCAAGATCCAGCCTGGATAAAATCGTATCATCCATATCCACCGTCCCTGCAAAATCCAGGATATTCAGTTCAATCCCGCGCAGCACTCTGACGCCGTGCAGTCGCGGCGGCACGACATGCAAATTGGCAAAATATGCATGACAAGTGGTATGCGCCATCTCAGGCGCATGGTCTGTAATCGCAATTGCCCGCAGCCCTTGCTGCGCCGCATAGCGTACCGTTTCATCCAGCGTACTGTACGCATGTCCGCTGGCAATCGTATGGGTATGGGTATCCATCCAAAATTTCATTTGCTGTCCCCTTCTTTATGATAATACAAAACCACTCAAGGCGATTTGCATGTTATTATATCATTTTTTTTCGTAAAAAAAAAGGCAGAAATCCAAAAGAAAGCCACTCCTGCCTTCTTCAGACTGCGCTGCTTCATACTTCCAAATGCTTCCGCTTTTCCATTCCCTCCGTCTGTTTCGTTCTGTCAGCAGTGTTCGTTCTCCTCCATACCTTCCGCTCCCCCTGCTTCTTCTCCCGCTGGGGATTCTGTCGGCATTGGCAGCCGCTCCCATCCAGATGCCAATTTATGATTACCCGCTTCGTTCCATATTTTCCTGCTTTCTCCCAAACAACGCCCTTTCTGCCGTTTTCTTCTAACAAAAAAGGATGGTCCTTTTCCCCATCCTGATGTTTCCGCCTCTTAGTACTGCTCATTCCATTCCCGCTTCCCGCAGCACAAACGTCGCTCTCCAGCGGTCATAACACGCCTCGCAAATGTCCAATTGATGTCGTACCCCATCTTTTGCAGAGAAATATCCCCACTGTTTGTCAATCTGTAAAAAATCTTCCTGCCGCTCTTGTATGATCTTCCCGCAGCAGTCACAACGGATCTGTGTTACTTCCTGTATTTGTTTGGTTACTGTCTGATATTCTCGCATGACCATACCCCTCCGTTCTTCCGACAGATTTTGATACAGTCGTATTTTATCATAAGAAATCTGATTTTGGTATAGGAAACTGCTGTGATTCATGGTAAAATAAAGCAGTCAGAAAGGTAGGGAACGAAGCATGAAGGAAACAACCAAAACGGCACTGCGCCGCTGCAGCGTCTGTCCGCGTGAATGCGGCGTCGACCGCATACAGGGGCAGCTTGGATTTTGTCGCGCGCCGCTTCTGCCCAAGGTCGCGTTGGTCAGCGCACACCAATGGGAAGAGCCTCCCATCAGCGGCACAAGGGGTTCCGGCACCGTCTTTTTCTCCCACTGCAATCTGCAATGTGTCTTTTGTCAAAATCATGACATCAGCCAAGCGCATCTGGGAAAAGAAATTTCGATCTCCAGACTGGCAGATATTTTTCTGGAACAACAGGCGCGCGGGCTGCATAACATCAATCTGGTATCTGCATCCCATTTTATTCCCCAAACCGCAGAAGCGCTGATGCTTGCAAAAGCACAGGGATTGCATATTCCCGTGGTGTATAATTCCAACGGCTATGAATCCCTGGAAGGACTGCGTATGCTGGAGGGCTTGGTGGATGTCTACCTGCCGGATTTCAAGTACTGGGACGATACATTGGGCAATCAGTATTCCCATGCGCCGCATTACGCTTCTGTTGCTGCAAAAGCCATTTTGGAAATGCGGCGGCAGACCAAAACCGACGTGATGGACGCCAATGGCATCCTGCAGCGCGGGCTGATTGTACGGCATTTGATTCTGCCCGGTCATTATCGGGACAGTCTGCGGATTTTGGACTGGATCGCAGAATATCTGGGGAAAGAAAGCTATGTGTCTTTGCTCCATCAATATACGCCCATGTACCTTGCGGCACAATATCCCAATCTCTCCCGCCGCCTGACGACATTTGAATATGAAAAAGTCACCGAATACTTTTTGAACATCGGACTGACGCATGGATTCGTACAAAAACGGACTGCGGCAACACAAGAATATACTCCCGTGTTTGATTTATCTGGCGTGGATTCTGCCGCAACGTTTCAAAAAAGAAAGGAGTAAACACATATGGTTAGAAAAGAACGAGTGGTCATTGTAGAAGGATTGAGAGGCGGCAACGGTCCCGTAGAAATCCATCACTTTTTGGAAGGCGAAGAATTGATGGGACATGCCACCATGTATGCCAGAGTCATCTTGAAGCCTCATAGCTCCATCGGCTGGCATCAGCATGTAGGCAACACAGAGCCGTATGCCATTATCAAAGGCGAAGGCACCTTTGTGGATAACGACGGTTCTAAAACCACCGTACGCCCCGGCGATGTTTGTCTGATCGAAGTTGGTCAATGGCACGCCATGGAAAACAATACCGACGAAGATCTGGAACTGATCGCGCTGGTGATAAACGAAGCAGCAAAATAAAGGTTGCTGCCATCCTGTCAAGCAGCCTCTTTCCATCCTGCCCGCGAAAACAGCCGAACCTCCGGTTTTTCGCGGGCACGTTTGGCAATGCCTATCGTATGTCTTACTCGTTTCCATCAAACGGGTTCCCATGGAAACCATACGCCATCTCGTTCTCAGCTTCTCATCATCCCTGATTGTTACTGCTCTTTTCCTTCCTCGCCGATTCCTGCCGGCGCCATCGTGATCATCAAAAGCTCCGGCGGATTACAAATGCGCGGCAATCCATTCCTGCACAGCCCTCGACTGACGACCAGCGTTGTCTGCTCCAATGGGTACACACCTCCCGCATACGCCGGAAACCATCCTTGATTGGGTGCATACAATCCATTGAGCAAATACGGTATACGCACCTGTCCCCCATGGGCGTGCCCCGCCACCACCAGGTCAAATTCTCCCGTATCGTATGCCGCGATCTGCTCCGGTCGATGGGACAGCAGTATGGTTGCAACCCCCTCCTGCAGCCCCGATGCGGTTTCGCGCAGATGCGCCTGCCATGCCGCTGGATCGGCAAATCCATCCGGGTCATCCACCCCTGCCAGCTGTATCGTGGTATCCCCGACCTGAAGCAGACAGCTTTCTCCCCGCAGCAGATGCACACCGCTATCCTGCACCATTTTTTGAATATCCGGGAAATCCTCTGCCCAAAATTCGTGGTTGCCAAACACCAAATAGCAGGGAAATTCCGTGCCAATGACAGACAGCAGACACGCTGCACCGTCGTGCGGCACCTCGTCATCCGCGGTATCACCCACCAAAAGGACTGCGTCCGGCTGCTCCTGCCGAAGAACAGAAAGCAGCTGCTGTTGATCGTCACCATAATAAGTACTGTGCAGATCCGCAATCACCGCCAGGCGCACCGGCGATGTCACTTTTTCTGACCATATCGTATACTGCCGCACCGTCAAGGGCTGACACAGCGCCAAGTATCCCGCGGCAAATACCGCCGCACAGACCGGCAAAAGAATCTTCTTCCGTATCTTTCGCATAGCCCATTCTCCTTTCTTTCCCCGATCTGCCGCATCTTGCTATTCCGGCGCCGTTTGATCTGCGGCAACCAACGCCCGCACTGTCTGTACCACATTTTCCGTTTGCAGCCCTTCCCGCAAAAAGTCTTCCGAAGTAATCACATCTGCCCCAAGAAACGCCATATCTTCCAGATTCGCACGCTGTACCTGTTCACTGCGGGAAGAGCAGCAGTCCTCCAGAATCACGACATTATAATCCAAAGACAGCCCATCATAGCAAGTGGCACGGATACAGTTGGGCGTTGTCGTTCCCGTCAACAGAATCGTATCCACTTGCAGTCTGCGCAGAATCAAATCCAGCTCCGTTTGGAAAAACGCAGAAAAGCGTGGCTTTATGATCGTATAATCCATCTTTTGCGGCGTAAATTCCGCTGGTACGGCAATCGAGCAGGCTCCTGTACTGTTCGGCGCCAAACATCTGCCTCCTTCCAGCCATTTTGCATAACGCACCGCTTCCACATCGCTTCCATTCCTGCGATAAATACGGTTGACAAAAAAAACCGGTATCTTCCATTGTCTGGCCTGTGCAATGACCCGCGCACATGTCGGCACTGTTTTTGCAGCCTGTTGGATATACAGCGGCGACTGTGCATTCAAAAACCCTTCTTCCATATCAATGACCAGCAAAGCCGCTTTTCGATCGTTTGCCATAAAGCATCCCTTCTTTCGTTTTTCCCAAGTATACCATAGTTTTTTTCGGCGGGAAAGGCACCTTTTGTCCTCGCTGCCCATAGTATAGCCATATAATCTGCAAAGGAGGTCTTCCCATTGCTTCCTATGATATCTCTGAACGATGTCAGTCTCAGTTACCACAGCGTCAGCGGGGAAACCAAAGCGGTTTCGCATTTGTCCTTTTCGGTATCGGAAGGGGAATTTGTCACCATCGTTGGTCCAAGCGGCTGCGGAAAATCTTCGATTTTGTCCATGCTGGCCGGTTTGCTTCCGCCCTCCGGCGGCTCTATTTCTGTCAATGGCAATATTGGATATATGCTGCAAAAAGACCATCTGCTGGAATGGCGCACCATCCGGCGCAATGCCCAGCTTGGGCTGGAACTGCAAGGCAAACTGACCGCCGAAAACATTGCCTTTGTCGACCGTATGCTGGAACAATACGGATTGGCAGAATTCAAAGACCGTTTTCCGGCAGAATTATCCGGCGGTATGCGTCAGCGGGCAGCTCTGATCCGTACCCTTGCCGTACGCCCGGATATTTTACTCTTGGATGAACCGTTTTCCGCATTGGATTATCAGACCCGGTTATCCGTTGCGGACGAAATCGGCACCATTATCCGAAAAGAAGGAAAAACCGCGCTTTTGGTCAGTCATGATATTTCGGAAGCCATCAGTTTGTCCGATCGGGTTTTGGTATTATCCGGACGCCCGGCCCGATTAAAAAAAATACATGACATCCAGCTTTCCGTAGAAAACCGCACTCCGATGAAAGCACGGGAAGCGCCGGAATTTCGGGATTATTTCAATACCATTTGGAAGGAGTTGGACGTACATGTGGCGTGAGATCCATCGTCCTGTCGTTTCTGCACGGCAGGCAGCATTTTTACGAAGACGGCGCCTGCGTAAATATACCGTTTGCGCCGTTCAAATCATCCTGCTGATTGGTTTTTTTCTGTTGTGGGAAATCGCCGCCCAACGCGGATGGATTGATTCTTTTTTATGCAGCCGTCCCACCGAAATTTGGGCAACTGCTTTGGAAATGGCGCAAAACGGCATGCTTTGGAAGCATATTGCCACCACATTATGGGAAACCGTTGTCGGCTTTGTACTGGGTACCCTTCTGGGTACACTGACTGCGGTTCTGCTTTGGTGGAACCGCATGATTTCTGATATTGCAGAACCATACCTGGTCGTACTCAATGCCCTGCCAAAGACAGCGCTGGCGCCCATTATCATCGTTTGGCTCGGCAATGGGCAGACGTCCATCATCGTTGTCGCTCTGCTGACTTCTGTCGTTGTCACCATTATGACGGTACTCAATGGCTTCCTGCAGGTAGACGAAGAAAAAATCAAGCTGATCCGCATTTTCGGTGGCGGCAAATGGCAAATCCTGCAAAAGGTCGTGTTTCCCGCAAATATTCCCTGTATCGTCAATGCACTGAAAATCAATGTCGGACTTTCTTTCGTCGGTGTAATTGTCGGTGAATTTTTGGTCGCTCAAGCGGGTCTGGGATTTTTGATCATCTATGGGAGTCAGGTTTTCAAGCTCAGCTGGGTTCTGATGAGCGTTGTCATTCTTGCCATTTTGGCTGCGCTTTTGTATGAAGCCATTGCGCTGCTGGAAAAACAAATCCTGAAGAAGCGCGCACAGTAAGCCACTGCCTGCGACGGCTACCGTCCCGCGCGTTGCTCCTTCCCAGACGCGCATCCTGCAACAAAATCAGGCTTTGGTAGAATGATTACCAAAGCCTGTTTTTGAAATTTGTAAAAAAGACTCATTCGTATGATTGCGAACAACTTACAGTATCTATCTATCGGATACATACACCTGAATAACACCTGTTCCACGTTCTTCACTCGTTAAAATAAAACTAATTTCTGCAATATGACTTAATTCAAGTACAAAATCTCCACTTGTGTTCGTTGCTCTAACACCTGGTGTTACAGAAAAGCTATCAACATTTCCGAAACCATCGTAAAAATGCCATCTTCCATAATTGCTACTCATACTACTTAGATCTTTCATACGAAATCCATCCATATCAAAATCATAAGAAATTGTTGGAACGAAACCTGACAAAGAAACGGAAGCGCTACCACCACTTTGTGAACCAGTAGGTCCATAAGAAATCAATTCTTGAGCACTTTTGTCGACGTCCAGACGAGTATATAAGTCATTGATTCTATGTGCTGTTTTCTGTTCAAGTTGTGAAAATGATTCAATATCCCAAACAGAAGCACTTTTTCCATTAAAATCTGTATCATCCGAACGTCTATGGAATTCAAGTGTAGTTGTTAAATTTGAGTATCTTGATTTATCACTTTTAGATGTGAACTTCCAACTATATTTTTTTGTTACATCATCAGATACTTTTGCTTCACTACGATTGCTAACATTCTCAGACTCTACAAATTCAGCCAATTCATCTAACTGCATATCTAAATCATCCGTAAAATATGCGTGTTCCATGAATTTCCCATTGTCATTATCAAGAGTGACCGCAACCAAGACATTGCCTTCATCTTTTCCTTCCACAAAATAATCAGACTCAATTGGTTTACCATTGTTATGGATAATATAGTCATTATTGCCTATCATATTATATTCATTTGCTTGTTTTTGTACAGTGCTTAAGATATCCTTCTGAGAAATATGATCTACAACTACATTTACATATCCTGATATCGCATTAGGATGATCCATCTCTGATCCAAATCCTGCAGCATAACCGCCTGCACTCATTGCACTTATCATCCCCCAAATGATAATCGTACATATCATTTTTCTTTCCTCCCAAAAACAGAAAACTACTCTTGTAGTCATAACTATAAGAGTAGTTTATTGTTTCTTCTGGAATTTGTCAAGTATGATGATAACCCTCCATATACACGCAAAGCATTTGATTCCCTTCCATCCTCTCCGATTTTGCAATACCTACTTGATTTTATAACACTGAAACAGTATGATTATAGTATACTACAATTATAGTTAGGAGATGTTTTTATGTCAATTTCTGATTCTGACTTAAAAGTATTAGAATTTCTTTGGAAAAATGGTTCTTGTAAAGCAAGCTATATTAAGAAGGAATTGGAAAAAGAAATCGGATGGTCACCAAACACCACATATACCGTACTGACACGTGCTGTACAAAAAGGTCTTATCAAACGGTCTGAGCCTGGTTTTATGTGTACCCCATTGGTAGGACGAGAAGACGTACAGACATCTTCTCTGATAGAAATCCGGAAAAAGCTGTTTGATGATTCAAATTTAAAATTGGTAAAATCACTGATTGACAATCATGATTTTTCCGATGCTGAAATTAAGGAATTATATGCTCTTATTGATAAAGAAATGAGGTTGAAGTAATTTTGATCTTTATATTTATGAATATAGCAGCAGCATGCATCGTTTTATCCATTATTGTATTGCGGAAGTTTTTTCTTTATAAAATACCATCTTTTGTTTTTGCAATCTCATGGGGCTTGGCTTTTCTTCGATTGCTTGTCCCCTATGATATCTGCACAAATTACAATTTTTATAATGCATTCTTTTATATTATTGAGAACTTCCTAGATGTATCATTAAATACTTCTATATTCTCCAATTTTACAACCTTTGTCGTACAGGTATTACAAAATAAACTTTTTCTATTTGTACTACTTGCGATATGGTTATCCGGTATTCTTTATGTAGGTAAAGCCTTTGTTGCTGATTTCTTGGAAACAATAAAGTTAAGACAGACTTCCATTCCTATGGAAAGCGAAGGCGAAATATATGAAACCTTGGAATTCTATGGTCTTTCAAAGAAATATCTGTTGTGTGAAAATGAAAACATTGCTTCACCTATTGCCTGTGGTATTCTGAAACCGATGATTATATTTCCTAAAGGATTTTGCCATACACATTCAGAAATTTTTGAACAAGCACTTTTGCATGAGTACATGCACTTAAAATATTATCACCAGGTCATTCAGTATTTTCTCATTCTCGTTGTTATAATAAATTGGTTCAATCCTTTTGTCTGGATAATGTATCATTACATCAATCGGGATATGGAAGTTGCTTGTGATCGTGGTGCACTAAAACTGCTTGGAGATGAATATAGAGAAATTTACGCATTACAATTAGTACACATGGTAGATAAAGACTATCGTGAACGTCCGAATCAGGTAGTCTTCTACAATAGCTTTTCAAAATTTGTGCTGAAAGAAAGGATTGTTGCAATTATGAGATTCAAAAAATTTTCAATCGCTGCAGTTGTAGTTTCTACATTGCTCCCTCTCGGAACCGTTAGTGCATTTGGTGCTAGCCCTAACTATATGTTTGGTTCCGACTTTCAATCAGGGAAATACGAAATTGCTGTAAATACCAGTACCAACAGTAATGTATTTACCAATTCTTCGCAAACTGATGAAACACTTTTATGGGAACAATTAGCTCCATACGCAACAGATATCGATTCTCGTGCAGCAAGTTCTCTCAAAATTATTGGCTATAAAGTTGTATATTCCAGTTTGGATGACATGAAAAAAAGTATCACTATTACAACAAAAAAAGATGGATATACTTATAAAGGGACATTGTATCTTGACAGAATGGAAATGGACGGTTCAAAATGCATTGCATATTATGATGGCACCCTTTATCGGCAATAACATGAAAAACAGCCTTGGTCAAACTTCTGCCAAGGCTGTTTTCCGGCGTACCAACAAAAAAGGCGGTCACCTCTCCATCGAGGTTCCGCCTTTTGTTTCTTTATTCTTCTTCCACAATCCGCATGATAAATCCTTCGTTCTCTTCTTTTTCCTCCGCTTCTTCCGGCAGATTGCAGCACTGCCGGATCAGGCGGTACGCCATCAGCCCTGTGGTCGTCAGAAACACTGCCGCACTCACTGCCGCCGCTGCTTTTTTGCGCTGTTGGGGAACACGCATCCCCAGCATCACACCAAACATACAGGCGCAAATCTTGATCAGCGTCACATCTTTCCAATCGCATTCCAAAACAAATTCGTCCAAATACCGCCGCCATTTTCTCATACGCTTGCTCCTTCCTCTGCTCTTTCTGCAATTTCATATTCAAAATCGTTATCCCTGCCTTCAAACGTAAATTGCTGTGCAATCCCCTCGGTGGCGACGACCCTGCCGTCTTCCGTCACAAAAATGGCTTCAAATCCCTCGTTCTGCCGCCAAAATTCCAGGGCGTCCTCCAGCCCCATCACAAACAGCGCCGTAGATAAGCCATCGGCTTTGGTGCCATTTTCCGAAATAATGGTGACAGAAAGCAGTCCGCTTTCCGCAGGATATCCGTTCGATGGATCAATAATATGATGATACCGCTTCCCATCCTGCTCAAAATACCGCTGATATCCGCCTGAGGTAATCACTGAGCAGTCGCTCACTTCCATCAGTCCCACGTAGTCGGTTGCATCCAGCGGATTCTCCACGGCAATTTTCCAAAGAGTACCGTCCGGCTTTGTCCCCAGGGTGGAAATATTGCCGCCCAAATAAATCAATGCAGAAGTCACACCGCTGTCCCGCAGCAGTTTTGTCACCGCATCGGAGGTATATCCCTTCGCAATGCCGCCCAAATCCACTGCCATCCCTGCTTTTGTCAAATATGCCGTTTGTTCCGTTTCCGACAGAATCACACCGCCAGAATCCACCAGCGGCAGCAAGGTGTCCAATTCTTCCTGCGTCGGCACGCGATGCTCCTCTTCTGTAAACCCCCATGCTTTCACAATGGGCGAAACCGTCATATCATAGCATCCGCCTGTCCATGCGCTGATCTCTTTTCCTGCCTGCAGTAGCGCCGCCGTGTCCTGCGATATCGAGATCGATGTAACACCGGCATTTTGATTGAGCCGCGCGATTTCACTGTCTTCCATTGTCACAGAGAACAGCCGCTCCAACCGCCTGACTTCCTGTTCTGCATCAATCAGCAGCTGTTCTCCATCTTCATCGTAAATGGTAAACGTCATAATGGTATCCATCGCAAACGTCGTTGCTTCATGCGCCTGCTGCGCCAAGTTTTGTTCCCCTGCGCATCCGCTCCATAAAAAAACTGCCGCTGCCAGCAAAGCTGCCGATTGTTTCCATCTCATTGCTTCCAAACTCCTTTAACCGAAAATGTGTCTCATTCTTTCCGCCAAAGCCCTACCATTCTTTCTCGAAACCGCCTTTGCTTTTTCCCTGCACACATTTTGTTTTTCTTTTATTGTACATGGCAAATCCATTACTGTCAAATCATCCGCCGCCCGGAAGGAACGGAATGTATGGATTTGACGGCAAAAAAGCGACCCTCCTTTCGGAAGAGCCGCTTTTGTCGTTCTTTTTTCTTTCTTCAACCGTTTCCCAAAACCAAAGAATGGTATCAAGCCTGTCGGAAAGAAACCGTACCATCCGCCGCTTTGGTCAACTGATATGTTTTGGTTTGGCTGAATCCATTGGGCGCCTGGAACAGCACCTTCAGCGTATGATCGCCTACGCTCAGGGTACTGGTATCCAGCTGGCAGCGATACGGAGCTGCTTTCTGCGTTGCCAGCCACTTGCCGTCTACAGAATAGGTTGCCGTAACCGTCTGTCCAATGACATCGCAGTATGCGCGTAATGTCAACACCCCTGACTGTCCGCTGACAGAAGCCAACGGCAGAAATGTCTGTGCTGCCTGCTGTCCTACCTGACTGATCAGCGTCGGATTGGATTTTAATGCACTGGTATAGGCCGCCTGTACCGATGCATTGCTTTGCAGGCTATACCGATAGCCAGAAGTGTCTTTGTCAAAATAAATGATCGCTTTTACCTGCGGATAGACCATATTCAATGTAGTATACATCTCTCTGACACGTTCTGCCGCAAAGGTCGCCAGAGAAGCGTCCGCGCCGGAGAGGGTATGTCCGCTTCCGCCTTCTGTTACGATGATTGGCTTACGATATTTTTCTGCCAACTCTGCCGCATGGGTGATATTTTTCACCGGATCTGCGTAATCCCCGTTGCCAAAATACATTTCATTGGCATCCTGCCCTTTCTGTGCATTGGCTGTCTGATACCGGTTCATATACAAAGACACACCGATCCAGTCTACCAGAGAAGCATCCGGGAAATATGTTTCCATGTCTCCGCCAAACGAAGAAGTGTAGTTTGGAGAAAATACCAATGCCACATTCGGCGCAATGCTTCTGGCCATATTCGCAATGCGTGTATACGCTGCACGGAAAGCTTCTCCCGTTGTCGGCGTGGTCCAAACATTCATCTCTCCACCGATGCGCAACAATACTGGACTTTGCAGTGTAGACAGGTACTGCAGCGTTTCCTGAATATTGGAATCAAACGAACCGCTGTTGATGGCGTTCACGGTATTGCCTTCCTGCGGGAAATTCCATGCAATATGAATCGCATGCGTTCCATCGTCAAAAGGTTGGATAAAACGATCAAAAGAACTTCCCGTCTGTCCCATTTCAATATAGAAAGACACAATCGATTCCTGCTGCACAGAAGCGTCGTTCTGTTCTGTCCAAATGCGTCCATACCAAGTTCCGTTCTTCGGTTCGTGTTTCGCACCGTAGTACGGTCCTGACTGTGTCGTCAAGGCATATACTTCCGTTCTGGGATCAATTTTTTTCTGTCTTTCCTCTGCCATTGTCACAGCATCCTGAAATCCCAAATATCCGCCGTTGATCTTCACCTGCTCTAGTGCTTGCTGTGCTTTGGCATAATTCCCTTTCGCCTCATAAATCGGATAATTAGCATAATTGACATTATAACGAATGGACGCTACATCGCTGTCTATGGGCAAATTTTGATAATAGTTCAGCAATGCATCTCCCGTTGTCAGCATCCGATCCGAATCATTTGCATTCTTCGCTTCTGTAAATGCGGACAAATATGGCCAATACCCACTGGGATGCGCAGCAAACGTAGGCGCCGCACTGCCAACAACCAGGACCAGGGAAAGTCCCATCGCCCCCATTGCCTTCCAATACTGTTTCATATCAGTTCCCCCTTCGTCTTACGATTCGTATCTGCGTTTTTCCTCAATTATATAACCGAACAAAAATTTTGTCAATGATATCCAATTCCGATTCTTATGACGCCGAAAATGGTTTCATTTTTTATCTACGAAACACGAAGTCTTATGGTTGTTTGATATACAATTTATCACAAAATTGAAAAAAGGTATCTATCTTCTTTGGTCATTTCTTTTTCCTTATCTATACTGCTTGCAAAGGCATTTTACCGCAAAAACAAACAACCGAACCGGTGCCGATGCCCTCAGCGTCAAATTCGGTTGTTCCATCCCGGCAGTTTGCTGCCGTTTTTGCGCCATCCCCCGTTTGATACGGAATCCTCGCCAGCCTAAAACAAAAGATAGAGCATCGCTACCGTAATTCCCAAGCCAATCAGCAATAGACTGCGGGCAAACCCTTCCCGATACACTGTTTTGTCCGTTTCTCCGTCTGTATAAATTGAAAAGTATTGATCTTCCGGCGGAATCACCTTCGCATTATCGCTATTGAACAGAAACATTCGCAGCAGTGCAAGGCATCCGTCCGTCAGCGTCGCCGCAACCCTTGCAAAAAATGCGCCTATGAACGGCAGAACGGACAACAGTAAAGGTCGATACACGCTTTCCTCTAAATTCAGCCATTTGGGCCAGCGATCCAAATAGACCGTTTCTCCATTCTCATCCGTCCGCATCAGCACCATACGGACAAAACACAAATAAATGGCTGCGCCCAGCCAAATGGAAATCACAGCGCCCTTCACATTTGCCCATGTCGCATATGCAATCGTGTGCTCCGGCATCTGTGTACCAAAAAAATCCATCCCGATTGCCGCCAGCCGTTCCTGTGTCTGATGCGGCAACATCCCCAAGATCAGCAGAAAAATCCCACAGCCTGCGAAAACCATCTGATTCCCCGGTCGCAAATACACTCCCGTTTTGGCAGCTGGCAGACAACTGTTACCTTGGTCTACAAATACCGCCACAAAAATTTTCGTCATATAGGCCAGCGTCAATCCGCCTGCCAACAGAAACAATCCTTCTGCGACCCGCATGTGCCATGCGCGCTGCCCAGCCATCTCCAACAGGTGGATATATTCTACCATGCTTTCATGCAGCAAAGTCTTACTGATATAACCGTTCCAAAGCGGAATGCCGCTGATTCCCAGCACCGCCATCAGAAATGTGATTTTCAACAGCGGTTTTTCTCTGCCGAACCCTTTGATCCGATTCAAATCCAGATCTCGTACCTGTAAATATATCACACCAGCTGCAAGAAATAACATCAGTTTCCAAAGAGAATGATTCCAAAAATGCAGTATGGTGCCAGCCACCGCCCATGCATTCTCTTCTCCCAAAAGCCCCTGCATGCCGATACCAACCATCAAAAATCCAACCTGTGACATGGAAGAGCACGCCAGCGTGCGTTTCAAATTGACAGAAAACACCGCCAGAATACCACCCCATAACATCGTCAGAATACCGAATGTCAACATCAGACTTCCCCAAACTGCATCCTGCGCGAATACCTTTGCCGTCAGTACCATCGCGCCAAAAACACCCGTTTTGGACAGCACACAGGACAACAGTGCACTGGCAGGCGCCGGCGCCTCTGTATATACATTGGGCAGCCATACATGCAGCGGTACCAGACCCGCTTTCGCGGCAAACCCGAAAAACAATAAGCCTCCTATCCCGTAATATCCCGACCGTTCCGGACTCTGTGCAATCACTGCGCCTACTGCATCCATTTCCAGCGTGCCCGTTTTTTGATACAGCAGAAATATCCCCATCAATGTCACCAATCCGCCCAGCACCGCAACGGCAAGATAGGTCTGCGCCGCCCGCACCGCCGCTTTTGTTTCTTCCTGAATCACCAAGACAACAGAAGCAAGAGACATCCCCTCAAAAAACAGAAACATGGTAAAAAAGTCCGCTGCAAGAAATACACCCATCGTTGCCCCTTCGATCATCAGCGAAAACAACAAATATCGGCTGCGATGCTTCGACTGCGCAAAATACTCTTTGGAAAAGACCGTAACCAGAAACCATACCATGGCGGTTAACACAGTCAACAGTGTCCGAAATCCCCCGCCTTTGAAATGCATTCCCTGTCCCAGGATTCCCTCTACAGAAAACGTGCCGCCCATCTGGGTTGCCGTTAGCGCCGCCGCCAATTCCAATGCCGTAACGGCAATCGCCCAGCAGTCTCCAGCGGATGCGTTTCTTTTTGCAATGCCATACCCCAGAAAACCGCCAAAGATCGGGAAAAAACCAAAACTGCGAAAATCGTTACCTGTCCCATTTCTGCGCTCTCTCCCCCTTCATGCCAAATGCGCTACCGTATGCTCCAATAATGCCAATAGCGGTCCCGGCGTCAACGCCATTACAACCGAAACACCACTTAGCAGCAGCAGCGGACCTTTCATATACCAATTCGGTTCCGTCAAATGATCATAATATCCTGCAGCATAGGATTTGTTTCTGGGAAAATAAACCCGTATCACAATGCAGAATATATACATAGCTGTCAGCAGTGCAGATAAAATCAACGCAGCAATCCCCAGATACGCAACCGGATTTCCACAGACAACAGCGGAAGTTGCCAATGCCCACTTGCTGTGAAATCCAGCAAAGGGCGGTATCCCTACCAGCGCAATCCCAGTCATTGTCATTGCCGCAAAGGTCACCGGCAGATATCTGCCGAATCCCTCTATTTCATATAAATACTCCCGTCTTGTTTGGTACAGCAGTGCTCCTGCCGTAAAAAACAGTGTCATCTTGATCACCGCATGATACAGCATATGCAGCAGTGCTGCTGCCAATCCAATCGGCGTCATCAACGCAATCCCAAAAATGATATATGACAAATTAGAAACCGTGGAATACGCAAACCGACGTTTGATATGCGGCGTCCGCAGTGCCACAACCGAACCAAACACAATGGTTACCGCCGCCGTAGCCAACATCATATTCTGCGCCCATGTTCCAACCAAAAAAGAAGTGCCAAAGCTGTAATAAATCAGACGAATGATGGCAAATGCTCCGGATTTCACTACCGCTACTGCATGCAGCAGCGCCGTAACCGGCGTGGGTGCCACAGATGCTTTGGGGAGCCAACGATAAAACGGAAAGATCGCCGCTTTCACGCCATAGCCAAAAAATGCCGCAACAAATACAATCTGCAGCGTTGTCTCATGCCCGTTGATCAAAACGGGATTTAATACCCCTCCCGGCACAAAATCAATACTGGTTCCATAACAATAGACAAATACAAACCCAATAAATGCCAGCGCTGCACCAAACATCATATATAATATGTATACTTTTCCTGCATGCCTTGCCTTATTGTCCATGGCATGCATCACCAGCGGCAGCGTTACCAATGTCAGCAATTCATAAAATAAATACATCGTTAAGATATTTCCAGCAAATGCAATCCCCAGCACAACACCGAACGTCATCGTAAAAAATGCAAAAAACCGATCTTCTTTCCCTTCGTGGGTCATATATTCAAAGGCATATACTGTTGTAATGATCCAAAGCAGTGAGACCATCGTGCCAAATATCCGCGACAAACCGTCAATATGCAGCTTCAGAGACAATTTCTCGCTTAGCTGCAGCGTAGCAAATGGCTCCGCGCTGCCACTGAACATGGCAAACAACGCAAACCCGGCATTCAGCACGACAATTGTCCCGATCCAATATTCTCTTTGCTTTCTTCCCTGGAATTTTACCGGAAGCAGACAAAGCCCTGCAATCACCGGGAAGATCACCGGTAAAACCGTAATCCATGCACCCATATCTTCTCCCCTTTATCTTTCGAAAATGCCTTCTCCGATCTGAGCCACCCAATCGATCCATCCTCCCGGCGCTATCCCCAGCAACACTGCCCCAGCAGCTAAGAGTATCAACGGAAGCGTCATCCATCTCACAGAAGCTGTTTTCTCCCGCTCTTCTGTATCTTCCTGTGTCCCCGGAAAAAATGCGTCAAGGACAATCGGAAGCAAATATCCGGCTGTCAGCAGCGCACTGAGCATGAACACAGCCACCCCGACGACTCCTAATGTACCAAATGCCGGTGATAAACCACCTTCTGCCAAATACCATTTACTGATAAATCCGGCGAACGGCGGAATCCCAATTAAAGAAAGCGCCCCAAGGCAAAACGCCCACATTACCGCCGGTATCGCTTTTGCCGTGCCGCGATACCCAAATACAGATGTTTCTTTCGTTTGCGCAATCATAACACCTGCACTCAAAAACAAGATATTTTTTGCCACCGCATGTGATACCACCTGCAGCAAGGCGCCCAAAAATCCAATGGGATGCAGCAGAAACAGCCCAAAGAGTGCATAAGAAACCTGGCTGATTGTTGAATATGCCAGCCGGCGTTTCAACAGCTTTTCCTGATACGCCAACATCGACCCCATAAAGATTGTGACAATCGCCAGCAGCAGTAATGACATCTGCACCCATGTGCCGCGGATCAGATCTGCTCCCACCAGATAAAAAGTCACGCGAATGATGGCAAGTACACCGCCCTTGGTAATTACCCCTGATAATACGGCAGATGCCGGAGATGGAGCAACCGGATGCGCCGTGGGCAGCCATCCGTGCAGTGGAAACATGCCTGCCTTGCACCCAAACCCCAGCATCATCAAAAAATATACCACCAGCAGCAGCGCTTCATTTCCTGCCAGAAGCTGTGGATTCAAACTGCCGCCTGGTACAAACGCAGTGGTCGTGCAGTAAGTATCCAGAAAGAAAAAGCCTAATAGCCCTAAGCCAGCACCGAACATGGAATAACCCAGATATTTCACCCCTGCCCGCACCGCTTCTTTCGTTCGGCTGTGGATTACCAGCGGCAATGTCAACAGCGTCATATATTCATACGAAAGATACAGCGTCAGCATATTGGATGCAAAAGACAGGCTGACCAACGCGCCCAACGTCATGACGCAAAACAGAAAAAACCGTTCCGGATGCTCCTCCCGTTTCATGTATGCAAAAGAATATATCCCAGCCAGCAGCCAGATTACACAGATCATACCGGCAAACAGCTTGGATATTGCATCTGTATGATATGCCAAAGACAAACGGGGCGTCATTTGCCACACCGTCAGCGTATGCTCTCCTATGCATAGATAACCGACCATTCCCAACTCCGCCAGCAGTGCCGCCAATACCAGTATGTTGCGCAGCCGTTCCTGCCGTTGTAAACCAATCACGATTCCAGCCAGCAGCGGAAATACCACCGCAGCCAGCAACACCGCATCTTTGTTCATTGCAATCCCCCATCTTCCTACCGTTCCCGTTTACTGCAGCAAACCGATCCCCATTTCAATGACTCGAATAAAGGGCTGATAGCATACGCCTAACGCGATTTGCAGCCCGATAAACAACAGCATGCAGACACCAAATGCCGGTGTACTCCAGGAACGTTCCTGCCTCCCCTCCGTCGTACGCACCGGCGTCCAAATGGCAATGACCGACGGAAGAAAATACATGGCATTCAGCACCATGCTGATCCCCAGCACAATCATAACCGCCGCCATCTTGCCCGGTGCATACACAGATGCCGTTGCAAAATATAATTTCGAAATAAATCCAACCAACATCGGTATGCCAATCATAGACAGCGCACCAACCGTAAACCCAATGCCTGCCAAAGGATTTTTATGGGCTATCCCTCTCAGATAAAAAATTTGTTCCTTTCCGCCGCTGTCCTTCACCATTTGCCCACAACATAAAAACAGCATGGACTTTGTGACAGCATGCGCCAAAATATGAAAACAAGCCGCAACCATACCAATGCGGCTTCCCATGCCGATCCCCATGTAAATATACCCAATCTGCGCCACCGATGAATATGCCAGCATCCGCTTCATTCTGTTTTCCCGCATGGCATATAAGGAGCCCATCACCATACCCAGCAAACCAAAAACAAATAAAATATCCATGATTTTGATTTGCAGCATCACTTCTATCGAAAACACACTGTAGATCCATTTGATGCTCAGCACAATATAGCTTTTGAGCACCAGTCCGGATAAAATTCCGCTGGCGGTCGGGATCGCCGCCTGATATGCTCCCGGCAGCATAGAATGAAATGGAAACAGCGCACTTTTGATCGCCAAGCCCAAAAACAACAGCCCTGCCGCCACCAGCAGCACAAAAGAATACTGCCCTTGTGCAGCCAACTGCACCACCGCCTCTTTGAGCTGAGGAAAGAGCAAATGCCCGGTAATGCTGTACAATATGCTGATACCCAGCAGAATCGTACCGGAACCCAATAAGCTGATAACCAAATAATGGGTCGTACCAACCATCGCCTGTGCCGTCCCTTTTGCCAGAATCAATGCACAGGACGCAATGGTCAAAATTTCGATAAATACATACGCCGTAAAAATATCGTTGGTATAGACCAACGCAAGCATCGCACCAAACAACGCATGCAGCATTACATAATAGAAGCGCTGTTTTTCCGGCACCACATCCTGAAATACAAATTCCTGCCCTCCTGTAGAGGTCAGCAGCATCACCACACTAAATACCAGTGCCATCAGTGCTTCCAAAGGCCCTGCCCGCAGTTCATTTCCCCACGGTGCTGGAAAGTGCCCCATTTGGAAGGAAAAAGATTCCCCCGTCTGCACAAGATGTCCCAACAGTACTGCAGACAGTATGGCAGTCATCCATGCCATCAGCATATGTATGGTTTGCGCCGTCCGTCCGCTGCGCACCAACGCCGAAAGGATTGCGCAAAACATCGCAAGAAAAATACTGAAAAATGGGATATTTTGTATCCAATTTACATCTGCCATCCATCGTCCTCCTGCTCCCTTGCCAAACGTATCATTTCATCCAAATTCCACGTGCCATAGTGCCGATACAAGCGTTGTACCAAAGCCAAAGAAAATGCCGTCACACTGACAGAAACCACAATTCCGGTCAATACCAGTCCTGCCGGCACCGGATTGACATAGTACTGTGCGTCCAGGATTCCGTTTGTCAGAATCGGCGCCTCTCTTCCTGCAATATATCCCTTTGCCGCCAGGAACAAATAAACTGCCGTATCCATGATATTCAAACCGATAAATTTTTTCATTAAATTATTCTGCAACAGCAGATTCATAAATCCGATTCCAAACAGGATTACAGCTGCCGCTTCATAATAATTGATCCACAAACGCTCCATCTCAAAGCTCTCCTTTTGTAAACAACGCATAGAATCCATACATCGTACAAGCAACCACCAATCCAACGCAGATATTCAATGGCAGAATCCATCCGGCGCTGAGAATCTCTCCGGGCGTACCTTTGGGTATCGCGTATCCGACATGATTGGCGCCTGTAAAAAAAGAATAGCTTTTGCAGGCAAAATACGTCAGCAGGCTGCCTGCAATCATTGTCAGAAATCGGCGTTTGGTCAAAAACGCTCCTACTTTTTCCTGCCCATATGCAGCGGCATATAAAATCAATCCGCCGCCAATGATGGCGCCGCCGGAAAATCCGCCGCCCGGCGACAAATGCCCGTTACATATGACGTAAACACCGTACAGCAGAATCATCGGCGTCAAATATTTTGCCCCTATCTGCAGGATGGTTTTCGATTCTGCCGTCTCTATCGCGGCATCTTCCTCACACTCTCTTTCCTGTTCCGCACTGAAATTTTTCCGATCCCGCTGCAATAACATCCATACCCCAATCACTGCCAGAAACAGAACATTGGCTTCTCCGAATGTGTCAAACGCACGATAGTCCAAAATCATGCCCGTTACAAAATTGATCGCGCCCGTTTCTTCCATTCCTTTTTCTAAGTATCGCTCCATCACCTCATTATTGGTAGGGTTTTCTGCCGCGCCAAAAGACGGCAATTCCGCCACCACTGCCAGCAGAATTCCAATAAATGCAGCACAGACCGAAACGCATAAAAAATGATATACCTGTGGATTTTCTTTCATCCGCCGCATATTGAACGTTTTTTTCTTCGAACGTTTCTTTCGTTCTGCCCGCTTTGCAATATACGCATCTGGATGCAGCAACGCTTCCTCTCCGTTGACCCACGCTTTCCATTTTTGCCAGATCGTTTTGTTCTGATTCGTCAATCGTTATCCCTCTCTGGTTCCTTTCAGCGCATGGATCTGTTTCAGTGTGAGGAAGAATAAAACACTGCTGATTCCCGCGCCTACTGCTGCTTCTGTAATCGCCAAATCCGGTGCGCCAAGAAATATCCAAATGATTGCCATCACAGAACTGTATCCCATAAATATAATGACGGCAAGAAATAGGTTTCGCACAACGGATACAGCGATCGCGCTGACAATCAAAAAAAGTACCAGCAGTCCCTGAATTACTGTTGCAATATCCAAACTCATTTTTCATGCACCCTTTCGTAATAATCCGCATTCGTCAACATTTCTACTTTTCCAATCAAATGTGTTGCAATCGGCGCAGACGCCCAAAAAAAGAACAGTACCAGCAGATGTTTCGCAATATGAAATACATCCTTTCCCAATATCATCAGCCCCACCATCACCAGCCCTAAGCCCAATGTATCCGCCAGTGCCGCTGCATGGATGCGGTTCATCACATAGTTCAGCCGATAAAATCCAATCAGGGAAAAGATAAAAAATAACATCCCTCCACAAAGAAACAGTCCGGCAATCCACATTCTCATCTCTTTGATTTCGCCTCCTTTTTTTCTTCCCTGCTCATTTGCCTGCCTTTATGGTGCAGCGTAACAACATGGCAAAGGATCACAACTGCCAAAAAGCTCAGCAGTGCATATACCAGCGCCACATCCAACAACATAGCTTCATCCAAATAAACCGACAAAATACAAATAAACGCCGTCGCCATCGTACCGATTAAATTCACTGCTGCAATACGGTCAGTAAAGCGTGGTCCGCGTATGCTTCTTATCAGTGCCAAAATCATACCGACACCCAGCAGCAACATGCTGCCTTCCAATATTCTGCGTAATCCTTCCTCCACGACTCATTCCTCCAGTTTTTTGAGCTGCTTGACAAAAACCGATTCTTCGATCCCTTCCGCAAAAGACCGATCCAGCGCATGTATGGTATATACATTTTCTTCCAGAGATACCGTATAGGTACCGGGAGTCAACGTGATGCTGTTTGCCAGCGCCACACGGGCAGTTTCTGTTTTGAAATCCATTTGAAATGTACGAAAGGTCGGCTCTGTTTCCAGATCCGGAGATAAGATAATACGAACAACGGCAAGATTGGCAATTATCATTTCCCATACCAATGTGATGCCGTATTTCAAAAAGAGCGGCACTTTTTGCAGCAGCTTCCCATCTTTTTTCCAATCATACCCCATATATCTGCACAAAAAGCAATAGAATCCACTGCAAATCACAATACCCAACAAAAGAATTTCCTCTGTGATTCTTCCGTTGCATACAATCCAGAATAATAACCATATCAAAACGTACATCGCCTCATCCTCTCTGTATCAAACAGCCCTTTTCGGGCAACCGCTTTCGCTTTTTTCCGTCCCCATATCTTGTCCATATTATGATATAACACACAAAAACTGTCAAGCTGTATAGTGCTATCTGACGATTTATTCTTTAACACTTTCTTAACTCAAACAAATCTATTGTTCTATTTTCCCTTTTATAAAACTTATTCTCATCCATATTTATTTATATTGCACAGAAAATTCTTTATTTTTTAATTTGAATTCAATTTTATAATTTTTGAATTTTTTATGAAAATCCTGAAATATCAGCGTTTTTTCAACTTTTCCTGCATGTATGACAAAACAAAGCGTCTCTCCCCTCTATTCCAGCAAATTCTGGTTGTTTCTACCTCATTTTCCCTTGTTTTTCATTCAGAATGTTTTTTGAAACAACCATTGGTCACTCACTTTCTTGTCAGTATTTCTTTTTCTGCTCTTTCTCTTTATTCGTTTTTCACAAAAAAAAGGATAAAAAATCAGCACTATTTTTTATCCCTTTTTTCATTCCTGCACCGTACTTATTTTATTATCGCTTTTATAACCCCTCTCCCCTTTACTTCCTTTTTCCACTGATCGTTAAGCGGATGCCACAAAAACACTCAGAAGCAAACCTCAAAAAAGCAGAAGCCAAATCGGCTTCTGCTTTTTTTGGGGAATCCTATGCAACCAGAATCAAAATTTCTTTCTTACTGATTGTTTTTCTTCGTCATCACTGTATAAATCGGCAAACCAATCAACGTCAGGATAATACCACCAATCGCCAACAGTGTGGTTGTCATCCCGGACATAAACAGCTGATTGACGATAACGTACAAACCACTGATGATTGCGATTGCCGGAATTACCGGATACAGCGGTACTTTATAAGTTCTGGTTCTGTCCGGCTGTGTTTTCCGCAGTCTGATTACTGCAAAGAATGTCAGTGTGTAGAAAATCCAGCAGGAGAATACCGCCAAGTTGGTCAACGTATTAAACTGTCCGCTGATTGCATACAAACACGCCAAAATACCTACCAGCAAAATAGAATTGATCGGCACCTGCGCTTTGCTGATTTTTGCCAGGCTCTTGCTTGCAGGCAGTGTGCCTTCCGCCGCCAGAGAATAAGCCACACGGGAACCGGACAGGATAAAGCCGTTTGCCGCACCCAATACGGAAATCATAATCCCAACAGAAATGATTTTGCCGCCAAAATCGCCAAATACCGCAATAGCAACTGCAGATGCGGGAACTGCGATATTCATCATTTCGTCTGCAGGCAATACCCACAAATATGCCAAATTGATAATAAAATAGATTGCCATAATCATAGATACCCCGCCGACAATAGCAACGGGTAAATCTTTTCCGGGATTTTTCATCTCACCGGCAATGGCGCCCACATTGGTCCAGCCTTCGAATGCGAACAAAACTGCAATCATCAGCTGTCCCAGTACAACCGCAGGATTCAACCCTTCGCCAATCATGGGGGAGAAAATGGGATTCTCTCCCGATCCTCTGATAAAGCCAAAGACCATCAGCAGAACCAGTGGAATCAATTTGCAGATGGTAAAGATAACCTGCGCGCCGCCGCCTACGGCAGAACCCAAACTATTTAGAATAAAGACAATAATAACCGCCAAAATCGCAACCGGCAAAGTATATCCGTCACCAATAAACAACGCCGCCTGCTGTGCAAAGGCAACTGCCAAAGCTGCAATCATTGCCGGATAGAACAGAATCGTCTGCATCCATCCTGCCAAAAATCCCACTTTCTTACCGAACGCCTCTTCTAAATACGCCACCATACCGCCTGTTTTCGGGATCATGATCGCCACTTCCGCAAATGTCATTGCCGCTGCGATACAAACCAGACCGGTAATCAACCACGCCAACATGCCAAGTCCCGGCGCTCCGCCCGTTGCGGTGTAAATGGCCTGCGGTTTCAAAAATACCCCAGAACCGATGACACATCCAACAACCGTAGCCATTGCCGTACTCATTCCTAGATTCTTCTTCAGTTCCTGATTGTTGTTTTTTTCCATACACTTCCTCCTCCTTCTTCAACACCCTTTCGATACAGACAGCAGAAGAGGATATGCAGACAAATGCCTCCGTTTGCCTACATATCCTCTCTGTATCGTCTGCCTGAAAGCGTTACTTCTTCGGCGATTCCATCGGAATTCTCTCCAGAGTCCCATCCATAAAAGGTCCGGTTGCCTGAAAGTTTCTCCAGGATTGGCTGCCCTGGATTGCTTCATCGGCTTTCTTGAACAGAAATCTCCCTTTTACTTCATCTGGTCACTTTTCTTTTTCTCGGATTAAGTATAGCGGATTGTCTGACTTTTGTCAATAAAAAACCGCTCCTTTTTTTCATTGAATGAATAATTTTTTACTATAATTCGACAATCTCTTTTTCTGAGACTTCGTTATGTTTCCGCGGTTCTCTCATATAAATAGTAACAGCACAGCAATGGAGGAACGTATGAGTCATCGAAATTTGATCATTGGCACATGCATTTTGGCGGCTGCGAATTTTCTGACGAAATGCATGGGCTTTTTTTATCGTGTCTTTATGGCAAACACCATTGGCGCCGAAGGTATGGGGCTGTATCAGCTTATCCTGCCTTTATATTCTTTGATGTGGAGCATCACCTCCGCCGGCTTTACCACAACCGTATCCCGCCTGACTGCGCAGGAAAATATGCGTAATGCATCCGGCAACATCGGTCGCATTGTAAAGCAGTCTGCCGTCATCTGTCTGATCATCAGCTTTGCTGTCAGCAGTTGCCTGTTTTTATCTGCCGACGTCATTGCTGCAGAAATTCTGCAGGATACCAGAACGGCACTTTCTTTGCGTCTGCTTGCATTTGCGGTTCCCTTCATGTCCGTCGGTTCCTGTTTGCGCGGCTTTTTCATGGGGCTGCAACAAATGACGGTACCTGCATTTTCTCAAATTTTAGAACAAACCCTTCGCATCGGTTCCATTTTCCTGCTGGCCGGATTATTTGTACCAATGGGTTTGGAATACGCCTGCTTTGCAGCAGTCTGCGGCATTGTATTGGGAGAGTTGGGCGCATTTTGCTTTACTTTCTTTCGTTATCTGCACTTCAAACGCCGCAAAAAATTTGTGCGTAAACCCACGCTTTCCTCCGTCTCTACCCTGCGCTTGATTCTAAGCGCAGCACTCCCCTTGGCAGCAGTGCGCATTACCGGTTCTCTGTTGTCCACCATTGAGAACATTCTAATTCCGGGGCGTTTGGAACTGTATGGGCAAAGCGGTGCAGATGCCCTTGCGGCTTATGGGGAGCTTACCGGTATGGTTCTGCCGCTGCTGACTTTGCCATCTGCACTGCTGATGGCAGTATCAGTCTCCCTAGTACCTGAAATCTCACAGGCTTGTGCCGGCAGCCAAACTACGCATATTCGCCGTACCGTTTCCGTTACAATGCTTTTTACCGCCATCATTGGCATTGGCGCCGCCTGTGTATACGCCGTATTTCCGCGGGAAATTTGCTATATTGTGTATGGCAGAAGCAGCCTTGGGGGCTTGCTCTTTCCGTTGGCATTTCTCTGTCCATTGCTGTATGCGCAGACCACATTAAGCGGACTGCTCAATGGGTTAGGAGAACAGCTCTTTTTATTCTGGAGCCATATGCTCTCTTCTCTCATTACCATTGCGTTCGTTTGGTTTGGAATCCCACTTTACGGACTTTCTGCCTTCTGTGCCGGATGGTTTTGCAGCCTGTTGGCTGTGTTTCTCTGGTCTTTACGCCGCCTCAAACAACGCACCGGCGTCATTTTTTCCATCCGGGAATGTTTTTGCAAACCACTGCTTGCCGGCGGTGCAGCTGCGTTGCCGGTACGCTACGGCATTCAAATTTTGGAACCGTCCCGTTTATTGTTCTGCGGCTCTTTGGTCTGCATGGGAATCCTATATCTGCTTTTTTTGTTCCTATTAGGTTGTTTTTCCAAAGAAAATCTGCAAATTTTACTGCGGCATACCAAACGTACATAATCAGCTCCAACCGGTCGGCTCCCCTCCGCTTCAAGCAGAAAAAATCGTCCTCTGCTCGCTGCATCATGTCTGGGACTCATCCAGAATCCCTTTCTTGCCATCTGCCGAAACATACGACGTTTTTTCAAAGTGCTGCTATTTTGATTAGACATGATCCACAGACGACTGCGCATCTAGCCTGTGCCAAATACCTGCCCTCTGACAAGAACTGTTCCACACATCAAAAAAGGCTTTATGAAAGCTCCTCCTTTCATAAAGCCTGTCTGTTATAATACTTTTGCCAGGAAAGACCGCAGCCGCTCGCTTTTGGGATTGGTAAAGATTTCCTCAGGTGTCCCTTCTTCCACCTGTTTACCATCCGCCATAAACATCACGCGCGTACCAACTTCTTTTGCAAATCCCATCTCGTGGGTCACCACGACCATAGTCATATTTTCCTTCGCCAATTGTTTCATGACTTCCAAAACTTCTCCAACCATTTCCGGATCCAATGCAGAAGTAGGTTCATCGAACAACATCACTTCTGGTTGCATGCACAATGCCCGTACAATGGCAATCCGCTGCTTTTGACCGCCGGATAACTGGGATGGGTAAGCGTCTGCACGACTCTCCAGTCCCACCCGTTTGAGCAAACGCATCGCCAGCTCTGTTGCTTCCTGCTGACTTTTGCCCTGCAGCTTCATCGGCGCAATGATCATATTTTTCAAAATGGTCATATGCGGAAATAAATTAAAATGCTGGAATACCATTCCCATCCGTTGACGATGAATATTGATATTTGTTTTGACATCGGTGATATCCGTGCCTTCAAAATAGATGTGCCCGCCTGTCGGCACTTCCAGCAAATTCAAACAGCGTAAAAATGTAGATTTTCCCGATCCGGAGGGACCAATGACCACAACGACCTCGCCTTTTTTGATTTCCGTCTGAATACCATCCAGCGCCTTGATCTCTCCGCCATTATAATATTTCTGTAACTGTTCCACACGAATCAATGCCGTATTATCGTTCACTGCTTCTCAGCCTCCTCTCCAACTTGTTGACCAAGAAGGTAAAGAACATTACCATCACCAAATAAATCAGCGCTACTGCAATCAGCGGCATAAAGGGGCTGAATGTCACACCGCGGATGATATCGCCGCCCTTGGTCAAATCAGCCATGGCAATATACCCCGCAACTGACGTTTCCTTCAACAGCACAATAAATTCATTTGCCAGCGCCGGCAATACATTTTTCAGCGCCTGCGGAATGATAATATAGCGCATGGTCTGCACATAGTTAAAGCCCAGGCTGCGACCGGCTTCAAACTGCCCTTCATCAATGGACATGATGCCGCTTCGCACAATCTCTGCCACATACGCACCAGAGTTTACTCCAAAGGCAATCATCCCAACCAAAAGCTTGTTGTTGGACGATGCCAAAATAATATAATACATGATCAACAGCTGTACCACAACGGGCGTACCACGGATTACCGTCAAATAAATTCTTGCCAGGATATTCAAAATCCGAAGAATTCCCCGTCCGACTCCCGGGCGCATCTGTGCATAATTCTTATCATATGTAGAACGGATCATGGCAAGAACCACACCAATGACAATCCCAATCAAAACCGCGCAAAACGTTAGCTGCAATGTAACTCCAAGACCATTCCAGAGATATTTCCATCTATCGTCTTGTATGAAGTTGATGTAAAACTGCTGCTGAATCCCTTCCCACCAGCTTTCAAATCCTCCCAAAGAAAGTCCTCCTTCTCTTCTGCCAAACAATACATTCTTTACACAGGAAAACAGGGACGGTTACCCGCCCCCGGTATGTATTGCAGTTTGATTATTCTGCGGTGATGTATTTGTCAATGATGCTCTGAACCGTACCATCTGCAATCAGTTCCTGCAGTGCTGTGTTCACAGGTTCTGTCAACTCACTGTCTTTTGCCAGTGCGATTGCATATTCTTCTGTTACATATTCAGTATCCAGAATTTTCAGCCCTTCATTGGCTGCAACGTAGGACTTTGCAGGTTCACTGTCAATGATGACACAATCAATTTTGCCTGCTGTCAGCGCTGCTATCGCGTCTGTTGCTTTGGTATAACGTTCCACTGTACCCAGACCTGCAGCTTCAATATCATCTGTGGTGTAAATGTCACCGGTCGTTGCTGTCTGAACGCCAACGGTGTGGTTTGCTCCTTCTGCAAACAGGTCATCTACCGTAGTAATCGGGGAATCTTCTTTTACAATAATTACCTGCTGGCTGGTTGCATAGCTGTCTGTGAAGTCTACGCTCTGCAGACGTTCTTCACTCACCGTCAATCCTGCCATTGCCAGGTCTGCTTTGCCGGAAGCCACTGCAGAAATGATGGAATCAAAGTTCATATCTTCAATCACAACTTCATAACCCAGTTTTTCGCCGATTGCTTTTACAATTTCCGCATCAATACCGACAATTTCCTGATTTTCATAGTATTCATAAGGAGGGAAATCTGCGCTGGTCGCCATAATCAGTGTGTCTTTTGTTTCGCCGCCTTCTGCGGTTTCATCACTAGCGGGTGTTTCACTTGTTGTACCGCTGCAGCCTGCCAATGCCGCTGTCATAGACAATACCATGGTTGTCGCCAAAATCCCTTTCAAATACTTCTTCATCGTTATTACCTCCCTAACATTGTTTCTTTGCCTTTCTTTTTGTTGCACTGCTCACAGCCTTTGCTGTCTTACAATAGGAAGTATAATGGATTTCTGCATAAAATGCAACCAAAAACTTTCACTATAAATCGCAAAAAACAATGTTTTTTTTATATATTTTCTCCAAAAAAACATAGAAATTTGTTTTCTACTTTCCTTTCACAAGGAATTTCTTGCTCTTATTTGTTCTGTTTTTTCCGACATCATGTATATTTTTTTGCATAAAGTCCTTTTATTCATCTTTTTCTATACATCACTGAATCGTTTTATTGATAAACTCCGGCTGTGTCTTGGAATACATAATCTTTTGCTCCGCATACAGTCCGTAATAACCAGACAGCATATAACTAACTGCACAAACCAATGCGAAATATCCGATTCCATCTGCTCCAAACAACTCTACAGACAAAATCATCGTCGCTAACGGACAGTTGGTTACACCGCAAAATACGCCGGCCAGCCCAAGCCCAGCTGAAAACGATGCCGGAAGCCCAATCCATGGTCCAACCACACAGCCAAATGTAGCTCCGACAAAAAAGGACGGTACAATTTCTCCACCTTTATATCCTGCCCCCAACGTCAGCGCTGTCAGCAAAATCTTCAGCAAAAACGCCGAATATGCCGCTTCTCCGCCGATTGCCCGCACAATCACATCCATTCCCGCACCGTTATAGTCTCTGGTGCCAATCAATAAGGAACATGCAATCACGAGGCATCCGCCCACAAAAATCCGAATAAATTCATTCTTCAAATAGCGTCGATACCCTCTGCTCACCACTTCCATGGTCAAACAAAATAAGATGCTGACTGCTGCACAAAGAGCGCCCAGCAGCAGCACGGCGCTTGCTCCCTGCACAGACAACGTCGGAATCCAATGCAAAGAAAACGTCGTTGGTGCAATGCCGCACACAGACGATAATCCAGTTGCAACCAATGCGGAAATCACACATGGCACCATAGCGGAATAATGCATGACACCAACGGTAATCACTTCCATAGAAAATACCACTGCAGCAATCGGCGTCCCAAACAACGCAGCAAATCCCGCACTCATCCCGCACATCGTAATCATCCGTTCCTCTTTCTCATTCAGACGGATGGTTCTGCCCAGCCATGCCGCCATACTGCCGCCAATTTGCAGCGCCGCGCCTTCTCTGCCAGCGGATCCTCCTAATAAATGCGTCAATACGGTACTGAAAAAAATCAGCGGTGTCATTTTCAGCGGCAGCACTTCATTCGATCGCACTGCCATCAAAATCAAATTGGTGCCGCGGTCATGATGGACCCGCAGCAGACGATACCATCCCAAAATCATCAGTCCGCCTACCGGCAGCAAAAACAACAGCCATGGATGCTGCATCCGTATCTCGGTTGCCATCTCCAGCAAGATATGAAATCCAATACCGACTGCACCGACAAATACGCCAGTGATAACACCGATAAGCCCCCAAACCAAAAACGTACAGACATTTTTCCCGCCTTTTTCCATTTCCTGTTCCATCCATTCCTGAAATTGACGCAACACACCCACTTCCTCCTTTTTTCGGTTCAGACAATTTCGGAATTACCGATACTCCAAACATTCCAGCATTGCTCATTGTACCATACTATACTGCGCTTCTCCAATGATTTTTTACAAAATACGCCGAAATCCGTTTCCGATGTTCTGTTTGACCTCTATTTTCCGCACAATGCATCTGCCCGAATGCCTCTTGGGGATGCCCCGCCTTTTCTCCGCTTCGGAAAAAAACAGATGCATCCTGGATGGCAAAGCCCCTGATTTCATTCTTTCACTGCCTGTTATCCGACCTCTCTGATGGCAGCAAGCCGAACATCAGCCGCCTTTTCGTCTTCATTCGCTCTCCCCATTGTCCGCACAAGCCGTTTCTCCGCAAGAGAAAGCCCGCCATTTGCTTCTGCCTGCTTGGCAGTAAAAAAACAAGCCCTTGCGATAAAAACAAGGGCTTGCGAAACCGCTTCTTTCCTTAGGTATTTGTGGATGGTACAGATTCCTGCTGCTGTGCAGCTGTCACATCATCTGCAGGATGTTCCATCTCTTCCTGCTCTTCTTCCAAATCCATTTCCTCTTGCACTCCCTGCTCTTCTTCCACCCAAAGCGGCATCTGTACCACCACTTTGAACAAATCGCCGTCTACCTGAATGCCAAAGATTCCTCCTTGAATCTCTGTCAAACTCTGCGCAATCGAAAGCCCCAATCCGCTTCCTTCTGTCGTGCGGGAACTATCTCCGCGTACAAAACGATCCGTCAGTCTGGTTGCGTCAAAATCAATGGGGGCAGCAGAAATATTTTTCATCACCAATACTCCGGAGGTATCCGCAGAAAAAATGTCGACATATACCCTGGAATGCGGCATGGAATACTTCATGGCATTGGACAGCAGATTTTCCAAGATCCGCCACATATGTCTGCCGTCTGCGTCAATATAGACCGGTTCCGGACAACTGATCTTGAATTCTAGCCCAACTTCCTCTATTTTCTCTTCCATCTCTCCAATCGCCTGCATCATCAATTGCCGATAGTCCACCCGCATATTCACTACTGCTACATTACCACTGGAGACCTTACTTGCTTCAATCAAGTCCTCTATCAACTGCTTCAAACGATAAGACTTGACATGCAGCACTTCTACATATTCCCGTGCTACCGGATTATCCAGCTTTTCCTGCTTGAGCAAGTCCGCATAGGTGATGATAGAAGTCAACGGGGTTTTCAAGTCATGAGATACATTGGTAATCAGTTCCGTTTTCATCCGCTCACCTTTAACCGCTTCTTCCACCGCCTTTTTTAATCCATCCTGAATGTTGGCAATATCCTCGGCAAAATTCAAGAACGAAGGAGAAATCTCCGCCAAATCCAGCTGATAACTGAAATTGCCTTTCGATGTTTCCCGTGCAGAAATCATGATGCGCTTCAAAGAACGCAGCGCCCGCATACATAGATACAAACAAAATACATTAAATAGGATCAGCAGGCACAAAAACACTGCCATATAGCCGCTGTACCAGTACATACACAAAAAAAACGTCAGAACGCAGTTCCCCATGCCGTATGCCAGCAAAATCAACAGCATCCATCCGCGAAAGGTCGTTCCGACAAAGAGCGAGGCAATCTTGCGCAACAAAACCGATACCAAGGTATTCCGAAACAAGGTGCCTCCCTTGATCTGCCTGCTTAACGACAAAATATAACTGAGCGCAACAACAATATCCGTAACATACAGCACACCCAGCAACGTGATAAACACATAGGACCAGAACAGCAGCCCTCTGCTTAAAATCACATCCAACAACATCAGGGCAACAAAAAACGAAAATACCCCGAACAGCATCACCAGCAGAAAATGAATCTCATTGTAAATATGATCCACCATCAAATAGCGAACCGGTCCTCCTTTTTTCTTCTGCCCTGCCACACGAATCAGATAGATCAAACAGCACAAAAAAATCAAAGCCGATACCGCAGAAATCGCAAATAAATAGGGGAGGCTGGCTTTTGCCAACAAAAACTCCCGGTTCATTTCGTAAAATACATCGCCTTCTGTCAATGGATCATCCACTGCCGCATACACTTGGTAATTGCTGTTTTCCAGATAATAATTGCTGTAAGGATAATATTCTTCCTCTCCTAAGTTATCGCTGCAAAACTCCGCAGACAACAGCATCGTCCGACTCTTACTGCCAATCTCCGTTTTGGTGGCATTCCCGGAAACCACCGCTCCCGACTGGTCCATCACACAATAATGGAAATTTTCCATCTCTTCCAAATACCGCACTGCTGTACGATAATCGTCCAGCTGATCCTGTATATAAATCTGCCGGTACTGCGGCAGCCGCGTTTCCACCAGCTGCTGATATTCCAGAAAATTTTCTTCCATCGTCTCCGGTATGGTGCCGTAAACAATCAATCCGTCATAGGTATCATTGACCTCCGTATTGCCGGTAATAATCCCATCAATGATTCCATAATACCGTTTGAAGTTTGACAGCAGTTCTTCTCGATTCACTTTTTCACCGCTGAGGATGCTTTCTTCACTTTCATAATACACATCTGCCAGAATCGCCTCGTCCAGCGCCAGATAAAACGCTTCGCGAAATTCCGGTGTATCATAAAAACTTTCTTGTATCAGCACACTGTCTCCCCAGTTTTTGGTCACGCTGGAATATACCACGCCGCTGAAAAAAACCGCCATCGCACTGATCAGCAGCAAACAAACGCCGCAGACCTTGCAGCCGGTTTGATACAGCTTAGACTTTTTCGATTTTGTAGCCAATGCCCCACACCACCTTCAAATACTTTGGCTCTTTCGGATTGATTTCAATTTTTTCCCGAATCCGGCGGATATGTACAGAAACCGTATTTTCCGGCGCAAAAGACAATTCATTCCATACTTTTTCATAGATCTGGTCGATGGAAAATACTTTTCCCGCATTTTCCATCAGTAGCTGCAATATCCCGTATTCTGTTGCTGTCAGTTTCACCGGTTCGCCTTCTACCCGCACTTCTTTTGCATCCTTATCCAATTCCAAGCCGCCGATTTTAATGACGTTGCTCTTTTCGGCAATACTGCCCAAAGACGTGTATCGGCGCATCTGGCTTTTGACTCTTGCCAGCAGTTCCAATGGATTAAATGGCTTTGTAATATAATCATCCGCACCGAAATTCAATCCCAAAATCTTGTCCGTATCCTCCGATTTTGCCGATAAAATAATAATCGGTATATTCAGCGATTCCCGAATTTTCACCGTTGTGTTCAATCCATCCAGCTTCGGCATCATCACATCCAGTAAAATCAGATGCACCTCGTTCTCCTCCAGCGCTTTCAGGGCTTCCATCCCATTGTAAGCCTTAATGACATTGTAATTTTCCTGCTTCAAATAAATCTCTATCGCATCCACAATACTCTTGTCATCATCACAAACCAAAATATTGAATTTTTCCATATGGTTTCCTCCTTGCTGTATCCCCTATTTTCTCTATTGTATCATATCATTTGCATATTACAAAGAAATAGGAACTTCCTTACAATTTTTTTAAGTTTTTTGTCATTTCCTGCTGAACGAATGCATTTCCATAAAATTTGTATTTTGTATTATTTTTTTTGCAGAAATATTTCTCACAATTTATGTGTTTCAATTATAAAAATACATGTTCTATGAGTAATTGGGAAAAAATCTACCTAAAAAGGGAAAATATGCTTGTTTTCTTTCACAAATGATGTATAATCAGAATTGAGATTGCCCTTTCAAAATATTTATTTTGTATCTTTATTTAGTGGAAAAAAGTCACAAAATAAAAGAAAGCGCAATACACCATTGTTTCATATTTTTTAAGGAGGAATCAAAATGAAAAAACGTACAGGAAAATGGATTTCCCTTTCCCTGGCGACTGCTCTGGCGTTTACCGCGGCGCCTGTCACCGCTTTGGCGGATCAGCAACCGACAGAGACTGTGGAAACAACAGACACCAATCTCGGGGACGAGGAAACGACTGAGGATTCACAGCCTGTTGCAGACACCGGTAAGACAGAAATCGATGAATCCGCAGAACGTACAGAAGAAACAAAAGAAACAGAAGAAACAGAAGGAACCGACACTGACCAAATGCCTGGCACACCAGTGGAGGAAGAAAACACGGAAGAAGAGGACTTGCCTAGCACAGTGATTCCTGAAGCAGTTACCACGGAAGTGGTCACTCCGATGCTGCTGGAAGAAGTAACACCACGGGCTGGGGCGATTACAGATGCAGCTTCCCTGAAAGAGGCGCTGAAAGCAGCGGCTGATGCTGAGGACAAAACCGTTACTTTGACACAGGATATTGAAACTGCTGAGACAATTTCTATCCCGGCAGGCGTCACACTGGACGGCGATGGTAAGAAAATCACAGCGGCTAACGGCTTAAGCGGTCATCTTCTGCAAATCACAAACGGAACCGTTACCATCCGGGACTTAACCGTTGATGGTGATAACAAGGGAGAATCCGGCATTCACGCCTATGCAGGTTCTGATGATAACACAACGGTTACAATGGAAAATATCACCATTCAGGATTGCGCCGAAGCAGGGTTATTGGTAAACGGCGCAGCGGTAACGGTCAATGGGCTGAAAACCTCTGGAAACACATGGGGCGCTGTCAATGTGGACCAAGGCGCTGCGGAAGTTCTTCCTGCCTTCACACTGACGGGTGAAGTGAGCATGGACGAGGACAACAAAATCTGGAGCGAAAGCGATTCCAAGGCTACCATTGACCTGAGTGAGGTAGAAGCGGAGCTGAACCTGGTAACAATGAAAACAACAGGTAACGATGAAAAAACCTACTACACCAATCTGGAATCCGTTAACAGTATCTTAACCGGTATCACACAGAAGCCTGAGGGTCAAAACAACTACGGCGATGCTACCATTACACTGACAAACGACGTTACCGTGTGCAATCCGGAGAATCCCGGCAACGGCAGTGCAGCCGTAACATTGCCTGACAACGTCATACTGAATGGGAATGAGAATACAATCTATGCCAGCGACGGTTGGAATGGCACAAATAAAAGCCATGTCCTTCGTATCACTGACGGTACTGTAACAATCCAGAACGTGACCATCGTCGGCAATGAAGACACCAAATCCGGGATCCTGGCATGGGACGATCCAAACGTTAATACACCAGTCAAATTGACCTTGGATGCGGTTACCGTTCAGAACTGCGGCAATGCAGCGCTGCAGGTAAACAGTGCAACCGTAACGGCAAATAATCTGAAAACCTCCGGGAACGCATGGGGCGCTGTCAACGTGGATAGGGCAAGCGGCAATAATAATTCGCCTTCTTTCACACTGAACGGAGAAGGCACCGATTTGCAGGAACCCACGAAAGTATGGACAGAGATTTCTGAAGAAAATCTTAGTACTGTCATCAAAGGGGATAGCCCGATTGTAACAGGTACTCCCATGACAGATACCAACGGCCACACCTACTATGGCGACGCCATCGCATCTGTCACCGTAGGTGCAAACAAAACAGAACATGCAACCTTGGCAGACGCCATAGCTTATGTCAATGGCATGACAGACAAAGAAACCCATGTAACCATCACATTACAGGCAGATGCAACCATCAACGGTTCTCTCACCCTTTCCCGCGGGAATGTAACCATTGATGGCAAAAACAAGACCATCCATAACATCGGCAGCACAGAGGCTGATGCTGTGAAACAAATAAATGGCGCGATTATCGTCGGTAAAGATGCAAATAATGTCACCATTCAAGATATGACCCTCAATACCAGCGGAAGAGCAAAGCATGGCATACAGTTCTACTGTAACACGGATGGGAAACTGAACAATGTCACAGTAAACGGCGGGGCTTGGACTGCTGTTATGGTAAATGGTGCAAAAGTAACCCTTACCGGATGTAAGTTGAATCCAGATGACGCCGGAGACAATGACGTTAGAGAAGAAGGCGCATATGCAAACATTGAATATGGCGTTGGTTCAGATGTTAACACCATTCCAAAAGTGACCGTGGAGGACGTAACCTTTGATACAGACAAGTATTTTGTTTGGGCAGATGAAACGACTATCTCTAGAATCCAAACCATTGATTCTAGTTTAACTATTGAAACGATTAACCAGAACTATGTACACGGTGCAAACTTGGTGACTTCTAATCCTGATAACAACGTTGCATATACAATTACCTTTGATGCAAACGGCGGCACACTGGATGGTACAGAAGAAGCAACATACAAAACCAATGCAAATGGTCAGCTTCTTGACGAGGACGAGCAGTTACTGACCGCGCTTCCCACACCAGAACGCACCGGAAGATATACCTTTGCAGGATGGTTAGATGAAGATGGTACAAAAGTAACCAGCAACACAATTTTTGAATCAGACACAACGCTGACTGCAAAATGGAATCGGCGTTCCGGTGGCGGCAGCTCCTCTTCCAGCAGCTATGACGGCTATGTTTCCGTAGACGACAGCAAAAACGGTGATGTTTCCATCAGCGATTCCCGTGCGGACGAAGGCGATACCATCACCATTACCACCAAACCGGATAACGGTTATGTGGTAGACAAAGTCGTTGTAGAGGATGAAGGCGGCGACAAACTGGATGTTACAGAAAAATCCGACAACAAATATACCTTTGAAATGCCCAATGGCGATGTTACCGTAACCGTAACATTTAAGGAAGATACCTCTTCCGATGAAGACGAAGAGGAAACGAAGGATGAGGAAACAACAGACGAAACCGCTCTGGGCTTCCTGGATGTTTCCAGAAACGACTGGTTCTACAGCGCGGTAGAATACGTGGTGAACCATGACGTGATGAGCGGCGTTTCCGATTCCAGCTTTGCACCAAATGCAACATTGACCCGCGGCATGCTGGTTCAGATTCTGTATAATCTGGAAGATCGTCCTGATAACAATGGCATCAACATCTTCACAGACGTGACCACAGACGCTTGGTACACAGACGCTGTCATCTGGGCAAACAATGAAAACATTGTCAGCGGCATGGGCGAAGGCATTTTCGCACCCAATGCAGAAATCACCAGAGAACAGATGGCACTGATGCTTTACAACTATGCGCAGTATAAAGGATACGACGTATCCGCAAGCGCAGAACTGTCTGCATTCACAGACGGCGCAGATGTTTCTTCTTGGGCTTCTCATGCTGTGCAATGGGCAGTTGCAGAAGGCTTGATGAGCGGTATGGGCAACGGCACACTGGCACCTCAGGGTACCGCAACCAGAGCAGAAGTTTCTTCCATTATGATGCGTTTTATGGAAAATATCTAAGCAACCGCTTCTCATCAGCAATCAAAAATGGAAAACATAACACTGTTTTCCCTCCATAACCAATCTCAACCAAGATTCGTTCCGCCCCGTCCTTTTGCGGGGTGGAACACAAAAAAACGGAGTGCATCTTTTGTCATGGATGTCCTCCGTTTTTTCTATGCAGTCAGAAAAGCGCTTTCGACTTCTCTTCTTTTTCCATAAAATGGGAACAAATGCGATCAAAACATACCGCTTGTCCTCTCCCATTCTATTTTTTGATCAATGGAGCTTCTGTTTCTCCTCCATTGCCGGAGCAAACGCCGGCTACATCTCCAGCGCACGCCCCAATGCAAACGAATACAGATAGCACGCCTTTACCTTTCTGCCGGTGACCCGCTCCAGCGCTTCCCGGTACAGCCGCAGCTGGATATCATATCGTTCCCGAAACGCTTCCTCACTGCGGATACGGTCACTCTTATAATCTACCAGCACCATGTCCTCTCCTTCCTGGAAATAGCAGTCAATGATACCGTTCACTTGGACATATTCCTCCACATCCCGGTAGGTTTCGTCAAAAAACACTTCCTTTGGCTCCATTAACATAGAAAAAGGCTGCTCTTTTCGAATCATGTCCGCCTTTCGGATACGCTCCGCCAATTCAGAAGAGAAAAATGCCAGCAGTTCTTTTCGATGGACCGCCGCCGCCTCTTCTGCCGTCAGCCTGCCGCTTTCTGTCAATGCTGTCAATAATTGCTCCACATCCGCGCTTTCATATTTCTTCCGCAGATCCGCCGCCTCCAGAAACGTATGCATCGCCGTCCCAATCTGGGCTGCCGTCAAGGTGGTTTGCTTCTGCCCAAAGGCAGGAATCTCCCATTCGGTCTGCACCGTCTGGTCTTCTCCTGTGATTTCTTCCATATAGCGGCGTTTGATTTCGGAAATAGAAACCTTCGCCGGCAATGCGGTTGCTAAAGCATTCGGATATTGCCATGACAGGATGCGAAACACTTCCGCGCGGGCGCCGCTATAGTCTTTCTCCACATCCCATTGGTCGAATACTGCCTTCTGTGCTTCCGAAATCTGCCGTTTTTGCGTTTCCTGCTGATACAGCTCGCCTTTTTGCATCAGCGTCAGCCGCCAAGCAGACGGTTCCTGCCAAAAAATATATGGCTCCCCCCGTTCTGTCGGCTCCCAAATTTCCGGCAGTTGCTGGCACTGGGGATGGCGCAGCAATGCCGGCATGACCCAATCCAGATAATTCCTGCCCCGCCGCAAACGGAATACCGGCAGCCGCTCGTCTGGACAATCTGCCGTGTCTGCCCATTTTTCTATGGATTTCTGCAGATTTTTGACCGTACCGGTTAAAATCAGTTTTTCCTTCGCCCTGGTCAGCGCAACATACAGTACCCGCATCTCTTCGGATAGGTTTTCCTGACGGATGGCTTCCGCCAGCGCCGTCTTTGCCAGGGTACGATACGTCACACGCTGCTCCAAATCGGTATAATCCAGACCATATCCCCATTTCGCATGGGTAATGACCGCAGCCCGGGTATCCATCTCATTGAACTGTTTTCCCATATCCGCCACAAACACCACCGGGAATTCCAAGCCTTTGCTTTTATGGATGGTCATCACCCGCACCAAATTCTCTGATTCACTTTGCAGTTTCGCTGCAGCAGACTCTTCTTCTGCCGTTTTCATATCCGCTACAAACTGTATGAAGTGGAACAATCCGCGTCCACTATTTTTTTCATAGGTTTCTGCCTTTTCCAGCAGCAATCGCAGATTTGCCTGCCGGAGCGCGCCGCCTGTCGTCATCCCCACATAATCATAATATCCGGTATCGGTATAGAGATAGCGCAGCAATTCCGTCAGAGAGATTTCCCGCGCTTTTTCCCGCCATATCAGCAGATCTTCCTGAAATGCCCGCAGCGTATCCCGTATGTCTGTATCCTCGCCTGCTTCCAGATACCGCAGCACACATTCGTAAAATAATCCGTCGCCGCCAAACAAACGAATCTGCGCCAGCGCATCCGCCGATAAGCGGTACAAGGGCGCATGCAGCAAAGACAGCAGCGGAATGTCCTGATACGGGTTATCCGTCAGCCGCAGCATATTTAACACGGTATCGACTTCCGGCACATCAAAATACCCTTCCGCTGTTTCTGCATAATACGGAATGCCTTCTTTTCCGAAAATGTCGTCCAGCGTACTGCCCCAATTCCGGATACTGCGCAGCAAAATGGCAATATCCCGGTATTCCAATGGGCGATAGGTGTTGCTGGCTTTATCCAGCACCTGATATCCCGCCGCCATCAAGCTGTGGATCTTTTCTGCAATCAAAATCGCCTCCATTTGGCGTTTGTTCAGCTCTTCCAACGCTTCCGGCAGCTCCATTTCTTCCGCATCAGCCATATCCAGCAAAATCACTTCGTTTTCTCCGCCGCATAGCCCCTCTGCAGGCGGAAAGGCTGCACCCGCATGCAATGCCGCTTCTTCATCATAGGATACCTCTCCGCATTCCATGGACATAATCTGGCGGAAGAGGAAGTTGATGCCATCCAATACGGTTTTCCGGCTCCGGAAATTTTCGGATAATAGGATCTTTCTGGTTTTTCCGCCCGGCTGTAAGGGATAGCTGCGGTATTTTTCCTGAAACAGCTGCGGCATTGCCAAACGGAATCGATAAATACTCTGCTTCACATCTCCTACCATAAACCGATTGGGGGTTTCTCTGCATTCTCTGGAAACCGCCCGCAGCAGCATCTCCTGCACCAGATTGCTGTCCTGATACTCGTCAATCATGATCTCTTCATATTTCTTTTGCATCTGCAGCGCCGCCTCCGTCGGCAGCACACAATCCGCTGTACTTTCCGGCTTTGTTAACACCCGTAGAGCAAAGTGTTCATAATCATGAAAATCCAGCCATAGCTTTTCTTTTTTCGCCGCTGCAAACCGCGTCATAAACGCCGTCACAAGCGCTGAGAGCGCCTGTGCCGTTGGATAAAGCGCACGAATACAGGCGCTTTGCATGTCGGCGCCATAACAAAAATACGTTTCTCCCAACTTTGCCCATGCGGCTTTGGCGTCGTTGCGCAGCTGTTTGACCCATTCCGCCGTTTCTTTGTTCTCTCCCCGGTATGCCGGCATTCTGCCAAATGTCACTGCTGCATAAGCCGTATGCCACCGTGCATACCCGATCGTTTGCAAGGCTTCCCGCAATGCTTGAATTTGCTCCATTTCCTCTGTCAGCCGTTCCTGATATGCCGTAAAATCGCTGTCTGCCGCAATCCGCCGGGCAGCCTTTTCCAACTGATATAACACATATTCCGTTTGATGGGAAATGCTTTCTTGTATCAGTGCAATCCACGGGCATTGATCTACCCCATCTTCCTCCTGCATCTGGAAGCGTTCCGCCATCTGCCAAAGCAGCGTTTCGGGCTGTGGATACCCCTGTGCAAACTCATAGATTTGCAGCACCAAATCCTTTAGCCTGCTGTCGCCGGTATCTTCCCCATAGGTTTCCAATAACCGCAAAAACGGCGGATACGCCGCTTCATACCATTCTTCAAATAAGTCCGCCAAAACTTCCTTTTGCAGCAGCAGAATTTCTGAAGGATCTGCCGTCTTGGCAGCCGGGTCGATATCCAGCAGATCATAATACTCCCGGATCACTTGAAGACAAAACGCATGTATGGTTTTGATATCCGCATGACTCAAATACGCCAGCTGGTTTTGTAAATGGGTATTTTGCGGTTCTTCTTCCAATTTTTTGGAAATCGCCGCCCCAATGCGCTGACTCATTTCCGCTGCCGCCGCTTTTGTAAACGTCACAACCAGCAGACGGTCAATATCCAACGGGTTCTCGGCTGCAGTCACTTTGCGAATGATCCGTTCTACCAAAACCGCCGTCTTTCCGCTGCCTGCCGCCGCCGAAACCAGAAGATCACTCCCGGTTGCGTCCATCGCCTCTAATTGCTGCTTGGTCCATCCTATGGCCATTTCTGTTCACCTCTGATTACTCTTTATCCAGCCGTCGCCTTTTTCAACCGGACATGAAACGGAACATATCCAACAAAAGACGCCATAAAACTACTGTAAGAATTATACCAGAAATTCAGCAAAAACGCCAATACCTGCGGTGTCATCTCCCGCGTGCCGAACAAATACCGCGCAGTGGTTCGAGCAAATAAATCACTGAATCTACTTTGATACACACAGGCGCATTGATACAATATCTCCGCCATCTTTTGTTCTTCCTCGTTCAGTGCATACACCATCCACATCGCCCGCTTCATCTCGTCCCAGCTCAGTTCTTTTTTTCTCCGGCGCACCACCCGAATGGTATGATGGATGCCCGCCAACTTCAAAAACCGCTGCCCCGCCGGTCCATCCAAATCCGCCCGATGCGCGCGGAAGTAATTGTATGTACTGAAATCCAACAGAAACATTTCATATCCGTCTGCTACGGTACTTTCGATACACTGTTCATAAAATGCCGCATAAAATCTATGTTCCAAAGCCGCCGCTCTCGCCAGATATTCCTCTTTTTGCCCTTCCAGCCACAGCGTCACCTCGTCCACTTTTTTCCGAAATATGCCTCTCATGTGTCCACACTCCCTCTTTACTCTGTTTCTCCTTTTATTGTACCGGGAGATATGCCAGAAACACAACGCGCTTTTATCGCAAATCCAGACAAAAAAAGCCCTGCCTTGACAGGCAGAACCGCTCTGATTGCAGCCAAACGAATTTCTCTCCAAAAACCATCCAACACATAAGCTTCGAAAACGAAATCATCTCCCTCTGTTCCTCAACCATTCGCCGCAGACGGCGCTCTTGCCTGGGTTTCGACGCAGTGTGATTGCCGCCTGCCAGAGAATGCCCGCGCAGCTATCCCAGACAAATCATTCTCAAGAAATTTCCCTTTCCACAAAAGTCCACAATAAAAAAACAGGGAACTTCCATGCATACACGTCAATGGATTTCCCCGTCTATTCTCTGTTGTTTCATCAAAGATGAAACAATGCCTTGGAACAAGGGCGCCGGCAAAGCCGACACCCCCCAGACATGTCTGTTGGCAGCATCTTTGTAATGGATCCTGCCCTATTGTGTTTTGTACGTCGATCCACCCCTAGGGTTCCTTCACCGGTGGTACGGCAGCAATGCCGCCGTCCGCTACTGCGTACCTGTCTAATCCGTTATAGGTATCAGCAGTTTCCGCAGCTGTTCAGCTGATTGTTGCAGTTATTATTGCCGCAGCAGAACAGCAGAATCAAAATCCACAGCCAGGAACTGTCGCTTCCGCAGCCGCAGTTGCTGTTGTTGTTATTGCCGCACAAGCACAACAGCAGAATCACCCAAATAATACTGTCATTACCACAACCACCAAATCCACACATAATAAAAATACCTCCTTAAGTAAAATGTATCGACTTACATTTCAATCCTATGAGGTATTTTTCTGTTTCTTGCCTGTCTACAAAAAATTATTTTTTCGGCAGCTGTAAATCCGAAACCAGCAGGTCTACTGTAAACCCACCCATTTCATCCAAAAAACTGACCATGGTGATTCGCTTTGCATCCTGAAAATACAGCAGATGACTCATGCCGCTTTGTTCTGCTAACTGACGGTTTTCCGCGAATCCATCCAGCTTGCTCTCTGCGACCGGCATCCCCGCCGCCAAATACAGCGCGGCTATCTCCGCAGCCTTTTGTTTACCATCCGGATGTGCTGCAAACAACGCTTTTACCTTCTGTTCCATGACGCGCCTCTTTTCTTACTGCTTTTCGTTCTTTTCATGCAGCATCTTCTCCAGCTCATCAATAAAACTGTTGATATCTTTGAACTGACGATATACCGATGCAAAACGGACATATGCTACTTCGTCCAAATCCTTCAGTCTCTCAATCACCATGTTGCCCAGCGCCTTGCTGTCTACTTCCCTCTCTCCGCTTCCTGCCAGCGTATTTTCAATATCATCTACCAGTTTTTCAATCTGCTTGGCTGTTACCGGACGCTTGTTGCAGGATTTCAAGATACCGCTTTGCAGTTTGGATTTGTCAAAGATCTCCCTTGTACCGTCCCGCTTAATCACCGTAATGGGGATCATATCAATTCTTTCATACGTCGTGAAGCGCTTGCCGCACTTCTCGCATACGCGGCGGCGCCGAATCACCGAATTCTCATCCTGCGCTCTGGAGTCGATTACTTTGGTATCCGTGTAGTTGCAAAAAGGACATTTCATGCCCAATCCTCCTTTGTCTGTCTCATCATTCTCTGCTTTTTAGTATAAAGCACAACGCTTTTTTGGTCAAGCAAAACCACTGTCTAGCGCCGTTCCAACTCATCCTTACACATGGCTTCCACATCCGCTTCTACCAGTATAATGTCATCTCCGATCCGCTTGATACACCGCCATGGCACATAATACGCCCGACTTCTGCCAAACGGATTCCATTTGCAGTTCTCCGCTGGAATAATCAGGGTACAAATCTTCCCCGCCGGCATTTCAATCTCCACATCGCAGACAAATCCCAACCTTCTGCCGTCACAAATGTTGATAACCTCTTTTTCCCGTAACTCCGAAAAAAATTCCATCCTCCCTCACCTCTGTTTCTCCCTTTTGTTCAATCTATGTCAAAATACAAAATACATTGCAAAAAAACCAAAAGTGTGACTTTTGCCCTTGACGGACGTATGGGAACGTAATACAATATATGCGCATAGTAATTTCAGAACAGACTATATCTAGTATATTTTTACGAAAAGCAGCGACCTGAAACATACAACAAAAGAAAGAAGGGTTGGATATGATTACAACGATTCAAAAACGAGATGGCAGAACGGTGTTTTTTGATATCAATAAAATCGCAAACGCCATTCAAAAAGCCTTTGAAGCAACCAGCGGCGCAAAAGACTATGCCGTCTGCCTGGAAATGGCACAGGAAGTGTCTGATTATTTTGAAGCGCAGGGCACAGAATCTCCCAATGTGGAACAAATTCAGGATTCCGTAGAAAAAGTATTGATTGATCACGGATTTGTCAGCACTGCCAAAGCATACATCCTCTACCGTGCAGAACGCACGCGCATTCGGAACATGAACGGACGGCTGATGAAAACCTTTGAAGATATCACATACAAAGATGCTACAGACAGCGATATCAAACGGGAAAATGCCAATATCGACGGCAATACAGCAATGGGTTCCATGCTCAAATACGGCTCGGAAGGCGCAAAACATTTTTATGAATCCTATGTCCTCAATCCGAAGCATTCCGAAGCGCATCGCAATGGAGATATCCATATTCACGATTTGGATTTCTATACCCTGACGACCACTTGCTGCCAGATTGATCTGCAAAAATTATTCCAGGGCGGCTTTTCCACTGGTCATGGCGTCCTACGGGAACCCAACAGCATTGCCAGCTACGCTTCTTTGGCCTGCATTGCCATCCAGTCTAACCAAAATGACCAGCATGGCGGACAATCCATCCCCAATTTCGATTACAGTATGGCGCCGGGTGTTGCAAAGACGTATAAAAAACGGTATCGCTCTAATATGGCTTCCTTGATTGAAGTCATGGATCACGAAACCCATGCAGCAGATATGTTGAAAGCCTTCCAAACACTGGAACAAAAGGGATTGGTTCCGACACTGGACCCTAACGCTTCCTATGATGAGGCAGAAGCAACATTGGCATCTGAAATTGGTATTCCAGATGCTGTCTATCAAAAAATTCAAGCCTTTGCCAAGAAAAAAGCCACAGAAGAAACCGACAAAGAAACCTATCAGGCAATGGAAGCGCTGCTGCATAATCTCAATACCATGCATAGCCGTGCCGGTGCGCAGACACCGTTTTCCTCTATTAACTATGGCATGGACACTTCCACAGAAGCCCGCATGGTCATGAAAAATATGCTGTTGGTTACCGAAGCCGGTCTGGGTGATGGAGAGACGGCAATCTTCCCCATCCAGATTTTCCGTGTCAAAGACGGCGTCAATTTCAATCCCGGGGAACCCAACTACGACCTGTTCAAATTAGCCTGCCGCGTCAGTGCAAAACGTCTGTTCCCCAATTTCTCTTTCCAAGATGCGCCGTTTAACCTGAAGTATTATAAAGAAGGACATCCGGAAACAGAAATCGCCTACATGGGCTGCCGTACCCGCGTCATGGCAAATGTATATGATCCGGAAAAAGAAATTACACCGGGCAGAGGCAATTTGAGCTTTACCAGCATCAACCTGCCCAGAATTGCCATTATGGCAAACAAAAACATTGATTGGTTCTTCCATGAGCTGGATCACAAAATTGATCTCGTCATTGAACAACTGCTGGAACGCTTTGAAATTCAGGCAAAGAAGAAAGTGCATAATTATCCTTTCTTAATGGGAGAAGGCATCTGGATTGACAGTGATACACTCAATCATAACGATGAAGTGCGGGAAGTATTGAAAAACGGTACGTTGTCTGTTGGCTTTATCGGTCTGGCAGAAGCCCTGAAGGCACTGATTGGCGTGCATCATGGCGAAAGTGAAGTAGCACAAAATTTGGGCTTGGACATTGTCGGTCATATGCGCAAGCGCCTGGATGATATCTCTCAGAAGATGAAACTGAACTTCACGCTGCTGGCAACTCCTGCGGAAGGCTTGTCCGGCAGATTTGTGGAGATTGACCGAAAACGCTTTGGTTCGATTGAAGGTATTACTGACAGGGAGTATTACACCAACAGTTTCCATATTCCTGTGTATTACCCCATCAGCGCCTATAAAAAAATACAGCTGGAAGCGCCTTATCATGCGCTGACAAACGCCGGGCATATCACATACGTGGAACTGGATGGCGATCCTTCCACCAACCTGGATGCCTTCGAGAAAATCATTCGCTATATGAAATCTCAAGGCATAGGATACGGCTCTATCAACCATCCGGTTGACCGGGATCCGCTTTGCGGCTACAACGGCATCATCGGCGATACCTGCCCGAAATGTGGCAGAAAAGAAACGGATGGATCGGTTGGGTTCCAGCGCATTCGCCGGATCACAGGCTATCTGGTAGGCACATTGGATCGCTTCAATAACGCCAAACGCGCCGAAGTACGCGACCGTGTCAAACATTCCATCGTGACGGAGGTTCGCCTACAGCCCCAGAAAGAAGCGGATCCATCATGAACCTGAAAATCAGCGGCGTTGTCAACGATTCCATCGTTGACGGCGCAGGCTTTCGATTGACGGTATTTACACAGGGTTGTCCCCATGCCTGTCCGGGATGCCACAACCCCCAGACCCACGACCCTTCCGGCGGATATTGGGCAGCTGTTGCAGACATCTGTAACATTGCGGCAGAAAATCCTCTGCTGGATGGCATTACTTTGTCTGGCGGCGAACCATTTCTACAGCCTGCCGCCTGCAGCGAATTGGCAAAAGCGGCTCACCGCCTTGGCTTGAATGTATGGACCTATACCGGATATACCTGGGAATTTTTGCTGGAGGAGCAGCATCCGGAACGGATGGACTTACTGCAGCATACAGATGTGCTGGTAGACGGACCCTTTTTGCAGGAGCAGCGCTCCTTGGAATTACGATTTAAGGGCAGCAAAAATCAACGCACCATTGATGTGCCAAAATCTCTTGCCGCAGGGAAAATCATCCTTTGGGATACATAAAAAAAGACCTTTATCCGTAAGGTCTTTTTTTGATGCTTCCCGATGCAAGTTCCATTCCCGGCATGTTTCACAGGGGCGTTTCTTCCCAGCCCTGCGGCGTCCAGACCTGAACCGTGCGAAAGCCCAGTTCCTTCGCCGCCCGCGCCATCTCTGCGAACCCGTATCCCAGGGAGGCAGTGTCATGACTGTCGCTGGAGAGCAAAATCCGCCCGCCGCGTTTTTGCAGCTCTTTTAACAATGCCAAAGACGGGTACGGCTCTGTACGCAATCCGCGGTACATCGCCCCCGTATTGATCTCAAACGGCTTGTCCCATCGCAGCAATTCCTCCATGGCCTCCAACGCCGCATGCCAAAACCGTTTGTCTGTCATATCAAAGTGCTTCCCGCCCTCGTTGAACTTAGTCACCAAATCAAAATGCCCAATGATATCCGCATGGGTCTTTGCAACAACCTGCGCCACTGTTTCAAAATACGCCTGTACATACCGGTAATTCGAACCGCCAAAATGCTCCCGGACCGCCTGCGCCGTCACCGCTTCCGCTTCATCCACCGGGAGGTATCTTCCATCCTGATACAGATAATGCACGGAACCGATGACATAAGCAAACCCCTCGGTTGGTTCAGTGGCGTAAAAATCCTGTTCTACGCCGGCGTCTATTTCCATCTTTCCGGCATATTCCGCTTTCAATCCCGCAACCTCCTGTAAATAGGCAGATACATCTGCCCGGGACATGCAGTAGCTTTCATCAAATGCTGTATATCCGTGACCGGAAAATCCCAGACGCGTAAACCCTTTGGCATATGCCGCCGCCGCCATCTCCGACGCTGTGTGTTTCCCATCACAATATGTCGTATGTGTATGAAAATTGGTTTTCGGTATCATATGGTCATCTTCTCCTGTTTGATTTTATGGTCAATGATATGGCGAGATGCCAGCTCCTTGCGTACCTCCTCCAGCGAAATCCCCATCTCCGCCATCAGCACCAGCACATGGTACGTCAAGTCTGCAATCTCATAGACCGTTTCTTTTCGGTCCGCGGCTTTTGCCGCAATAATGACCTCTGTGGATTCCTCTCCCACCTTCTTCAATATTTTATCCAGCCCTTTTTCAAACAGATAGGTGGTATAGGAACCTTCCGGCAGTTCCGCCTTCCTGCCCAACAGCAGCTCCATCAGGCGGTCCATGGAAAAACCCTGCCATTGTTCACTGACATATTCCGGTGCCTGAAAACAGGAATCGGTACCCAAATGGCACGCCGGACCGTCTTTGACCACTTCCACCACCAATGCATCCCGGTCGCAATCCGCACAAATGCTGACGATGTGCTGTTTATTTCCGGACGTTTCTCCTTTGCGCCAGAGCTCCTGCCTGGAACGGGACCAGAAGCAGGTCCTGCCTTCTGTCATACTGATTTCCAAGCTTTCCCGATTCATATATGCCACCGTCAGCACCTTTTTGCTGAATGCATCCACCACAACAGCGGGAATCAATCCCTTCTCATCAAATTTCAATGTCTTGAGATCCAACATCATCCATACTCCTTTTTATCTTCTCACCAGTATGTTTTCCTGCGCCAGGCGCGCTTTCAAATCCGGAATCTGTACTTCCCCAAAATGGAAGATGGATGCCGCCAGACCGGCATCTACCTGCGGCAGGGTCTGGAACAGATGAATAAAATCCGCTACACTGCCTGCGCCGCCGGAAGCAATCACCGGAACCGAAACCACATCACAAACAGCCGCCAGCATCTCCAGGTCAAAGCCCTGTTTCACCCCGTCGGTGTCAATGCTGTTGACCACCACTTCTCCTGCGCCCATGCCGACACATCTGCGGATCCAATCCAAGGCGTCCATACCGGTGTTTTCCCGTCCGCCTTTGGCAAAGACCGTAAAGCGTCCATCCACCCGTTTGACGTCTACCGAAAGCACCACGCACTGATCGCCGTATTTCTTCGCCGCTTCCGCAATCAGCTGCGGATTGCGGATTGCGCCGGAATTGACACTGACCTTGTCCGCACCGCATTGGAGCACACGCTGGAAATCTTCCAGTGTTTGGATTCCTCCGCCTACGGTCAGCGGGATAAAAATCTGTTTTGCCACCTCCTGCAGGATATCTGTAAACAGCGCCCGTCCTTCCGCTGACGCAGTAATATCATAAAATACCAGCTCGTCTGCGCCGCAGTCGCTGTAGTATTTCCCCAGCGCCACCGGGGAAGATACATCGTTTAGCCCCTGAAAGTTCACCCCTTTGACGACACGACCATCCTTGACATCCAGACAGGGGATAATGCGCTTGGTAATCATGGATTTTCCTCCTTTCCCATCCGGATCGCCTGTGCTAAGTCCAAATGACCGGTATACAGCGCTTTCCCCAGTATCGCGCCATACAGCCCCATTTTCCGCAATGCTGCAACATCCGCCAAAGAAGATATGCCGCCGGAAGCCACAAAATTCATCCGGTAGGTTTTGCTCAAATGGCGGTATAATTCCAAGTTGGTGCCGGAGAGCAGCCCGTCTTTGGAAATGTCTGTACAAATCACGGTCTGTACGCCCAGTTGTTCCAGGGTCTGACAGAAAGGATCCAGTCCCATTTCAGAAACCTCCGTCCAACCCTTGATAGCCACCTTCCCGTCTTTGATATCTACGCCTACCGCAATCTGCTCCGGATAGGTCGCAACCATCCTGGACAGGAAATCCGGCTCCGTGAGGGCAGCCGTCCCTAAAATCACGCGGTAGACCCCCGCCGCCAGGTACGTCCGGATGGTTTCTTCCGAACGGATGCCACCGCCTACCTCCGTCTTTAACCCGCTGGAGGCAACGATTTGGCGAATCGTTTCCAGATTGGGCGTTGTACCGTCTTTGGCGCCCTCCAAATCCACCACATGCAAAAACTCTGCTCCTGCTTCGGCAAACGAACACGCCACCGCAGCCGGATCCTTGCTGTATACTGTCTTTTGGGCATAATCCCCGCGTACCAGACGTACCGCGCAGCCTTCCATCAAATCAATGGCAGGAAAAATGTACATACCCGTTCCTCCTTCTTATAGATTGCAAAATGCTTTTAAGATCCGCAGCCCCACTTCTCCACTTTTCTCCGGATGGAACTGTGTACCATATACATTTCCCTTTGCTACGGCAGCCGTCAGTTCTGCACCGTATTCTGTCGTTGCCGTTACAAACGCATCGCATTCCACTGCTGCATACGAATGCACAAAGTATACACAGTCATTCTCCGATATGTTTGCAAAAATCGGGCATCTGGTCGCTCCTTTGGGAAAATGCAGCCCGTTCCAGCCAATATGCGGCACTTTTTTCCCTTCGCCAATCATCGGCGCAATGGGGCGCACCACACCGGGAATCAAGCCCAGACCGCTGTATTCCCCATATTCATAACTCTTGTCGAAGAGCATCTGCATCCCCAGGCAAATGCCCAGCAGCGGTTTGCCTGCTGCCGCCTCTTCCAGTACCACATCCGCCAGACCGCTCTGACGCAGCTTCCAGGCTGCATCCCGAAACGCGCCCACGCCGGGCAGCAGTATTTTTTCGCATTGCTTCAGTTTCTTTTCATCGCCGGTTACCACGGCTTCCTCTCCAATATATGCCAATGAGCTTTTCAGAGAAAACAGGTTGCCCACACCGTAATCAATAATCCCAATCATGACAGCACTCCTTTTGTCGACGGGATCTCATCCCGATATCTTTCATCAATGGCGACCGCCTGTGCCAGGGAACGCGCCAGCGCCTTAAAAGCGCCCTCTATGATATGATGGCTGTTTTTGCCTGCCAGCTGGCGGAGATGCAGCGTCAAATTGGCTTTGCGCACAAAGGCCGCCAGGAATTCTTCCGTCAGCTCCGTATCAAACGTCCCCACTTTTTCTGTGGGGATCTCCAAATCGTATGCCAAATGTGCCCGCCCGGACAAATCCACCGCGCACAGGATCAATGCTTCATCCATCGGGAGGATCTGGCTTGCGTAGCGGAAGATCCCTGCGCCGTTGCCCAGCGCCTGCGCAAACGCCATCCCCAGACAAATCCCGATATCCTCCACCGTATGATGGTCGTCCACCTCCGTATCCCCGTGACAGACTACATCCAAATCAAACCGTCCGTGTTTGGCAAACAGCGTCAGCATATGGTTCAAAAATCCACAACCGGTATCCACCCGGCTCCTGCCCGTCCCATCCAGGCATAAGGTCAGCACAATATCTGTTTCCGCCGTTTTTCGCCGAATCTCACTGCTTCGCACGCGCTTTTGCCTCCTCCCGCAATTCTGCCGTTTTCTCCAGGAAGACGTCCATCTGCGCATCCGTGCCAATGGTCACCCGGACATAGTCCCGGATCCGCTCTTTGTCAAAATGCCGCACCAAAACGCCTTTTTCCTTTAACCCGCGATACAGCGCCGCACCGCTGATCCAGTCTGCGCGGATCATGATGAAATTCGCCACAGACGCCAACACGGTAAATCCCATTTTACGCAGCTGTGCCGTGACCCGTTCGCGGGTTTCCATGATCTTTGCACAATTTTGGGTGTAATACGCCTGGCTGTCCACCGCAGCCTCTCCTGCTGCCAGTGTCAGCCGGTTGATATTATATGGATTGGTGGAATATTTGATTTGATTCAAGTCCTGAATCAGACCTTTGGAGGCAATAGCAAAGCCCAGTCTGGCTCCCGCCATGGAACGGGATTTCGAGAAAGTCTGCACCACCAGTAAATTCTCATACTGCTTGATCAGCTCCACACAGCTCGTCCCGCCAAAGTCAATATAGGCCTCATCCAGGATCACCACATGGTTCGGATTTGACGCTGCAATCCGCGCAATTTCCTCCTGCGGCAATTCCAGCCCTGTCGGCGCATTGGGATTGGCAATCACGACCATCCCTTCATCCCGGCAGTATGGCTGGGGATCAATGGTAAAATCCGCCCGCAGCGGCATCTGCTTCGCCGTAATGCCATAGAGCGCCGCATAAACCGGATAAAATCCATAACTGATATCCGGAAAGAGCACGCCGTGGGTTTCATCACAAAACGCCAGAAACGCAAAATTCAATATCTCATCAGAACCGTTGGATAAAAAAATATTTTCTGCTCCTACGTTGTATAAGGCAGCCAGTTTCCGCCGCAGCGCCCATCCCTCCGGGTCCGGGTAGAGCTGCAGCTTTTCGATCTCTGCCACATTCAGCCGTTCCAAAACCTCCGGTGACGGTGGATACGGGGATTCATTGGTGTTTAATTTCACATACTGCATATCCTGCGGCTGCTCTCCCGGCGTATACGCATGCAGCCCGGCAAACCGCTCACTCATAAATCTGCTCATACCGTACCTCCTTTTTCCAGCCGAATCGAAACGGATCTTCCATGGGCATCCAGTCCTTCTTCCTGGGCAAAGCGCACAATCTGCCCGCCTACCTGCTGCAATGCCTGTTCTGTATAATATGTAAACGAGGATTTTTTCAAAAAGTCATCCACCGACAACGGAGAGGAAAATCTGGCCGTCCCACTGGTGGGCAGTGTGTGATTGGGTCCTGCAAAATAATCCCCCAATGCTTCCGGCGCATATTTCCCCAAAAAGATCGAGCCAGCATGACGGATGCCTGCCAGATAGGCAAACGGATCATCCACACAAATCTCCAAATGCTCTGGCGCAATTTCATTGGAAATTTCCACTGCCTGTGCCATAGACTCCGCCAACAGGATCTTGCCATAGACGTCAATGGACGCCCTTGCAATTTCCGCCCGGGGCAGCAGCGGGATCTGCCGTTCAATCTCCAGCGCCACAGCGTCTGCCAGCCGTTGGCTGTCCGTCACCAGTACAGCACTCGCCAGTTTGTCATGCTCTGCCTGAGAGAGCATGTCCGCGGCGACAATTTCCGCATCGCAGCTGTCATCCGCCAGAATCAAAATCTCACTGGGTCCTGCAATCATGTCAATGGACACACGGCCAAACACCTGCTTCTTTGCCTCTGCGACATAGGCGTTACCCGGTCCGACGATTTTATCTACCTTCGGTATGCTCTCTGTTCCGTATGCCAGCGCCGCCACGGCCTGTGCGCCCCCAACTTTGAATATCCGGTCAACGCCGGCAATCTCTGCCGCTGCCAAAATCACCGGCGCAATCTTCCCGCCTTTGGCAGGCGTTACCATGATGATTTCCCTAACACCGGCGATCTTTGCCGGAATGGCATCCATCAGCACCGTAGAAGGATAGCTTGCCGTCCCGCCCGGCACATAGATGCCCACACGATCCAGCGGCATCATTTTCTGTCCCAGCACAACGCCATTGGTTTCTGTGATCACAAACCCCTGCCGCTTCTGTTTTTCATGGAATGCTCGGATATTGGCTGCTGCTGTACGCAGGATATCCAAAAACCCGTCATCCACTTCTGCCAAAGCCTGTTTGCGTTCCTGTTCTGTCACTTCCAGGGTGTCCAGCACTGCCTGGTCAAACTGGGCGCCATAACGAAACAACGCCGCATCCTGTTCCCGTCGGACATCCGCCAGGATTCTTGCCACTTGCTCTGACACATCTGCATGCTCTTCTTTGCGCCCCATGATTTCCGTTACGGAAATTTCGTTATATCGATACTGTCGAATCACGCCCGACACCCTCCTTTCGTTCGTTTCTCAGTGCATCCATCCGCCGGCACATTTCCAGCATCCGCTCCCGATTGAACTGGTAGCTTGCCTTATTGGCAATCAGTCTTGCGCTGATGGGTACAATCGTTTCCAATGGCTCCAGATTATTCTCCCGCAGCGTCGTACCTGTTTCCACAATGTCCACAATCACATCGGACATGTGCAGGATCGGCGCAATCTCGATAGAACCATGCAGCTGGATGATCTCAATTTCAATGCTCTGACTGCGGAAATATTCTCTGGCAATATTGGGATATTTGGTTGCCACCCGCAGCGTGCGGTCTGTGCTGATCCGCGTCCCCCGGAATCCGGCTACCGCCATACGGCAGACGCCAATCCCCAGATCCAGCAGCTCATACACCTCCGCATTTTGTTCCAGCAGGATGTCCTTCCCAACAATGCCCACATCCGCCGCGCCTCTTTCGACATACACCGCCACATCCGACGGCTTCACCCAGAAATACCGCACCCGGTTTTCCGTATTCTCAAAAATCAGCTTCCGGTTTTGCTCCAAAATCGACGGACATCCAAAGCCGATACCGTCCAGCATCGCATATGCCCGCTCTCCTAATCTGCCCTTTGGCAGTGCAATATTTAAGTATTCAGCCAATGACCTCTACCCCGCTTTCATGCAGCCTGCACAGCTGTTTATATTTCAGCCTGCCGTGATCTTCTTTTTGCACCGCCACCGAAAGCCCCATGCTTTGCAGCATCTGAACTGCCCGCAGTCTGGCAATGGTATCTGTGCTTTCATCACACAGCAACAGCGCATCTACATCGTATGCCTTCTCTTCCTGATCATAACGCTCCAATTGATCTACATATACGGCAAATCCAATGGCATCGGCGTCCTTTCCACATTTGTGTACCAAATTGTCATACCTGCCGCCGGAAAGCACTCCTGTCGGGATCCCATCCAGAAAGCCCTGGAAAATAATCCCGTTATAATAATCCATGTCATTGACTACAGAAAAATCCAAATGCACCCCTTCGGCATAGACACAGGCTTGCAAATTGTTCGCCAGCGTCTCCAATTCCGACACTGCCTGCTCCATTTTCCCATTGCGGCATAACGCCCGTGCCTGGGGCAGCATTTCGCACAACGGACCATGGAGTATCGACATCTGCGCAATACATTCCGTCAACGCTGTATCCACCGCATGCTCTGCACAAATCCGCACAATTTCATGCGCCTTTTTGCCGCCTACGCATTCCAGCAGCCGCTTCTGGACAGATGCCGGCAAACCGGTTTCTTCCAGCAGTCCGCTCACAAAACCCATATGGGAAATATCCAATACGGAGCGCCGGCTGATGCTGTCCAAACTCTTTTTTGCCAGCAGCACCACCTCGCAGATGGTGTAGTCATCCACTTCTCCCAGATATTCCAGTCCCACCTGCATAATCTCCCGATATTCTCCGGCATCTCGCTGCGCACGGTATACATTTTCGTGGTAATACACCCGCTCCGGGCACTGCATGTTTCCTTTCGTCTGTTTGACGATGGATAACGTCACATCCGGCTTCAGTGCCAGCAGATGTCCTTGCATACCATGAAATGTAATGATATTTTTTGTCGTCAGAAAACTGCGGTTTTCTGCGTAAAAGTCATATTCTTCAAACTTACTCATCTTAAATCTGCGGTATCCATACTGTTCAAACAATGCCCGCAGTCGAAAAATGGTTTGCTCCTCTTTTGTCAGCAATCCGTCCCAAGCAATCATTTTGCACCTCCAACCGTTGTTTCCTTCATATTAAAACAGTTTAACACTTTAGTCAAGTAGATTGTTAAAGTTTGTAAGGTATGTCCGTTTTTCTTAAATTCCGTTTTTGCTTTTCGGCAAATTGTATAGCCTTGCAAACAAGCAGCATCCTATCCGAACGTCCTGCCTTGCCTGTTTTTTCCTCTTTTCAATCGCTTCTCTCTGCTAAATATATCCAAAATCCCATTTCTTCCAGAAAAACGTGCCCCCTTCCAACCGGCTTCTTCTCTCCATGTGTATTCTTTTTCGCAGACAACATCCGACCTCGCTTTGTATACTGACAATTCCAATCTGTATGCAGCAATCTGCACCGGCAGACGTACCATTGCCGTTCTGCCCGTCTGGCTGGCGTTTTGCGCTCCTCCTGTTCCAGAACAGACAATGCACTGGCGGCAGCTGCCCGTGCGCATGTTCCATCATTGCCGAACAAAAGTATTCTCTAAATCCATCCCATGTCCAATGCGTTTATCCCATGTACTACCAGCAAACTCAATCCTCCATTCTCGTTTTCATCTGTTTTACCGTTATCTACTCTCGCTCTGTTCTGCTCGCCATATGCCATACATGGGATATGAGAGAGAACGGCTGTACTGTAAACAAAAAACAGTGCAGTGTTTTCTGCTATTTTCTGGCATAAAGACTTTTCCTCTTACAGCCAAACCACTTCTTTTTTCCTTCTGCATTTCCAGTAAAAAAAGAAGAGCATGCTCCCTATTGGAAGTCACGCTCTTGGCTGTTTCCTGATTGCTGCGGTTCCTCTTCAGATGCCTGCTGTAACTGCACGGTAATCTCCACATACGCTGCATCCGCTGCATGAAGTTCCTCTGTTGTCAAAGTGCCCACTTCCTGCAGATGTTTATAAAAATCCGCGGTTTGTTCCGCAGACACAGAAACCGTAATGCGATCTTGCTCCATACTGGATTCTGTCATTCCCATCTCTGCAGTAATGCGGCGTATTTCCTCCAATGCCGTTGGAATATCCGTCACTTCCAACACCGCATGGACTGCCGCAAGGCTTTGCAGAGAAAAATCTCCCGCTTCTTCTGTTCCGGCTCCTGCTGCAATCTGATCCTCTTCTGCCGTCTGTACCGCACTATATGGCTGCATATCCGTCAAGGTATCCTGTGGCGCAGATGCTGTTCGTGGGACCTGCGCCTGCACCTCATTGTTTTCGGTCACTGTTTGCTGCTGTACCGGTACTTCTGTCTGTTTCTCCATCACAGAAGAGCGCTGCTGTATACCTTCGGTTTCTATGCTGCTTTTCTCCTGCAACTGAGACGACATCTCCTGTGTGTCCCCATATTGCATTTCCGCAGACTCACTGTCCGCCGCACCGAGCTTTTCTGTCGTATCCTGTGTTTTGGGCAATGCAGTCTCCTGTGATTTCGGTAATGCGGTATCCTGTGGCTCTGCCGCATCTTTCTCTAGTACGGTCTGATTTCCTCCACTCGCCTGCATTTCCACTTCTGCCACCATCTCCTGCTGCGTTTGACGCATCTGCTCAATTCCTTGTATACCGCCTGCTGCAGCCAATACTAATACTGCTGCGGCAATCAGCCCTAAGTTTTTCCAACCGCCTCTGCCGTTTTTTCGCAGAGGGATAACCGAATGTTCCTCCTGCGCTGTCTCTTTCGCAATACGCGCCATCAATTCCTGATGATATCCTTCCGGCAGTTCTACCTCGGGAAGGGCATGCAAGGCATTTTCTATTTTTCTGATTTCCTGTTCCTCCAACGCACATGCCCTACAGCATTCCAAATGCGCTGCCACTTCTTCCATCTGTGACTCTGACAGCGTATGCGCTGCATAATCCCATAACAGCTCCCTGCATTGTTCACATTTCATGATCGCCTTCCCTCCTTTCTGCCTGTTTGACGATGATTTTCTTGTTTTCGTTCCCGATTTTTCAAAATTTCTTCCTTTAACTGTATCCGGGCGCGGGAAATCCTGGATTTTACTGTACCCAATGGCGTTGCTGTAATCTCTGCGATTTCCTCGTAGGAAAACCCCTGGATTTCCCGCAGTACAATCGCTGTTTTATGCTCTGGAGACAGCGCCTTCATCGCACGCAGCACCTCTTGCTGTAATTCATTGCGCATCAACCGTTCTTCCGGCGTCTCGGATGGATCCGCAAATTGCTTCTGATGACTGCCTTCCATGTCCTCCATTTCCTGCTCCAGCGAGTAGGTTTGTTTGCCTTTTCGCCTGCGCATCTCATCAATACAGGTATTGACCGCGATTCGGTAGACCCATGTAGAAAATGCAGCTTTTTCATCAAACTGCTTCAGATTTCGATATACTTTCAGCCATACCTCTTGAGAGATGTCTTTGGCATCTTCCTCCTGCCCCATCGTACGCAGCACAATGTGGTACACCATCTTCTCATGCCGCAGCAGCAACTGCTCCAACGCCTGCATGTCTCCTTGCTTTGCCAATGGCACCAACGCCGCACTCTCCATGGCTCCATAGTCCTTTTCCACTTTCTCACCCCTATTTCGCACTGTCGCTTGCTTCTCCTCAGAGCTTCCCAAATATTCATCCTTCCCTAATTGCAAAAAAACTCGTCAAAACATTGCGGCAACGTTTTAACGAGTTTTTGTATAGTCGAGGCGACAAGATTTGAACTTGCGACCTCTACATCCCTAATGTAGCGCTCTACCAAGCTGAGCCACGCCTCGACGACTTCTCCATTTTACTATGCTTTCTGTATTCTGTCAATACTTTTTTTCCTTTTTTCTATGGTTTGCACCATTGATGTACAAGACCGCCTCCAAAAGATGGATTTGCCGCGGCAAAGGGCTTTTCATCACTCATGCAGAAACATCGCTTTTCTTTCCCGCTTTCACACTCAAGAAAAAATAAAAAGGATTTATATCCTTTGGAAAACAATGGAAAGAAACGGTATTCGACCGTTTCCAAAAAAAATCTGTCCCCTCCATTGTTTTTTTCTGAGAAAGTGTCTGATATAAATCCTTTTTCCTGACTATATAAATGCTGGCTTTTTCTGAAAAAACAGCATTATTTTGCTGTTACTGCAATGATTTCCACTTCGCACAGTACGTTCTTCGGCAGTGTTTTTACTGCGACACAGGAACGTGCAGGTTTGCTTGTGAAATATTTGCCGTAAACTTCGTTGAATGTTGCAAAATCACCCATATCTGCCAAGAAGCATGTGGTTTTGATAACATCTGTGTATGTCAGGTTGTTTGCTTCCAAAATCGCGCCAATGTTTTTCATTACCTGTTCTGCCTGATCTACAATACCAGTTGCTACCACATCGCCAACAGCGGGATCAATGGGAACCTGACCAGATGCAAACAGGAAACCATTTGCTTCAATCGCCTGAGAATAAGGTCCAATTGCTGCGGGTGCTTTGTCTGTGCTTGTTACTTTCATCATAATAATATACCTCCGTAACACTTCTAAAAATAGATAGTTCTGTTTTTCTTTTATTGTAATCCAAAGACAAACGCTCGTCAATGTATTTTTGCCAGATACTGCATTTTTTACTTTCTGCATGAAATTCTGCATTTTTTTATTCCATTTTTATCCGATTTCGGTTAAAATAGAAACGTTATGGACAGAACAATGATCACGGAAATAGAACCAATCAGAAAGGAATATGCACATGAGTAATCTGGAAGCGATTCAAAAACGGCGGATTTTTGGAATTATTTCCCATCCAGACGCCGGGAAAACCACACTAACAGAAAAGTTGCTGCTGCATGGTGGCGCCATCCGGGAAGCCGGTACGGTAAAAGCAAGACGGAATGCCAAATTTGCAACAAGTGACTGGATGGAAATCGAAAAACAAAGAGGAATTTCCGTCACCTCTTCTGTTATGCAGTTTGAATACGACGGAAAAGTCGTTTCCATCATGGATACCCCCGGACATAATGACTTTGGAGAAGATACCTACCGGATTTTGACCTCTGTCGACAGCGCCGTTATGGTCATTGACGCAGCAAAAGGCGTGGAAGCGCAGACGGTGAAATTGTTCAAAGTATGCAGCATGCGGGAAATTCCGATTTTTACATTCATCAATAAATTAGACCGCCAGTCCAAAGATCCGCTGGACTGTATGGCAGATTTAGAAGACGCATTGGGGCTGCCTTCCACAGCCATCACCTGGCCGATCGGCAATGGATTGACCTTTGAAGGAGTCTATGATCGACTGGAAAATAAAGTTTATTTATACAAACAAAAGAACGGGGTGATCGAACTTGGCGCAAACGGCGTATTTGGCGATACCTTGGAAGGTGTGATTTCCGATGCCAATTTGGATATTTTGCGCGGAGAAATGGAATTGCTGGACGGCGCCGGCAACCCTTTTGACCTGAAAGCCATTGCGGAAGGAAAACTTTCTCCCGTCTTTTTTGGTTCCGCATTGGCAGACTTTGGGATCACTCCGTTTTTGAAACATTTCCTGGAATGGTCTCCCGCCCCCGGACCTCGAAAGACGACCACCGGAGAAGTCAAACCAACCGATTCTTTCTTCAGTGGGTTTATCTTCAAAATTCAAGCAAACATGAACCCTGCGCATCGAGACCGGCTGGCATTTTTCCGCATCTGTTCCGGTACCTTTACCAGAGGTATGTCTGTCACCCTCTCTCGTACCGGAAAACAGATGAAGCTCAGCCAATCCACCCATCTAATGGCAAATGACCGGGAAACTGTGGAAACCGCCATTGCGGGCGATATCATCGGCATCTATGACAGCGGAAACTATCAGATTGGCGATACGCTCACTGACTGCAAGGAAAAACTGTTCTTTGAACCGCTGCCCACCTTCCCGCCGGAATTGTTCATGCGGGTGCATCCGGTCAATTCCCTGAAAGCAAAGCAGTTCCATAAAGGCGTCCAGCAACTTGCTCAAGAAGGCGCCATTCAGGTTTATCACAACGAATTCAACGACGTAATCTTGGGTGCTGTAGGGCAGCTGCAATTTGAAGTGTTTGAATACCGCCTGAACAACGAATATCATTCCGAAGTTCGCATGGAACCCTTGGATTACAGTGTTGCCCGTTGGGTCGCACCTGATTCACCCAAAGATATCAAAGAATATCTGGTTGCCAGAAGTACACTGGTATACGATCACTTCGATCGCCCCATTCTGCTGTTTGCCAACCAGTACACCCTCAATAATTTTATGCAAAAATATCCGGAAGTCCATCTGGTAGAAGCCTTGGATGTCGATGACACGGAGTATCAAGGATAATACCTCCAGAAAAGGGAACCTCTGCAACCCTTTCGTTTCTTCTTTGTATACAGCTTATATTCCCGAAAGAGCATTCCCCATTGTAGGGGAATGCTCTGTACATATGAAAAAAATCATTCTGCCTTTTTGTGTTTATCCGTATCCCAAAAGGTTTGATTCTTCGTACAAATTTCGCTTTCACCGCACCCCTGCATCTTGCCCTTGCGAAGCATCCATTCTGCAGCGTTCTTTCTGCGAAACAATAACCCGGCTGAGTACGGAACGATTCTGAGACAGAAGCAGCGAGCCATTTTTACGGATCCTTTACAGCGCCAATATGCGCTTCAACGCCACACAAGAGAAAAAACGGTTTTAACAATTGAACCCGCCCGGTTGATTCAAGAACCGCTGGATTACAACAAAAAAGGAATCTGAATGCTTCTGGTGCCCCATTGTGCTAGGATTTCTGATCCTCCTTCCACCGTTTTAACTGCGGGAGCTGCTGTTGCATCATCTGCCGCAGCGTCCTTTCATCGATATCTGGATACTGCTCCATCAGAATCGGAACACAAGTTTGAATGAGACTCTCCATTGAGTCATAGGTAAATTTCCCCTCTGCATAACACCATTTGCAGTATTCTTCGTTAAAACTTCCATCTTGTTCTTGACTCAACAACACATCCTCATTCATCGGCATCCCACAGCATTGGCAAATCAAATGCTGCGGTGTCCCCAACAATGTATGAATGGATACATGAAATTGCCTGGAAATCCGTTGCAGCGTATCCGTGTTTGGCACTGTGTCTCCCGTTTCCCAGCGGCTGACCGCCTGCCTTGTCACCATCAGCCGCTCTGCCATCTCTTCCTGCGTGAGACGGTTTGCTTTTCGTATCTGCCGCAGTACTTCTTTTGTTTCCATCTGATCACATCCTTTCTGTTTCATGATATCCGAAACCGCAGTATCTGTAAAGCAACCGTCTGTTGCTTTTTGAGTCATATGCTGTTTTTTATGCAATTACTGTACTTTTCTTTTCCTCCCGTTTCAGACCATCACCAATGGAAAAGCCTTTTCCCCTCTATGTATCTTCCCAAATGACGACCGTCTGCTCATGAAAATCTTCCCAATCCAACCGTATGCCATCTCCCGTCCAATCATACCTCCTTTCACAACCTGGCGGTTCAATTCCAGCTTTCCGTTTTCTGCCATTGGTTCCATTCATACAAATTATGGCTATCTCTGGCAATCGCCTTCCGAAAACATCTTGGCGCTCTGCCTACTTCTGTCTTGCGGCGTATCTTGTTAGTATCCTCAAAACAGCTGTTTGCATTTTTGATATTCCGCGGGAGATACATGAAAATAGAACATTTATCAAAAAAACAGGTATTCGGAATATCTTCCGAATACCCATTGTTGTGTTGGATTACAGAAAGTTCGTACATGCGCGTTTTCCAGCGTTGTTTGCTTCATCAGTCATTCGATGCCATCAATTCCTGCACCATCTGCGTCATCCCTTCTTCACCCAACTGACAATCCTGTGCGGTCATACTGTAATACAATCCGCCATCCTGCCAAAAATAATTTTCCATCTGGCTTTCTTCCACTTCTGCACTACCATAGGAAATCACCAATTCACCACTGGCTTCCCGCTCGAGATCCTCTTCTGTCAGTTGATAATCAGGCGGTACAAATTTATACAGCTGGCTGCTGTACCCTTCCCACGCGCTCTGTCCGGCATCCACATTGGGATCCCCATTTTGTGCAGTAACAACCAACCATTTTCCATCTTTTTCATAGGAAACGCTCAGGCTTTGATAGGCTTCCCCAATGGGATTGCCTGCTTCGTCCACTCCATAGGTTTCTCCGGTTCCACCGTTTTTAAATACAAATCCATTGCTGAACGATTCTATCGTTTTCATATCAAAACCGACGGTTTCCTCTCCCTGTTCCAGCTGCGCGTATGTTTGAATATGATTGTTGCTGTGACCCACCGTTCCTGCCAGATTCACAGCCGCATAACAAGTCACCGATGCAAAACACAAAATTGCAACTGCTGCTATTCTTTTTGGTGTAAACAATTTCATAGAAACGCTCTCCTTTCGCCGTTGGTTCGCTTCTCGTCTGATCTGCTCCAACATTCCACTAGAAGCCTCCAAATCCGATACTCGTTCTTCCAATGCGTGCGCAATCACGCGATCCAGTTCATCTTTTTTCATAAACCAACGCCCCCTTTTCCCGTACTTCCTCTGCTGCCAACACCTGTTGCAATTGTTTTTTTGCCGCAAACAATCTGGATTTTACCGTCGCTTCCAGAGAAGATGTAATTTGTGCGATTTCTTTGACCGAAAAATCATTGAAATAGTATAAAATAACGGTGGTTCTCTGTTTCCGTCCCAGACCGTCTATGGCGCGGTACAGACTCTCATACATCGCCCTTTTCTCACTTGGATAATGATCGAATACCGGCGGCAATCCATCTGTCTGATGTGCGGACAGCGCTTCTGATGGAACTAGCTTATTCGCCTTTTTCGCATATTTCCATGCACATCTGGTTAAGATCTGAAAAAACCAAGCCGGAAAACGATATGGATTCCGCAGGGATGATATCTGCAGCATACAGGTAACAAAAGCTTCCTGCGTAATATCCTCCGCCATAGAAGCATCGCCGCAGATCAGGGCAGCAGTGCGCACCGCTTGTTGTTGGTATGCGGCAAACAGGACGTCAAATGCATTGTCTTCTCCCGCCTGCATCCGAATCACCCATGCCGCTGTTTCTTCCGTTGTCAAGGTCAAAGCCTCCTTTTTCTTCATTTGACGCGTCTACTATATAGAGCATCTCCGGTTAAAAAAAGTTTGATGCATTGGAAAACTTTTTTTGATTCATACGCTTTTTTTAGTCGAATGTTATCGGAAGCATATTTTCTAAAAACATAATCTTCTCCCGTTTTCCACCATTTTTTTCGGATTTCCTGCTTTTTTGTTCCGATATCGGCAAATTCGGTTCCCTTACCGGCTCCGCCGCTTTGGCACAAAACCCATCTATTCTTAGCATTCTCAACTGGTATGGCTTCAAACCATTCCGATGAAAAATTCCTATGTGTTTCTGATGTCTTTGCGAATGCAGGCACACGGTTTCTTACGGAAAGAAAGCCGCCGGATTCCCTCCCGGACCGCCAGAAAGTTTGATGGATGTAATATAAAAAATCCCGTGTCCAAAAGGACACGGGATCAAACTTCGTTTATTTCCAATACTCCACTGCGGATTGGAATAATTTCATATCAAAGGTACCAGGTACGTTCTGATACAGTCCATCGGCAATTCTTTCGGAGTGTCCCATCTTACCCAGCACACGTCCATCTGGAGAAAGCAGTCCTTCGATGGCAAAGGCTGAGCCATTGGGATTGTATTGAATATCATTCGTGGGATTGCCGTTCTCATCCACATATTGCGTCAATACCTGACCATTTTCCGCCAGTTGCCGCAGCAGCGTTTCCTCTGCCAGCAAACGACCTTCCCCATGAGAAATGGGTACCGTAAAGATATCGCCGGGCTGTACATTCGCAAGCCAAGGAGATTTGTTGGAAGCCACACGCGTGCGCACCAGCTTGGATTGGTGTCTGTGGATGGTATTGTACGTCAATGTCGGACAGGTTTCATCCGTATCTATAATTTTTCCATAAGGCACCAACCCCAGTTTAATCAGCGCCTGGAATCCATTGCAAATACCGCAAATCAATCCATCCCGATCTTCCAGCAGCCTTGTCACCGCTTCTTTGATCTCCGGATTGCGGAAAAAGGCTGTGATGAATTTCCCGGAACCATCCGGTTCATCTCCGCCGGAGAAACCGCCCGGAATAAAGATCATCTGGCTTTCCTGCAGTTTCTTAGCAAAGTTTTCCACAGAATGTGCAATCCCCGCCGCCGACAAGTTATTGATGACAAAAATTTCCGCTTCTGCGCCGGCGCGCTCCATCGCTTTTGCCGAATCGTATTCACAGTTGGTACCCGGGAATACCGGAATCAGCACCTTTGGTTTTGCAAAGGACATCCGCGGTTTTGCGAGCTGTTCCGCACGATACGTAAAGGCAGGGATTTCCTTTGTTTCCGTTTCCAGATTGCAGGTATAAATCGGTTCCAGCTTGTTTTCATACACATCATACAGTTCTTGCAGTGCAATGGAAACACCGTCTTTTACCATCGCCTTCCCACCGGTTCTTCCCAGCAGCATTCCGATCTCGTCCTCTGCACATAATTCCAGTACAAAGGCGCCGTATTGGTAGCCGAAGAGGGCTTCCTGACTCAGTCCGTCCGCATAGGTGAATCCAATGGCATTGCCCATGGTCATCTTCAGCACGGCTTCCGCTACACCGCCATACGTCGGAGTATATGCCGCACACACCTTGCCTGCCCGCATCAGATCATGGACCTGTGCAAACAGCGCTTTCAAACTGTCTGCCGTAGGCAGCCCATTTTGGTCATATACCGGACGCAGCAACACCACCTTATGGTTTTCTCCTTTGAATTCCGGAGAAAGAATATGGCGCATATGTTCCGTTGTGACTGCAAACGACACCAGCGTTGGCGGTACATCAATATGCTCAAACGTTCCGCTCATGGAATCCTTCCCGCCAATAGCAGCAATTTCCAATCCCTTTTGCGCCATAAAGGCACCCAACAACGCCGCCAACGGTTTTCCCCAACGTTTCGGATCCTTCATGGGCTTTTCGAAATACTCCTGGAAGGACAGATAGACATCTTCAAATTTCGCGCCGGTGGCAATCAGTTTTGCCACGGATTCCACAACTGCCAGATAGGCACTATGATATGGGCTCTTTTCTGCAATATACGGGTTATATCCCCATGCCATCAAGGAACAAGTCTTGGCATCCTCTTTTTCCATGGACACCTTGTTTACCATTGCCTGGATGGGTGTTCTCTGGTACTTACCGCCAAATGGCATCAAAACCGTACCTGCGCCAATGGTAGAATCAAAACGCTCGGATAATCCACGTTTGGAGCAGACATTTAAGTCGCCTGCTAAATCCAAATATGCCTCTTTGAAATCCTCTTTGATTTCTTTCTCATAAGGTTCCGGTGCGGCAGGTGCAATGTCAATATGTTTTTCTGCACCATTAGAATTGAGGAATTCTCTGGAAACATTGACAATCTTCTTTCCATTCCAATACATCACCAAATACGGCTCTGCTTTCACTTCTGCCACAACGGTCGCTTCCAGGTTTTCCGCATATGCCAGCTCTTTGAATCGTTCCACATCTTCTGCAGCCACCACGACCGCCATTCTTTCCTGAGATTCACTGATCGCCAGCTCTGTGCCGTCCAACCCTTCATATTTTTTCGGCACGGCATTCAAATTGATTTCCAACCCGTCTGCCAATTCCCCAATGGCAACCGACACACCGCCTGCGCCAAAATCATTGCAGCGCTTAATCAAACGGGAGGCTTCTCCATTGCGGAACAATCTTTGCAGTTTTCTTTCTTCCGGTGCGTTTCCTTTCTGGACTTCTGCCCCGCAGCTTTCCAGCGACTGTAACGTATGGGATTTCGAAGAACCCGTCGCGCCGCCACAGCCATCGCGCCCTGTTCTGCCACCCAGCAAAATCACAATATCTCCTGCCTGCGGGCGTTCTCTGCGTACATTTTCCGCCGGTGCAGCACCGATAACCGCACCGATTTCCATTCTCTTTGCTACATAACCGTCATGATAAAGCTCGTCTACCTGCCCGGTTGCCAAACCGATCTGATTTCCATAGGAGCTGTAGCCAGCCGCCGCTGTCGTTACAATTTTGCGCTGCGGCAGTTTTCCCTGCAATGTTTCAGACACCGGTGTCAGTGGATTCCCAGCGCCCGTCACGCGCATAGCGGCATATACATAGGAACGTCCGCTCAAGGGATCTCGGATAGCGCCGCCGACACAGGTTGCCGCGCCGCCAAAGGGCTCGATTTCTGTCGGATGATTATGGGTTTCATTCTTGAACAGCAACAGCCATTTTTCCACTCTGTCTGCCACTTCCACATCAATTTTGACGGTGCAGGCATTGATTTCTTCCGATTCGTCCAGCTTTTCCAGCTTTCCCTGCTGTTTGAGCAGCTTCGCCACAATCGTGCCAATGTCCATCAAATTGATGGGTTTGGTACGCCCAATGGCTTCTCTGGTCTGTAAATATTCTTGATATGCCTGTTGCAGCAGGTCGTCTTCAAACGTCACGTGGTCAATGGTTGTCAAAAATGTCGTATGCCGACAATGATCCGACCAATACGTATCAATCATTTTAATTTCTGTAATGGTAGGATCTCTGTGTTCGCTTTGGAAATATGCCTGGCATACCTTGATATCATCCAAATCCATCGCCAATCCCTGGTCTGCGATAAACTGTGCCAGTGCCGCTTCCTCCATTGTCAAAAACCCGTCCAATGTTGCGACAGCGGTAGGAATCTCATAGGCAATTTCCAGCGTATCCGCCTCTGCCAATGACGCCTCTCTGGATTCCACAGGGTTAATGACATATTTTTTGATGGCTTCTATATCCGTTTCACACAATTCGCCATACAGCAGGTACACCTTCGCGCTTTTGACCAATGGCCGATCCTGCTTGGAAATAATCTGGATACATTCTGCCGCAGAATTCGCCCGCTGGTCAAACTGCCCTGGCAAAAATTCCACCGCAAATACCGATGCACCGTCCTGTGGAATCTCTGTCAGAAGATGATCCAGCTGCGGTTCGGAAAAAACCGTTGTTTTGCAGTAGTCAAACAACGTTTCATCAATATGTTCCACATCATACCGATTCAAAATCCGTAGTCCTGTCAGTCCTTTCATCCCCAACAGATTAACCAGATCATTGCGCAGACTATCCGCTTCTGTCTGCAATCCCTGTTTTTTCTCCACATAAATTCTGTAAACCATAGATGTTACACCTCCGCCGCAAGGGCTTTTTTCCCAATATCCTTCCGATAATATGCATTTGCAAAATGGACGGTTTTTACCGTTTCATACGCCTTTTCCACCGCTTCCGCCAGAGTATCTGCCACTTCCGTGACACCCAATACACGACCGCCGCCGCTCAGGAGCTTACCGTCTTTGACTTTTGCACCCGCCACAAAAATCCGGCTGGTATCTGCCGGCAATGTAATTTCGTAACCAGTCTCATATTTGCCAGGATAGCCCTCCGATGCCAGAATCACACAGCAAGCAGATTTTTTGCTGAATGCAACTTCCGCTTCTGCCAGCGTACCTGCGGCAATTTGCTGCATAATCGTCAACAGATCGCTTTCCAACAGCGGCAGTACCACCTGTGTTTCCGGGTCTCCAAAACGACAGTTATATTCAATGACCTTCGGACCATCGGCTGTCAGCATCAAACCAAAATACAGGCATCCTTTGAACGTTCTTCCCTCTGCATTCATCGCATGCATCGTTGGCAGGAATATCTTTTCCATGCATTCTGCCGCAATTGCTTCGGTATAGTACGGATTGGGCGCAATGGTCCCCATACCGCCGGTATTCAGCCCTTGATCGCCGTCCAGCGCGCGTTTATGATCCATAGAAGAAACCATCGGAACCACGGTCTTACCGTCTGTAAACGCCAGCACAGACACTTCCGGTCCTGTCAAAAATTCCTCTATCACAATCTGGTCACCGCTGGCGCCAAATATTTTGTCCTCCATAATGGTATGTACAGCCTCTTTCGCCTGTTCTCTTGTTTCTGCAATGATTACGCCTTTTCCCAGTGCCAAACCATCTGCTTTAATCACCGTTGGAATGGGTGCTGTCTCCAGATATGCCAGTGCATCTGCCGCATGGTCAAACACAGCATATGCCGCTGTCGGAATCTGGTATTTTTTCATGAGGTTTTTGGAAAACACTTTACTGCCTTCCAAAATCGCCGCATTTCGATTCGGTCCAAAACAAGAGATTCCAACGGCTTCCAATGCATCCACAGCACCCAATACCAATGGGTCGTCTGGAGCCACAATCGCAAAATCAATAGCTTTTTCCTTTGCGAATGCCACAATACCGTCAATATCTTTCGCACCAATATCCACACAGATCGCATCCTGTGCAATTCCGCCGTTTCCCGGCAACACATACAACTCTGTCACAGCAGGATTTTCTTTGATCTTCTTTACGATAGCATGCTCTCTGCCACCGCCGCCTACGACCATTACTTTCATGCCTCTCTAACCTCCCCTTTGTTAGTGGTGGAACAATCTCATGCCTGTAAACGCCATGACCATACCAAAACGGTTACAGGTTTCAATGACATGATCATCTCGAATGGATCCGCCGGGTTCTGCAATATAGGTAACGCCGCTTTTTGCCGCACGTTCAATATTATCGCCAAAGGGGAAGAATGCATCGCTTCCCAGCGCCACACCGGTAATCGTATCCAAATATGCCCGTTTTTCTTCTCTGGTCAGCGGTTCCGGCTTTTCCGAGAAGAAGTTCTGCCATGTGCCTTCTGCCAGTACATCTTCATAATCATCGGAGATATACACATCAATGGTATTATCTCTGTCCGGTCTGCCCACAGTCGGCAAAAAGGGCAGATTCAAAACTTTCTCGTGCTGACGCAAATGCCATACATCCGCTTTATTCCCCGCCAGTCTGGTACAGTGGATTCTGGACTGCTGTCCCGCACCCACTCCAATTGCCTGTCCATCTTTGGCAAAGCATACAGAATTGGACTGGGTATATTTCAGTGTAATCAGCGCAATAATCAAATCCCGTTTTGCCGCATCCGGAAGCGTTTTATGTTCCGTCACAATATTTTCCAATAAGGTGTGATCAATCTTGAAATTGTTTCTGCCCTGTTCAAACGTAATCCCGTAAACCTGTTTGATCTCCTGTTGTTCCGGCACAAAATTGGGATCTATCTTGACGATATTATAGTTCCCTTTCCGTTTGCTTTTGAGGATTTCCAATGCTTCCGGCGTATATCCCGGCGCAATGATTCCGTCGGAAACTTCTCTTTTGAGCAGACGCGCTGTCACTTCGTCGCACTCGTCGCTGAGCGCAACCCAATCTCCAAAGGAACACATTCTATCCGTCCCTCTGGCTCTGGCATATGCCAGCGCAATCGGGGAATCATCCAGCCCTTCAATATCCTCAACAAAGCAGGCTTTCTTTAACTCTGCACTCATCGGAACGCCAACTGCTGCGGAAGTTGGGCTGACATGCTTAAAGGATGTTGCCGCCGGCATTCCTAGCGCTTCTTTCAATTCTTTTACCAATTGCCAGCTGTTAAAGGCATCCAAAAAATTGATATATCCCGGTTTTCCGTTCAATATTTCAATGGGCAGATCACTGCCGTCCGCCATATAAATTTTTGCCGGTTTCTGATTGGGATTGCAGCCATATTTCAACTCAAATTCTTTCATGCCGATCTTTCCTCCTCTACTCAAACGTTCAATTCTGCCTGAATTTCTGTATCATGCCATCTTTCCAAAATCGGTGCAATGACCTCGTTCAAAAATTCATCCACCTGAGATTCACATCTTCCAATATATCGCTTCGGATCCAACTCTGCATGCAGTTCCGCTTCTGTCAACGCAAATGCAGGATCTGCAGCGATGCGGTCAATCAAATCATTTTGACCGCCTTCCAACTTTACTTTTGCTGCCGCTGCATGGGAGTGCGTACGCAAACGTTCATGCAGTTCCTGTCTGTTTCCACCCTTTTTCACCGACTGCATCAAAATATTCTCCGTCGCCATAAAGGGCAGTTTTTCCATCACACGGCGGTGAATCACCTTATCATATACGACAATCCCGCCGGTTACATTGATATAAATATTCAAAATCGCGTCTACTGCTAAAAATGCCTCTGCCACAGAAATCCGCTTATTTGCGGAATCATCCAGCGTCCGTTCAAACCACTGCGTGCCTGCTGTCAACGCCGGGTTCAGCGCATCCACAATGACATACCTTGCCAAAGCAGACATCCGTTCACTGCGCATCGGATTGCGCTTATAGGGCATCGCAGAAGAACCGATTTGATTCTTCTCAAAGGGTTCTTCCATTTCTTCAAAGGACTGCAAAATACGCATATCATTGGAGAATTTATATGCACTCTGTGCAAACCCGGACAGTACCGCTAAGAAATAGGCGTCTACTTTTCTGGAGTAAGTCTGTCCAGAAACCGGAACGACACCTGAAAATCCCATGGCTGCCGCAATCATTTCTTCCATTTTTTTAATCTTTGCTTCATCACCTTCAAATAACTCCATAAAGCTTGCCTGTGTGCCAGTGGTGCCTTTGGACCCGAGCAAGAGCAGCTCGTCTAAGCGGTGCTCCAGCTCCTTGATATCCTGCGAAAGTTCATACATCCATAATGTCGCACGTTTTCCCACCGTTGTCAGCTGTGCCGGCTGCAAATGGGTATATGCCATGCAGGGCAGCCCTTTGTATTCCGCCGCAAAGTCTGCCAGATTTTTCAGCACCTGCGCCGCTTTTTTCAATATGATCCGGGAAGCCTCACGCATAATGATTACATCCGTATTATCTCCCACATAACAGCTGGTTGCCCCCAGATGGATAATCGGTTCTGCCGCCGGACATTGCTTTCCATAGGCATAAACATGACTCATCACATCATGACGCACGATTTTTTCCCGTGCCTCTGCCACTTCATAATTGATATCGTCCCGATGGGCTTCCATCTGCGCAATTTGTTCTTCCGTAATATCCAATCCCAATGCCCGTTCCGCTTTTGCAAGCGCGATCCATAACCTTCTCCAGGTACGGAACTTAAACTGCTCCGAAAAAACCTCCTGCATTTCCTTGCTGGAATATCTGGTGGAGAATGGGGAAAGATAGGTTTCTTTTGTTCTGTCCATAGGCGTTCTCCTCATTGATTTTTATTGATCATTCTGTTTTCCACTGCACCCGTCTGCAAGTCGATATAGCGCACATAAATGGAAATTTTATTTTGTTCATCCAGATTTTCCCAAATTTCTTTGGTAAACAAATCAATATCATTCGGTATGGATACCCGTTCCGGTTCCCCTTGGAACGTAGGCAGCGGATTGCCGTCACAGACATACGTATGAATAAAATGCCCCACTCCTGCTGTTGCTGCGTAGGCAAACGTATAGCGATTGCAAGCACTTCCGACCGCGTCCGCACTCTTCAAAATACTCATTTTATAAGAAAAATCCATATCATGGAATGTCAGCATACCGCTGATTCTGGGTGTGAAATTCGGTGCGTCCGGTTCAAATTCTCTGGTTTCCAACGCTTCTTCGAATGTGTTTCCTGCCCGCAGGAAATCGTATACCGTATCCGTCTGATCGCCGTTTGTCACAATCAAATGATTCTCCCATGTTTTGATGGGAGAATAAATGATCAAAGATGGATCCTCCACTTTAGACGCGTCAAATGGATGAATCACAACCTCATCGCCCTGTTCGACAAACACGCGATTGCGGCTGTTTTCACTGCGTCCCATAATAAAATATGCCACTGCAGCCTTCGTTCCATCCGCTGTTTTTCCAATCACAATACCTCTGCCTACATATGCATTTCCCCGTACCAAATCGGTCATCGTATCCACACGATAAATATCCATAGTTTATTTTCCTTTCTGCAAGTCCCTTGCCACCTGTTCCGTTGCCTTTGGAAGCAATATCCATTCCGCTTCTTCCATCACGCGCCTCTGCAACGCTTCCGGTGTATCGCCTTCTTTGACCTCCACTGCTTTTTGCAGCAGAATTTCTCCACCATCCGGAATTTCATTGACAAAATGTACTGTTGCTCCCGTCACCTTTACGCCATATGCCAACGCCGCTTCATGCACCTTTAATCCATAATATCCTTTTCCGCAAAAAGATGGAATCAGAGATGGATGAATGTTGATGATGCGTTTGGGATAGGCAGATGTAAAGTTTTCACTAAGAATCGACATAAATCCTGCCAGCACAATCATCTCGATTCCATATTCCGCCAGAACCTCCTTCAGTGTTTCCTCATATGCTGTCTGAGACGGAAACTCCCTGCGTACAACAACAGCGGACGGAATTCCGTGTTCCGCCGCTCTTGTCAATGCATATGCCTGAGGATTGCTTGCTACCACCAACGCAATTTCACCGCTGGAAAGCGAGCCGTTTTGCTGCGCGTCAATCAACGCCTGCAAATTGGTGCCGCCGCCGGAAACAAAAACAGCTATTTTTGTTTTCAGCATATCACCACACCTTCCTCAGATGGGATAATTTCACCCATAATGTATGCATCCTCACCCTGTGCCTGCAAAATGGCAAGCGCCTTTTGTGCATCTTCTTTTGCTACCACAACACTCATACCAACACCCATATTAAAGGTATTGAACATATCTCGTTCGGGAATATTGCCTTTTTTCGCAATCAAATCAAAAATCGGCGGAATCCGCAGTGTGTTTTTGTCAATCTTCGCTCCAAAGCCTTTCGGAATGCTTCTGGGGATATTTTCATAAAATCCGCCGCCGGTGATATGGGAAACTGCTTTTACCTTTACTTCCTCAAACAGCGCCAACATGGGTTTTACATAAATTTTGGTAGGCGCCAACAGCGTCTCTCCGATCGACTTTCCATTCAGTTCTGCCAAAGGCGTCCGAATGTCTGCATGTTCCACATCCAGCACCCGGCGCACCAGCGAAAAACCATTGGAATGCACCCCGCTGGAAGGCAGTGCAATTACCATATCGCCTTCCACAATGGTTTTATTATCCAGAATCTTGTCTTTATCCACTACGCCTACCGCAAAGCCTGCAAGATCATATTCATCCTCTGGATAAAAGCCGGGCATTTCCGCTGTTTCTCCGCCAATCAGCGCTGCACCGGACTGCACACAGCCTTCTGCCACGCCAGAAACAATGGATGCTACCTTCTCCGGGAAATTTTTCCCAACCGCAATATAATCCAGGAAGAACAGCGGCTTCGCGCCACAGCAAATGATATCGTTGACACACATCGCCACACAGTCAATGCCAACCGTGTCATGCTTGTCCATCAGAAATGCCAATTTCAGCTTGGTACCAACGCCGTCCGTACCACTGACCAGAACAGGCTTGGTCATGCCGGTCAAATCCATTTCAAATAAACCGCCAAAACCGCCAATATCAGACATCGCGCCTGCGGTTACCGTTCTGGCAATATGCTTTTTCATCAACTCTACCGCCTGATATCCCGCTGTGATATCCACGCCTGCCGCTTTATAGCTTTCACTGTGGCTTTTCATTTCTTATCTCTCCTCTCGCTCAGCTTGCCTTCAAATCTGTTTTTATTGGTTTCCTTCGGAATGTCCGTCGGATAGTTCCCATCAAAACAAGCAGCGCAGTATCCTTCGCCTTTCGGTACGCCCATCAGCATCCCCAGATGATCCAAGTTCAAGTATCCCAGCGAATCTGCACCAATGATCTGACAAATCTCCTCAATACTGTGGTTCGCCGCAATCAATCCGTTTTTGGAATCCACATCCGTACCATAATAGCAGGGGAACAGAAATGGAGGTGCAGAAGAGCGCACATGTACTTCTGTTGCACCTGCTTCCCGCAGCAATTTGACGATTCTTGCAGAAGTCGTTCCTCTGACGATGGAATCATCCACCATAACCACACGTTTGCCTTTTACTGTTTCTGATACCACATTCAATTTAATTTTCACTTTATCTTCTCTAACTTTTTGTCCAGGCGCAATAAAGGTACGACCAATGTATTTGTTTTTGATAAACCCAATTCCATAGGGAATCCCGGATTGTCTTGCATATCCAATCGCTGCATCTAAACCGGAATCAGGAACCCCGATGACAACATCAGCCTGTACAGGATGCTCCATTGCCAGACAAGCGCCTGCTGTCACTCTGGCATGATGTACGCTGACGCCATCCACACAAGAGTCTGGTCTGGAGAAATAAATATGCTCAAAAATACACAGACGTTTTTCCGTCTCTCCTACATGTTCATGAATGGTACGAATTTCATCTCCATCAAAGACTACAATTTCACCGGGCTGCACATCTCTGACAAATGTCGCACTAACCGCGTCCAATGCACAGGTCTCTGATGCAATGACATAGGTGCCTTCTTTGGTTACGCCATAGCACAGGGGATGAAAGCCATGGGGATCTCTTGCTGCAATCATTTTGGATGCGGACATCACAACCAGAGAATAAGCGCCTTTGATCCGGTACATTGCTTGGTTGACTGCCTCTTCAATCGACGGTGCATTCAGCCGTTCTTTTGTGATAATGTAAGAAATCACTTCTGTATCACTGGTGGTATGAAAAATAGAGCCTTCCAATTCCAGTTCCTGACGCAGTTCGAAAGAATTGACCAGATTCCCGTTGTGTGCCAGCGCCATCTTGCCTTTGATGTGATTGATGACAATCGGCTGTGCATTTAGTCTGTCGCTGGCGCCTGTCGTACCGTAACGTACATGACCAACCGCCATATTTCCTTCTCCCAGCTTTTCCATAATTTCAGGCTTGAATACATCATTGACCAAACCGTCGTCTTTATGATACTGGAATACGCCGTCATCATTGACTACAATCCCGCAGCTTTCCTGTCCTCTGTGCTGCAGCGCAAACAAACCATAGTATGCGGTGGATGCAACCGTTGTTTTTTCTTTGGCATATACGCCAAATACGCCGCATTCTTCATGAAGATTACTCATTTTTTACACTCCTGTTCTCTTTTTTGACTTTATTCACCCAACAGACGTTTCAATACTTCCTGATACGCATCTTCTACACCACCTAAATCCCGGCGGAACCTGTCCTTATCCAGTTTCTGCCCACTGACACTGTCCCAGAAACGGCAAGTATCCGGAGAAATTTCATCCGCAAGCAGAATCGTGCCATCCGCTGTCTTTCCAAACTCCAGCTTAAAATCAATCAGTTCAATATTGACTGCTTTCAGATATTCGCTTAACACATCATTGATTTTGAAACTGTATTGGCAAATCAGATCCAACTCTTCCTGTGTTGCAAATTCCATTGCCAAAATATGATAGGTGTTTACCATGGGATCGCCTAATGCATCGTTTTTATAACAAAATTCCAGAACCGGCCGTTTCAGTTTGGTTCCTTCCTCCAGTCCCAGCCTTTTTGCCAGAGACCCTGCCGCAATATTTCTGACAATGACTTCCAAAGGCACAATGGATACCTTTTTGACAACGGTTTCCCGTTCGTTGCATTCCATAACGAAATGCGTCGGAATTCCATTCTGTTCCAACATCTGCATCAAATAATTGGATACACGATTGTTAATCGCACCTTTTCCGGCAATGGTTCCCTTTTTCAATCCATTGAATGCCGTTGCATCGTCTTTGTATGACACAATGCAGTAATCCGGATTTGCTGTTGCATATACCCTCTTCGCCTTGCCTTCATAAAGCTGTTCCGTTTTCTTTACCGTTTCCATCTCGATATCCTTTCTTCATCGTTTGTTTGTATTGCCGCATTCTTTCGTACCAATTGCGTCTTATCCACGGTTATATTTTTCTTCGACTGCACGGTTTTTCTCCAATACCTTTTGCGCCGCTTCCGCTCTTGCCGCATCCAACTTTTGTGCCAGCTCCGCGTCTTCCACCGCCAGAATCTGTGCTGCCAGCAACGCAGCGTTTTCTGCGCCGTCAATGGCTACCGTCGCCACTGGAATTCCACCCGGCATCTGCACCGTAGATAACAGCGCATCTAATCCATCCAATGTGGAAGACTTGATTGGAATTCCAATTACCGGCAATGTGGTATTTGCTGCTACCGCCCCTGCCAAATGCGCAGCCTTGCCAGCTGCTGCAATCAGTACGCCAAAGCCGTTTTGTCTTGCGTTTTGTGCAAATGCCTTTGCTTCTTCTGGCGTTCTGTGTGCAGAATATACATGCACTTCAAATGGTACGCCAAATTTCTCCAGTGTAACCATCGCTTTTTCCACTACGGGAAGATCGCTGTCACTCCCCATGACAATACCAACTTTTTTCATGGATAAACCTCCTAAACTTATCTTCTGCCGCGTATTATACACGCAAAAAAGGACAGTCCGATTCCGTTCTCAAAAAACAGGACTGCCCAGACGGTCGACAAAAGCAGCACATCCCGTTTGTTGTGCCTTTACAGTAAAAAAGACGACCGTTTTTCTCTATTTGCAAAAACACCGCCATCTCTCCTTTACACAACAATCGCACGCGCGTCCGCACCGCCAGGAAGTCTTTTTTAGAAAAATATCCTGCCGGCAGTACTGTACCGCTCCTCATTTGATTTTCTGCTCCCTTGTGGTTATCCACAAATCCGTCAGTTACAGAAAACTTCTTGCTTTTTACATCCTCAGTCTATCATATTTTTTGATTTCCTGTCAATGAAAGGGCGCGAATTTTCTTGCAAAGAAATGCTTGACACGGTAAAATCCTTGTGATATACTACTGACAATTTGTAAAGAAATACATAACAAACACGCAGACAGAAGAAAGGAGAGAAATACATTGAACTACATTTTATCCAATGCAAATGTATTTATGCAGGACAAATTTGTAAAATCCAACGTATTTGTCAAGGATGGTATCATCACCGATATTTCTTCCGCCGTACCTACAACAGGCAGCGTTGTTTATGATTTGGAAGGATGTTTTGTCTTTCCCGGTTTGATTGATGTTCATACACATCTGAGAGAACCGGGATTTTTTTATAAAGAGACCATCCAGACAGGCACCTTGGCAGCCGCTCACGGCGGTTATACCACCATTTGTGCCATGCCAAATCTGAATCCTGTACCTGACTGTGCCGAAACATTGGATCCACAGTTGGAAATCATTCGGAAAACCGCTTGCATTGAAGTATTGCCCTACGGCGCCATTACCCGCGGCGAAAAAGGTATGGAATTGGCAGCAATCGACGAATTGGCACCCCATGTCTGTGCTTTTTCTGACGATGGTCGCGGTGTGCAAAATGACGAAATCATGCGTCAGGCAATGCAAAAAATCAAACAATTTGATAAAATCGTAGCCGCGCATTGCGAAGTCAACGAACTGCTCAATGGCGGCTACATTCATGACGGGCTATATTGTGCACAGCATGGGCACAAAGGCATCTGCTCCGAAAGTGAATGGAAACAAATCGAGCGAGATTTACAGCTCGTACGGGAAATCGGCGGAAAATACCATGTCTGCCATATCTCCACCAAAGAAGGCGTTGCTCTGATCCGTCAGGCAAAAGCAGAGGGCCTCTCTGTCTCCTGCGAAACCGGACCACATTATCTGGTTTTCTGCGATATGGATCTGCAGGAAGATGGTCGATTCAAAATGAATCCGCCCCTGCGCAGCAAAGCGGATCGGGATGCACTGATTGCCGGTATTTTGGACGGCACCATCGATATGATCGCCACAGATCATGCCCCCCACTCTGCAGAAGAAAAAAGCAAAGGGCTTTCTGGCAGCATGATGGGCATTGTCGGATTGGAAACTGCATTTCCTGTTTTATATACTGAACTGGTGAAAAAAGGAATTCTTACCTTAGAGAAGCTAATTCATTTGATGCATACCAACCCGTCTAAACGCTTTGGTATCGGTACCCCTCTTGCGGTTGGTATGCCGGCAAATCTGACAGTATATGATTTATCCGCACAGTACACCATAGATCCTGCGGACTTTTTATCCATGGGAAAAAGTACCCCCTTTGCCGGCAGGCAGGTATATGGAAAATGCCTGTTAACCCTATATCATGGCGCTCCAGTTTGGGAGGACGCTTCCCATATCCAGCAAACAACCATTAGATAAGACAGTATCAATCCATTTTTTTCATTTATATCAAGGAGGAATTATCATATGCCTAAAAGAACTGACCTAAAAAAAATTCTGATCATCGGATCCGGTCCCATTGTCATTGGACAAGCAGCGGAGTTTGACTATGCCGGTACCCAGGCATGCCTTGCTTTGAAAGAAGAAGGCTATGAAGTCGTATTGGTAAATTCTAACCCTGCTACCATTATGACCGATACCACGATTGCAGATAAAGTATATATGGAACCGTTGACATTAGAATATGTTGCAAAAATTCTGCGTTATGAACGTCCTGATGCCATCGTTCCCGGCATCGGCGGTCAGACCGGTCTGAATCTGGCCATGCAGTTGGAAAAGAAAGGGATTTTGAAAGAATGCCAGGTCGAACTTTTGGGCACCAGCTGTGAAAGCATTGAACGGGCAGAAGACAGAGAATTATTCAAAGAGTTGTGTCAGTCCATCGGCGAACCCGTCATCCCTTCCATCATTACCTATTCCATAGAAGAAGCCATTCAGGCCGCCAAAGAAATCGGCTATCCGGTTGTCCTGCGTCCTGCATTTACACTGGGCGGTACCGGCGGCGGCTTTGCCAACAACGAAACAGAGTTAGTAGAGATTATGGAAAACGCACTGAAACTTTCTCCGGTACATCAGGTATTGGTTGAAAAAAGTGTAAAAGGCTATAAAGAAATCGAATTTGAAGTGATGCGGGATGGCACCGACCATGCCATCACCATCTGCGGCATGGAAAACATCGATCCTGTCGGCGTACACACCGGGGACTCCATCGTGGTTGCGCCTATTTTGACACTGAATGATGCCGATTTCCATATGCTGCGCGACAGCGCGCTGAAAATTATCCGTGCGCTGAAAATCGAGGGCGGCTGCAACATTCAGTTTGCACTGGATCCCAATTCCTCCAAATATTACTTGATCGAAGTAAACCCTCGTGTTTCTCGTTCTTCCGCTCTGGCTTCCAAAGCAAGCGGCTACCCCATTGCAAGAGTAACTGCAAAAATCGCCGTAGGTATGACCTTGGATGAAATCCAAATTTCTGAAACCAACGCAAATTTCGAACCTGCGCTGGATTATATTGTGGCAAAAATGCCCCGTTTCCCCTTCGATAAATTTGCAACAGCCGCAAACACACTGGGTACACAGATGAAAGCCACCGGCGAAGTCATGGGCATTGGCAGAACCATCGAAGAATGCTTGCTCAAATCTGTTCGCTCTCTGGAAATCGGTGTCTGCCACATCCATATGCCAAAATTTGATCATACTTCTAATGAAGAACTGCTGGCATATATCGCGAAAAGCCCCGACGATCGGATTTATGCCATCGCTCAACTGATCCGCAATGGCGTTTCTCTGGATGATATTTTTGATGCAACACAGATCACCAAATACTTCCTGGAAGTATTAAAGCATATTGTGGATTACGAAACCGTTTTGGCAGAACATCCAGGAGACCAAGAAATTTTGAAAACTGCAAAGAAAATGGGCTTCTCCGACAAATTTATCGCGAAACTTTGGAACTGGAAAGAAATTGATGTGTTCCAACTGAGAAAAGAAATGCATCTGTTCCCTGTTTATAAAATGATCGAAACCAGCGGCTGCGGCGGATATATTCCCTACTTCTACTCTACCTATGAAGAAGGCAATGAATCCCGCCTCAGCGATAAGAAAAAAATCATTGTTTTGGGTTCTGGTCCCATCCGAATCGGACAAGGTGTGGAATTCGACTATTCCACCGTGCACGCTGTAACTACCATCAAAAAATATGGTTATGAATCCATCATCATCAATAACAATCCAGAAACCGTTTCTACGGATTACACCACCAGCGATAAACTTTATTTTGAACCGCTGACTGTGGAAGATGTGATGAACATTGTGGAACTGGAACAGCCGCTTGGCGTCATTGCTTCCCTGGGTGGTCAGACTGCCATCAACTTGGCACAGCCACTGATGGAACGCGGCGTAACCATCATCGGTACCGATGTTGCTGCCATTGAGCGGGCAGAAAACAGAGACTCTTTTGAAAAAATCATGGAAGAACTGCAGATTCCTCAGCCCAAGGGACGCGCTGTCACCAACATTGAAGACGGTGTAAAAGCAGCGGAAGAAATCGGTTATCCCGTACTGGTTCGCCCCAGCTATGTTTTGGGCGGACGCGCAATGCAAATTGTCGCCAACGAAGAATCTCTGCGCACTTATTTAAAATCAGCAGTGGCCATCAATGAAGATCAGCCTGTTTTGGTTGATAAATATATTCAGGGGAAAGAATTAGAAGTAGACGCTGTCTGCGACGGTTATGACGTATTTGTTCCAGGTATTATGGAACATGTAGAAAGAACCGGCATCCATTCCGGAGACTCCATCAGTGTATATCCTACATTTAGCGTATCTGCAAAAGCAAAAGGCAAAATTCTGGAATACACCAAGAAACTGGGGCTTGGGATTGGCATCCGCGGACTGTTTAACATTCAGTTTATTGTCGATAAAAACGATGATGTTTATGTCATTGAAGTAAACCCTCGTTCTTCCAGAACGGTACCATTCCTGTCCAAAGCAACCGGATATTCCCTTGCGGATATTGCAACACTGGTCATCTTGGGCAAAACATTAAAAGAGCAAGGTATTTTCGGTATCTATCCCGATGAAAAGAACAGATGGTATGTCAAAGTACCTGCTTTCTCTTTCTCCAAACTGCATGGCATGGACACCTATTTGTCTCCCGAAATGAAATCCACAGGGGAAGCCATCGGTTATGACAATAAGCTCAACCGCGCGCTGTACAAAGCACTGCAGGCTTCTGGCATGAATATTCTCAATTACGGCACTGTATTTGTGACCATTGCCGATAAAGACAAAGAAGAAGCGCTTCCGCTGATTCGCCGGTTCTACGAACTGGGCTTTAATATCGAAGCAACCAGAGGCACTGCGGAATTTTTGAAAGAACATGGTATTCGCACCAGAGTCAGAGCAAAAATCAGCGAAGGCAGTGACGAAATCATAGAGTCTATCCGCCATGGCTATGTAACCTATGTCATCAATACCAGAGACATCAATTCCGACACACAAAACAATGATGGCAAAGAAATTCGTCAATGCGCAGTAGAAAACAATGTCACCATGTTTACTGCCTTGGACACCGTAAGAGTTCTTTTGGATGTTCTGGAAGAAACCACCCTTTGCATTTCCACCATCGACGCGTAATCAGGAGGTACGTCGTGAAGCAATCCATATTTACCATTAAACAAAATCAACATCTGACCGATACGGTATTGAAAATGGTTTTGGCGGGAGATACTTCCGCCATTACCGCACCCGGTCAGTTTGTCAATATCAAATTAGACGGTTTTTTTCTGCGTCGCCCCATTTCTGTTTGCGACTATGATCAAAAAACCTTAACCATCCTATATAAAACCGTCGGAAAGGGTACCCAATATATGTCAACCCTGTCTGCTGGAACCACCCTGGATATCCTGACCGGTCTTGGAAATGGCTATGACACTGCAAAAAGCGGACGCCATCCTCTGTTGATTGGCGGCGGCGTTGGGGTCCCGCCCATGTACCGGCTGGCAAAAGATTTACTGGCAGAAGGCAAAAAACCGACGATTCTCCTGGGTTTCAACACTGCTGCAGAAGTTTTTTTCGCAGAAGAATTCCGGGAACTGAATCTTCCAGTTACCATCACCACAGCAGACGGCACCATGGGTACCAAAGGATTTGTTACCGATGTTCTTCCTAAATTAAACGGATACACGTATTTTTACGCTTGTGGTCCTGAGCCAATGCTGCAAGCCCTTTGCTGCTGCACTACCAGCAGCGGACAGCTTAGTTTTGAAGAACGGATGGGATGTGGATTCGGCGCCTGCATGGGCTGCAGCTGCAAAACCAAATATGGCAATAAACGAATCTGTAAAGACGGTCCTGTATTGGAAAAGGAGGAAATCAAGTGGTAAACACCAAAGTAACCCTCAGCGGCATCACCCTGGATAATCCTGTTATTCCCGCCAGCGGCACCTTTGGCTATGGCTATGAATTCGCAGAGCTTTACGACATCAATCTTCTTGGCTCCTTTTCCTTCAAAGGAACCACAAAAGATCCCCGTTTTGGCAATCCCACTCCGCGCATTGCAGAGTGCACCGCCGGTCTGATCAATTCTGTTGGTCTGCAAAACCCCGGCATAGACAAAGTCATCTCAGAAGAACTGCCGAAGCTTCGGCGCTGTTTTCATAAGCCGGTCATTGCCAATATCAGCGGGTTCTCTGTAGAAGAGTACGCTTATTGCTGCGCACGTATTGACAAAGAAGATCAAGTAGGTATCATTGAAGTAAATGTCAGCTGCCCCAATGTACATCATGGCGGGATGACCTTTGGCACCAGTCCGGAAGCAGCGGCAGAAGTAACCAAAGCAGTCAAAGCCGTTACTACCAAACCTGTTTATATCAAGCTCAGTCCAAATGTAACAGATATCGCGGCTGTAGCAAAAGCCTGTGAAGATGCTGGTGCAGACGGTATCAGCCTGATCAATACCATGATGGGCATGCGCATTGATTTGAAAACAAAGCGTCCCGTCATCGCCAATAAAATGGGAGGTTTTTCCGGCAAAGCCATTTTCCCGATTGCCGTTCGGATGGTCTATCAGGTTGCCGAAGCCGTTCGGATTCCGATCATTGGCATGGGCGGCGTTTCCTGCGCAGAAGACGTTTTGGAAATGATGTTGGCAGGAGCGACTGCTGTTCAGGTCGGTGCTGCCAATCTGGTGGATCCATTTGCCTGTAAAACCATCGTAGAAACCTTACCGCACATCATGCAGCAGTACGGAATCACAGACTTAAATGAAATCATTGGAGGTGCCCATTCATGAACAAAGATGTCATCATCGCCTGCGATTTTGCCAGCAAAGAGGAACTATTCTCCTTTTTGCAGCGCTTCACCGACGAAAAACCGTTTTTGAAAATCGGCATGGAACTGTTCTATGCAGAAGGTCCTAGCATTGTCAAAGAACTGAAAGCAAGAGGACATAAAATTTTTCTGGATCTGAAGCTGCACGATATCCCCAATACCGTAAAAAAAGCAATGGCAGTACTGTCCCACCTGGAGATTGATATGTGCAACGTACATGCCGCCGGCACCATCTCCATGATGGAAGCCGCATTAGAGGGACTGACCCGTCCAGACGGCACCCGCCCTCTGCTGATTGCAGTCACCCAACTGACCTCTACCAGTGAAGAGAGAATGCAAAATGATCTGCTGATTGACCGTCCTTTGGAGGAAGTGGTGATGCATTATGCGGCAAATGCAAAAATCGCCGGTTTGGATGGTGTCGTCTGCTCTCCGCTGGAGGCAGGCGAAGTTAAAGCAGTTTGCGGGAATTCCTTTTTGACAGTTACCCCCGGCGTTCGCTTTGCAGACGGCGAAAAAGGCGATCAAGTGCGGATTACCACACCAGCAAAGGCTCGTGAGATGGGTTCGGATTATATCGTGGTCGGTCGTCCCATCACCAAGGCAGAGGATCCTGTCGCTGCTTATCGAAGATGTGTTGCGGAATTTTTAGGAGGCGAAATCAAATGAAAAAACAGATTGCAAAAGACCTGTTATCCATCGGCGCAGTGTTCCTGCGTCCAGAAGACCCCTTCACGTGGGCAAGTGGTATCAAAAGTCCCATTTACTGTGATAACCGCTTGACATTGACCGCGCCCGAAATCAGAACGCGCATTGAAAATGCATTGGCAGACGTGGTGCGCAAGGAATATCCAGAATGTGAGGTGCTGATGGGCACTAGTACCGCCGGCATTGCACATGCAGCCATTGTTGGACATATTCTGGGATTGCCAATGGGTTACGTCCGTTCCGGGCATAAGGACCATGGTCGTCATAACCAGATTGAAGGCAGACTGGAAAAAGGACAAAAAGTAGTTGTTGTAGAGGACTTAATTTCCACCGCCGGCAGTGCCATTGAAGTGGTAAATGTCCTGAGAGAAGCAGGCGCAGAAGTGCTGGGCATCGTTAGTATCTTCACTTACGGCATGCAAAAAGGGTTAGATCGCTTGGCAGAGGCAAATGTCAAAAATATCAGCCTGTCCAACTTTGACGCCGTGGCAGAAGTGGCTGCAGAAGAGGGCTATATCAAAGAATCCGACGTTGCCAGATTGATTGCCTTCCGCAACAATCCCGATGACGAAAGCTGGAGGACTGATGCTCAATGAGAAATCTGATCGATATTACCGATTTAAGCGTATCTGAAATCGATGAACTGATTGCGACTGCCTGCGATATCATTGCTCATCCGGAGAAATATCAGGATGCTTGCCGCAGAAAAAAATTAGCTACATTATTCTTTGAGCCATCTACCCGCACCCGCCTCAGCTTTGAAGCAGCCATGCTGGAATTGGGCGGCAGTGTGCTGGGATTTTCCGAAGCCAGCAGCAGCTCGGCTTCCAAAGGCGAAAGCGTATCAGATACTGTGCGTGTGGTTGGCTGCTATGCGGATATCATTGCGATGCGCCATCCCAAAGAAGGCGCGCCTATGGTCGCTGCCATGCACTCCCCTGTGCCAATTATCAATGCAGGCGACGGCGGTCATAATCATCCCACCCAGACGCTAACAGACCTGCTGACTATTCATCGGGAAAAAGGACGCTTTGACTATCTGACGGTTGGGTTGTGCGGCGACCTGAAATTCGGACGTACGGTACATTCCCTGATTCACGCCCTTTCCCGTTATACCGGCATCCATTTTGTGCTGATTTCTCCAGAAGAATTGCGTCTGCCGACATATCTCATCCATGACGTGTTGGACAAAAAACAGCTGTCTTATGAAGAAACACAAGATCTGGAAGCCGTCATGCCCAAGCTGGATATCCTGTATATGACACGGGTGCAGCGGGAACGTTTCTTTAACGAAGCGGATTATATCCGTCTGAAAGACAGCTATATCCTGACTTTGGACAAGCTGAAACATGCGAAACAGGATTTATGCATTCTTCATCCCTTGCCCCGCGTAAACGAAATTGCCACCAGCGTAGACGCAGATCCCCGCGCTTGCTACTTCAAACAGGCACAAAACGGCAAATATATCCGCATGGCGCTGATTTTGAAATTACTGGAGGTGGAGTCACATGCATATTGACGCAATTCAAAACGGCATTGTCATTGACCATATCCAAGCGGGAAAATGCATGGAGCTCTATCATTTCCTGCGCCTGGAAGAATTGGATTGTTCTGTTGCGATTTTGCGTAATGTGAACAGTGCAAAAATGGGAAGAAAAGACATTATCAAAATTGACAGCGTGCTGGATATGGATTTGGGCGTACTGGGATATATCGACCCCGGGATCACCATCAGTATCATCCAGGACGGGCAACGGGTGAAAAAATTCCATCCCGAGCTACCGGAACGCATCACCAATGTCATTACCTGCAAAAATCCCCGCTGCATTACCACGGTAGAACAGGAGATTCCACATATTTTCCAATTGACGGATCGCGAACGCCGCATTTATCGCTGCATCTACTGTGAAAGCGAAGCCAAAAAATAAACCGGCTGTACGTCACACGAAACAGCCGAAAACAGGAGTATCGGGAATTCTGCCATCTCCACATACAAAAAGTACGACAATTCCGATTGAGTTTGGAACTGTCGTACTTTTTTCGCTCTTGCTAACCGGCAGGCTGCCTTTTCTCCTCTGTCTCAGCGCTTCGTCGGTTTTCTTTTTTGCTCTTGCACGTCCATCTTTTTCTTTTCTTACAGAAGTTCCCTTTCATTTTCACACACGGTTACCGCTGCAGAAACTGCATGAGCATCTGTGCCATTTCCGCTCTGGTCATAGCATATTGCGGATAACATCTGCTGCCGTCGCCATGCAGAATCCCCTCTGCTACATTCCAGTTCATAACCGGTACGGCATATGCCGAAATCTGCGCCGCATCCAGGAATATGTCCAGTTGCCCGTCTACTGCGGAAACCGCCTGCCCCTGCCTCTGCGCGTAGCGGTATAATATCGCCGCCGCCTGTTCTCTCGTCACCGGATCTCCAAGACCAAAGGTTGTGTTGTCATACCCTGCAACAATATCATTCTCCGCCGCCCATGCAATGGCATCGGTGTACCACATATTCGCTTTCACATCAGTAAATGGCACGATTCCGTTGCTTTCCGGCTGTCCTGCTATATTGTACAGCACTACCGTCAGCATTTCTCTGGTCAGCGGCATATTGGGCATGAAAGAATTTGTATCCATGCCGTGCATCAGACCTTGGACTACCACATACTGCACCGCCTGCTCATACCAGTCACCTGCCGCCACATCGTCAAACACAGTGTCTGGCTCCGCAAGCACTTCAGGCTCTTCGCTTTCTTCAGCCTCTTCGGATTCCTCAGCCGCTTCCTCCTCAGACACTTCCTCAGCAATCCTCTCCCATTTTGCGTAGACCGTGGTATCCTCCAGCAGGTATACCTCGTCAATGGCTTCCGTTAACTCTTCATCCGCATACCAGCCAACAAAACGGTACCCATCCCGCTTCGTGGTATACTCGTCCAAATCAATGGGCGTGAATTCCTCTTCGGTGATGGTGTTGATGTGGCTGCCGCCATTGGTGTCAAACTTCAGATCGAAAAACATGTCTGATCCACCGGGAGGTCTTTTTACCAAAGCATTGACCGCATCTTCAATAGCTTTTGCATAAGCATTTACTTTTTCCTGCTCTGCTTTGGGTAACCCATATTCCACGTCGTCTATCGCTTGCTTCAATTTTGCAGCAGAATCTGCAGTGTAACGGTTCAAATTGCTGGGTACTTTGTCCAGCGCGGCATATACCGCCGCATAGTCTGCGGATTCTACAACCGTTACTTTCACAATTTCCCTGCTAACACCATTACAATCCTCTGCTCTTACATGACAAAAATAATAATACTCTCCTATCGTTAAATCCGTCGGTATCTGCAACTCATTGCTGATCGCTCCCGTAATCAGATCACCTTGATGAGTTTCACCATCTTCACTGATATACCACTGATACGTCATCTCTTTCCCAAGATTGTTCTCCGCTTGCATCTGCAATGTCTTTCCTTCAATCCATCCCTGCGAAACCGTTGTATCCTGCGGTTGCTGTGTTATGGTAATTTGTCCAATGACAGGGCTGCAAAATAATGTTCCATTCCATTTATAATCTCCTGCTGTTAATTGATTCTTTGTTGGTTGTGTCCCTTCTGCCAGCACTGTCACTTCTTCATCTGTTTCAAATGCTTCTCCCTGATCACTGAACAAACCGCCTGCGCCAATAACTGCTGCGTCCGCATTTCATCGAATCATACTTGTTTCGTCTGTCCCAATGATGCTTCCGCCTGCTTGCAGCTCCAGAATTGTATTTTTGTTAAGTCTAATCCCAATGGTTCTCTCCACTTCTCCATTGCCGTTACCAATTTTAATCGTACCGCCATTTTCAATGGTAATCTTCGGTTTATTGGCACTTCCACTCACATGTATTCCACCATTATAAGCTTCTTGGATATCGATGCAGCCTCCATCTTTTACTGTCAACCTTGTTCCAGTGGTTCCCATATGAATCCCATATCCGCCTTTTGGTACGTTGATTTGTATTGTTGCGCCGTTTCCTACAACCAAATCTTTTACGTCTATCACACCTACTGTCTGTTTGTTGCTTTTCTTGCAATACACAGTAATATTTTCCAACATTAAAGAACCATTAGATCTTGTAATGGAACTGAAAATTATACTTTCATTTGTAAAAAGTTCTCCTCCTCCTTTTATCGTAAAATCTTTGGCGCCGCCATAGATTATTCTTCCCTCTTCTTCTAAAGACAATGACACCCCTTCCGGTATATTTAGTGTATATGATATTGCCCTGTTAACCTGAACCAATTTTGTCTAAATAATATCTTTTGTCAAAATAATTTCCAGTTCACTACCACTATACCAATTATCTGTATTTTTTAGCGCTTTTTCGAACTCTTCTTCGGTCCCCACTTTTATGGTTCCATCGACACTGACCATATCATCCGCTGCCAGCACCGTCACTGGCATCCATCCCAGCACCATACAAAATGCCAGAAAATAACACCACATCTTCTTTCTCATTTCCATTTCCTCCCTCGTTTTTCCTCTCTTTTTCTGGTTTTGTACCTTTCCGCTTTTCCCGTACCTTCCTCCTTTCTTCCAGAAATTGGATTTCCTGAAATAAAAAAATACCTATCTCTGCAAGCATAGACTGCTCACAAAAATAGGTATGAAAAAACAGCAGCAAAAGAAAACAGATTTACACTATCTGTCTGTCTGTCTGTCTGTCTGTCTGTCTGTCTGTCTGTCTGTCTGTCTGTCTGTCTGTCTGTCTGTCTG
>DXEB01000048.1 GCA_019115165.1 Candidatus Anaerotignum merdipullorum | reverse complement strand
AATAGCCGCCAAGGGCGGCAGTTGAGGCAGTAGAGCACTTGGCGGACCTTCAACGCGCTTGCAAGCGCAGCTGGTAAAGGTCCCTTCTAGGGGCAGAGCAAACCACCGGCTAAGCCGGTGGTCCTGATTATAGACGATGTGTTTTGAATCGGAAACATATCCCATTTTCTGTTAAAGAGGGAGCGTGTTTGGTTTCTCCGAGCGTTTGGAAATAGGTGGCTGGCAGGCGTGGTGAGAAAAGACAAATTTCTGTTTTTACAGTACATCTGCCAGCGAATGACCTTATGTCATGCAAAAATGTGTTTTTGGAAATGATATGCGGCGCATGTTACAAAGAGAATTTCAGAGCTGTCTTTTGCTGGAAGGTTATCCAACAGACCCTTTTTTCTTTTCCTGATATAGCGGAAATTGATCGGTAAATATAGAACCTTCGCCTCGTTTGCTTTTGACGAGGATTTGTCCATCGTGACTGTTGACGATCCATTTTGCAATAGACAGACCCAATCCGGTTCCGGAAATTTCTTTGTTGCGGGATTTATCCTCGCGATAAAACCGATCGAAAATTTTGGTTTGTTCTTCTTCTGCAATGCCAATACCGTCATCCTGTATGGAAACGTAGGCATGTTTTTTATCTTTCCATACTTTAATATGGATATTGCCATGACTGACGGTATATTTTAATGCATTTTCACTGTGTATCCAAAGCAATTGTTTGATTAAATCGCTATCGCCGGAAATTTCTACCATTCCGCTTTCTTCATAGGTAATATTGCGGTCTGTTTGTAAAAGTTCCAATTCTTTGACGATTTCCTGGGCAACATCATTCAGACAAAGTCGCTCGCGTTTGGCATGCATCCGGTTTTGATCGCTTTTTGCCAGAAAAAGCAGATTATTGATGAGCTGTTTCATATGTTCTGTTTCGCTCAAGATAGAATCAATGGATTCTTGCAACACATCTGGATTGCTTTTGCCCCAGCGGTTAATCAGGCTGGCATACCCTTGGATAACGGAAATAGGGGTGCGCAGTTCATGAGATGCATCGGACACAAATTGGTTTTGACGATGAAAGGCTTTTTCCAGTCGGTCAATCATGGAATTGAAGGTAAGGGAAAGTTCCTTCATTTCGTCATCTGGTCCATCCATTTCAATGCGTTGTGACAGGTCATGAATGCTGATTTGTTCCGCAGCGGTGCGAATCTGTTCTACCGGGTGCAGTATACGGCGGCTAACATATCGACCGGCTAAGAAAGCTCCGAAGATACCGATGACATCCGCAATGATCATTTTGATGAGGAAAGACTGCACAAAATAATGATTGCCGTTGAGCTGCTTGAACACCTGTATTTGGTAGCGGTCATCACCAACGCTGTATTGTGTAGAGAGCAAAATAAAACGCTGGTTTTCCGGACCGGTTAATAAAAATTCCCGGCTGTTTCCGTCCAATTCTTTTCGCGTCTGAATGCGAAAACTGTCTTGAGGCGGTTTGTCAGCAGAGGCGGTTCCGTTGGAGGATAGTGGTTCCGTTGGCAGTGTAGCAGCATCTGCATTGGGTAGCAAGTCTTTTGGCGGTTTTTGAATGAAGCTTGGGATTTCACCGACATGGCTGTTAAAATCTGCATTTTCTGAATAGCTGAAAACACTGACCTCCACATATTTATTATCCAGCAGATCCTGTAGCGCTTCATTTGTTAATTCGCCGCCCTCGTTTAGGAATCGTTCGATATTGGTAGTAGTGGCTTCCAACTGCTTGCGTACATTGTTTTGCTCTAAAATCGTAATATTGACAAAGAAAAAGCCGCTCAGTACCAATAAGGAAAGAGAAAAAATACCGCCGTAGAGCAGTGTGATTCGTGTGGCGATGGCAAGATTTTGAAATTTGCCGAAAAAAGAATGTTTATTCATCTTTGACATAATATCCGACTCCTCGAATGGTATGGATATACTTCCGCTGGAATGCTTCGTCGATCTTGGAGCGCAGATAGCGGATATAAACATCTACGACATTGGTTTCGCCAATATAGCTGTATCCCCAGACCTCGTTTAAGATCTGTTCCCGTGATAATACGATGTTTTTATTCTGTACCAGATACAGCAGCAGTTCATATTCTTTTTTGGTTAAATCCACAACTGTGCTATCGACGGTAACCATACGTTTATCTGTATCAATTTCTAATCCCTGCACTTCCAGATGAACTTTTTTTGTACTGCCTGCATGAACATGCTTAAAAGCCACCCGCATGCGCGCCAGCAATTCTTCGATGGCGAACGGTTTCGTCAGATAATCATCTGCACCGCTGTCCAGACCAGCAACTTTGTCCATGGTTTCGTCTTTTGCAGTCAGCATAATGATGGGTACATCGGAAAATTTCCGCACCCGACGGCAAATTTCAATACCGGTCAGACCGGGCAGCATCAAATCCAGTAATATCATATCAAACGCATGGTCGGTAATCATCTGCAGCCCCTCTCGTCCATCATGGCATACAGTGACGTCATAACCTTCGTAGCGCAGATCCAATTCCACAAAACGTGCCAGTTTTACTTCATCTTCAATCAAAAGGATTTTTTTTCTTTCCATAAAGCGCCTCCTTTTCCTCTTTGGTGCAACAATGGTATCTGGAAGATACGGAAATATCTTCTGAGCATTGTTGCGAACGCTGTCTTTTTTATTATAACAAGTTCCTTTGCTTTTGTCCCGAGAAAATGATACAGAAAACGGCTTAAAGGCGGATTGTTTCCAAATTAGAATTAAATTAAAATGCAGCAAAGTGGAAAAACTGTTTCCCCTGAGCGAAAAAGTTTGATATAATAAATGCCGAACGCTGAGATGGAGCAGGAATATAGGAGGTTTTGCAATGAAAAAGATACTGGCGCTTTTGCTGACTTTGGTTTTTACGGTACTGGCATGCGCTGCTTGCGGCAGCCAAAACGACCAGCCGGAAGAGGCAGTGCAGACAGAGATTCGGCTGGATGCCTGTGGATTGGCGTATACGATTCCCACAAGCTGGACGGGGACGGACAACATCAATATTATCCCCACCTCTTATGCACAGCCGGAAAGCAGTATATATGCTTTGGTGCGCTATGATTATGCGCCGGATGAAAATATGGCGGAGCTGAACGACATGGAATCGGAAACGGCAGTGGAGGATCTGATGGCACCGCTGGTAGAATTGTTGGTCGTGCGAGACGGACAGGAAACGGCAGATGCGGTAGAAGCAGAAATGGAGAAGTTTACCTCCTGCAGGGAATTGCCGAAGCAAGAAGGGTTTCGTTTTTATTATTTGACCGACCCGGTGCGAGGCGTCGCCTATTTGCCGGAAAGCGGGATACAGACATATCAGGAATTGGCAGAAGATTTGCCGCTGCTATATGATAGTATCGAAACATTTGTACCGGATACGGCAAGTGTGGAGGAGCAAGCGAAAAAGCAATCGTCATTGTTTGGATTTATTTCTTCTGATTTGGATGGCAATGCGGTGGATAGTTCCATATTTGCGGATTATGATTTGACAGTTGTCAATTTTTATGGTTCTTATAGTTATCCGGACATCAATGAGTTACAGGAATTGGAGCAGTTTTATCAGGAACTGCAAACAGAGCATCCCAATGTGAATTTTTTCCAGGTGATCATTGATACCCCGTCCGATGCGGCGGAAGAAAAAATGCAACAGGCGTATGCGGAAAACGGCGTTACCTTTATGGGAATTATGCCGGATATGTCCATGGCGAGCTGGATCTTAAAGAATATTGAAGGAATCCCCACGACCATTTTTGTGGATGAAAATGGATATATACAGGATATCAAGCTGGAACAAACACAGACAGCGGATGTCTATATGCAGACCACGGAACAGGTGCTGGATCAGATGTAAAGGGACAGGAAAAAATCATCCGATGCACAGGCAGTGAGGACAACAACGAAATGTATCAGAAAAGCGGCACGAATCCTTTTGGGAAAGCAAGGGATTTGTGTCGTTTTGGATGGAGGCAGATGGCAACACCCTGCGATCGGATATCCGGGAAACGGGGGAAACCGGCAAAAAACAAGTCCCTTTTCAAGGGAAGTGAGGCTGGATAATCATCGAATCCATATGCTTGGTTTAACGAAATGGATCAGACAGGAGCCGTTGTCATCGGTGCAGCCTTTTTCCTTGCTTTTGAAATGGTGATCTTCACAGGTGCTATCGTGCGGATCTGTGTAGCAAAAAAAGCGGGGAACAAATCCGCAGAACAGAGGCGGTGACTTTATGAAAATGTATATGAAAAAGAAAATCATGATAAGGATTTGCATTTTGATTGTGGCGGTTTTGCTAATCTCTGGTACGCAACATTTGGAAGATGGGGGGAATAACGGTATATTAAGCTATCCGATATAGTGTCGAAAAGGTACATCGGTTAACCCTCGATTTTGACACAACAGGGCAGGAATATCTTAACGGAACCGTCATAAAAGTCTTGGGAATTGAAGTGTTCAATCATGTAGAATAACACGTCACGAAACCGAATCATACAGTTATCAAAGAGTCAGACGCATAGACGATAACCCGCAAGTCCTTGGATGCGAGTTGTCGGCTTTTTCTTTTTTTGCGGCGGCTGTCATAAAGCCGCTGTAGTACGACGACTTTAGAAAGGAAGCGGTGGCACACAGGAGGTATCGCCATGTCCTTCCTTTTTTATGTCCAGCCTAATCCATGGAGATCAAAAAAAGGCTATTCCCGCCACCGGGATATTACGGCTATGGGGGTGAACACACACATCACAAGTTCATATCTGCTGCTGCCTGTGCGCCCGTCCGCGATTCAGTTCAATCGTGGTGATGCAGGTGTAGATGCAGGAGCAATGATGGCTCCTGCATCTTGATATGTATGATGTTTTCGAAGGAATCTTTCTGCATCAAATTCCCATAGTTAAGCAGTAGCAATCCCTCACGCAAAAGAGATCAAAACAAACAGGCTTTGGTTCCTGGGAATTACAAGAGCAGCTGCGTACTTGCAATAAATGGGATACTGTTTGCCATTAGGCATTTTTCCATTTGCAATAGATGGCTGCCAAAAACAGCAGGAGAACATCTAAGAGCATTAAAAGCAAAAATGGCAGAAGCAAGGAAGGCTGAACGATTGCAGCCCAAAGGGTTGCAGTATACAGCAATACCAAAGAAAACAAACTATGCAGGCTGTAAATTTGTTTTTGGATGAACACATTCCGTTCATCCAAAAAGCGGATTTCTGCTTGTTGTCGCAGACTTTCATTGCGCAGCAGGCGTAAGGCGCGGATGCCTTGGAGGAAGCCAACAGCAATCAATCCGCCGCCGGTGCCTGCGCAGTACGAACGGGAAAGTCCGAGGGTAAGACTGTCGCCAAAAGCGATCATACAAGCACAGATGCCCAATATTATCCAGAAGCAGCCGCAAATGATTTGTAGTTTTAGTTTTTGTTCAAATTTCATTTTTCTTCCTCCTCTTCAAATAAAAACACTTCTTCAATGGTCAGACCGAAAAATTTGGCAATTTTATGTGCCAGCACCAGAGAGGCGGTATATTTTCCCACTTCCAATGAAGTAATCGTCTGCCGGGTGACGCCGACGTGGTTCGCCAGTTCTTCTTGTGATAATTTGTTGGTTTTGCGCAGCTGCGCGATTTTGGTTTTCACAACAAACCTCCTTTTCGGGCGGCAAGGCTTCTTTTGTGCTTTTGGATCGCCTGCCTTCTTTTTTGTATAGCACGCTTTGCATTTTTAGTATAGTTTGCTTTGCACAAAATGTCAAGTATGCTTTGCAAAAAAGATAAAGAATACCAGATTTGACTTGACAGGGAAAGTCTGATATCATATCATAGGACAAAAATACGATAGGAAAGGAATGGAATGCATGAACAATTATTTTCTGGCATTTCTCTTAAGCATACCAGGATTATTGGTGGCAACAACAGTCCATGAGTTTACAAGAGCCGCTGTATCCACCGCTTTTGGGGATCATTTGCCAAAAAGCCAAGGGAGGCTGACGCTGAATCCGCTGAAGCATTTTGAACCGATTGGATTTTTGCTGCTGTTTTATACAGGCGGGTTTGGATGGGGCAAACCGGTGGAAACCAGCGGATTGTATTATAAAAACCGGAAAAGGGATACACTGCTGACCGCAATTTTACCTTCGGTAGTAAATTTTGCGCTGGGGCTGATTTTTGTCTGCCTGTTTCCGCGTTTTGATGGATATGCACGATATGTGATTGAGTATTTGTGTTTATATAACGTTGGCATTGCGGTATATAATATTTTACCGGTATCACCCATGGACTGCGTGAAGGTTTTATCGGTGGTGCTTCCTGCGAATAAATATTTCACTTATTTGCAGTATGAAAAAATGATACAGATGATTTTTCTCTTTTTATTGTTCCTGGGCTTTTTTGGCGGTATTTTTACCGGCATCACCTATGCGGTGATCAACTTTTTTGGATCGATTCTGTGGTAAGGATGTGACGGTATGCAGGAAATTACCATTCGGCTGGATGCATTTGAAGGACCGCTGGACTTACTGTATCATTTGATTGAAAAAAACGAGATTGATATTTACGACATTCCCATTGCTGCTTTGACCGAGCAATATTTGGCATATCTGGATGCAGCGGAAGACCGCAATATGGATGGTATGAGTGAATTTTTAGTGATGGCGGCAACGTTGTTGGAAATCAAAAGCAAGATGCTGCTGCCGATACCGAAGAAAGAGGAAGTACAGGAAGGTCCTGATCCGCGGGCAGAGTTGGTGGAGCGATTGTTGGAATATAAAAAAATCAAAGAGATTACAAAGGAATGGAAAATTCGGGAAGAAGAAGCAAACATGGTGTACTACAAGGCGGCGGATAAAGCAATTACCAAACTGCGGCACAAAGAAGAACAGCCGTTGGAAGATTTTTTGATGGGAGTGACCATGGAAGATCTGTATCAGGCGTTTCGAGAAGTCATGCAGCGCAAAGAAGCGAAAATAGACCATGTGCGCAGCTCTTTCCGAGGGGTGCAACGGGATCTGTTTACCATTCAGGATAAAATGGAATATATTTTGGATTTATTGATTTTGCGCCCACAGATTACATTTTATGGAATTTTTCGACCCAATGCGCGAAAGATGGAAAAAGTGGTGACATTTTTGGCACTTTTGGAATTGATGAAACGAAAGGAAGTATGGATCGAGCAAGACAGCACATTTTCGGAGATTAGAATACGAAGTTATCAGGAAAGGGATGCAGGATGAGATTGGCGCAGCTAGAGGCCGTGGTGGAATCCCTGTTGTTTATTGCAGGGGATGCGGTACCGCTTTCTGCCATTGCCCAAACCATAGAGATGGATAAAGCCACGGCAAAGGCGATTGTTCAGTCTTTGGCAGATCAATATGAAGCGGAACAGAGGGGAATACGGATTGTGGAATTCGATGGCGCCTATCAGATGTGTACGGCGGCGGAATGTTTTTCTTATATCCGCAGCATGTATCGAAGTCCGCAGCGTCAAGGATTGACGCAGTCTTTGCTGGAGACGCTGGCAATCATTGCTTATAAACAGCCCATCACCAAAGGGCAGATTGAAGAAATCCGAGGCGTCAGTGCAGAACATGCGGTCAGCAAGCTGATGGAAAAAAAACTGGTGTGTGAGGTGGGACGATTGGATGCACCGGGAAAACCTATTTTACTGGGGACGACCGACCAGTTTTTACGATATTTTGGATTCCATTCCGTTCAGGAACTACCGCCGTTGGAAAAATCCACCGACCAAGATTGACCGGCAGAACAACCAATAGACGGGAACAGGCATCTGGTTTGACAGAGAATGGAGAGATCAAAGAAATCGGGGAAACGACAGTCAGTGAAAAAGTGTGCCGAGAATATCTTAGAAAATTTCTCTTGGATTGCAGAAAAAACAAGAAGGATAACAATGCGATTACAAACAGAACAGCAGAGGATTTGCTGTTCTTTTTTTGTAAAAGTTTGCCGGATGTTATGGCGGAATACAGATACGGAGGATTCGACAGCAAGATGCGCATGGTTATCGGCAGAGAATATTTGCAGACCATACGAAGAAAGCAAGGGGGATCCCCACATACGGATACGTTCAGCGGCATACAATGAAGCGGGGAGGAGTGCGTATGAAAAGAATCTATATTTGTTTGTTGGCAGGGTGGATGTTCTGTGCGCAGACGGCGTTTGCGGCAGAACCGTGTGTAACGGCGCAAGGAGCGGCACTGCTGGACGCGGAAACAGGACGGCTGTTATGGGGGAAAAACGAGGAAGAGCCGCTGGAGATGGCAAGCACGACAAAAATTATGACGGCAATATTGGTTTTGGAAAAAGGCAACCCGAACGATGTGGTTACAGTCAGCAAACATGCGGCAAGGCAGCCGGATGTACAAATGGGATTGAAAGAAGGGGAACAGTGGTATGAACAGGATTTGCTGACGGCAATGATGCTGAAATCCTATAATGATGCGGCTGTTGCATTAGCGGAACAGATCAGCGGTTCTGTTGAAGCTTTTTGTCAGGAAATGACGGAAAAGGCAAAGGCAATTGGCGCAAAGGATACGGTTTTTGGTTCCCCGAATGGGTTGGACAGTCATTTGACCAAAGATCAGCATCATTCCACCGCCTATGATATGGGATTGATTGCGGGATATGCGCTGCAAAATCCTACATTTCGGCAAATTGTGGCAACACCTTCTGAAACGTTTACGGATGTTTCGGGAAAAATTTCCCATACCGCAGTCAATACGGATCGTTTTTTACAGATGTACAGCGGGGCGTTGGGTGTGAAAACCGGGTATACCAATAAGGCCGGCAACTGTTTTGTAGGTGCTGCGACACAGGATGAAGTGACATTAGTCAGTGTGGTATTGGGATGCGGTTGGGGAGAAGCAGGAAAACAGGCAAAGTGGACGGATACCAAAGCATTGATGGACTATGGGTTCGATACATATGAAAAGCAAACTGTGGCAAAGGCAGGGACGATCCTGGATCGGGCGGCGGTCAGCCGTTCTCCTGTATCGGAGGTGGACGTAGGGTTGGCATCAGACTATCAAGCGGTGCTGTCCGAAGAAGAGGCGGAGCAGATTCAGATTACAGCGAAGATTCCTGCGGTTCTGGAAGCACCACTGCAAAAAGGAACTGTAGTTGGTCAGGCGGAGATTCGATTGGGCGACAGTGTTTTGGGTGATGTGGAACTGTTGACGATGGCGGATGCACCGACCTATACCCTGGTGCAGCAATATCATCGACTGCTGGAAGTTTGGTGTGACTGGGCGGTATTTTTATAGAAGAAGGATGGATTTTCTTTGACTTTCCGCTGCTTCTCCTGTATACTGTTGAGCGAAAGAGACGGAGGAGAAGCCATGGAAGAAAGATTACAGAAATATTTGGCGGAAGCGGGTATTGCTTCCAGAAGAAAATCGGAAGAATGGATTGCTTCTGGTCGGGTGAAGGTCAACGGCGTGGTGGTGACGGCGCTGGGAACCAAAATTGATCCCCAAAAGGATCAGGTGCTGTTTGACGATCAACCAGTGGTGATATCTGGTGAGAAAAAAATATATCTCATGCTGCATAAGCCGGAAGGATATGTGACCACAGCAAAGGAACAGTTTGGGCGCCCTGCCGTCCTGGATTTGGTGCGCGATGTGAAACAACGAATTTTTCCAGTGGGCAGATTAGACTATGATACATCCGGACTGTTGCTGCTGACGAATGATGGAGAGTTGACCTATCGGCTGACACACCCCAAATATGATGTAGATAAAACGTATATTGCAAAGCTTTACGGTGTGCCGGATGATATGGATTTGCAGAAATTTCGCCGGGGTGTGATGGTGGATGGCAGAAAAACAAGACCGGCGAAAATTCGGATTTTGGAAATAGAAAAAGACCGGCGGTTTTGTACAGCAGAAATTATCCTGCATGAAGGCAAGAACAGGCAGGTGCGTAAAATGTGCGATGCGATCAAACATCCGGTTGCACAATTAAAGCGCGTGGCAACGGGGACATTGACGTTAGGCGACTTGCCCAAGGGAGCATATCGTCCTTTGACAGAAAAAGAAGTGCAGTATCTGAAGCAGCTTTCAGCAAAGTAAATCAAACGCCTCATGTCACAAGCATGAGGCATTTTTTGCTGATATCTAGATAAAGCAGAGGCAATCGCCAGAGAAAAACGGATGCTGTTATGAGACGGTGCGGCTGTTCGGAAAAACGTTTTGAAAAAAGAAAGATACGGCAAAAGGGCTGTTTGATTGGGAGCAAGGCAGGGAAGAAAACGGGTTTTACTTGAAAAAAGCCGGATTTTCTCCTATAATTTACGTTTAGAGTATAGAATATAAAGGAAGGCGGACAATATGACAGAAAAGAAAACCAGATTTTATCTGATTCGCCATGGGGAAACGCAGTGGAACCGAGAAGGACGGTATCAGGGCGCCACAGATATTGCGCTTTCACCGGAAGGCAGGGCGCAGGCGAAACTGGTGGCGAAGCGGTTTCGATATTTGCCTTTGGATGCAATCTATGTATCGCCGTTGCAGCGTGCAAGACAAACGGCAGACGCCATCGCCGAAGAAACAGGGCTGACGCCGATTGTGGACGAGCATTTCAAAGAAATCAATTTTGGAGAGTGGGAAGGACACAGCATCCCACAATTGACAGAAAAATATGGACAGGCATACTTGGATTTTTATGAAAATCCCTTTGAGCATCCGTTTCCGGGCGAGGGCTCTTTTGCAAAAGTAACGGAACGTTCCGTCGCCGGTTTTGAAGAACTATTGCGCAAGCATCCGGGAGAGAGAATCGCCATTGTATCCCATGGCGGTTTGTTGCGGGTGCTTTTGGTGGCAGTGATGGGAATGGATTTGAATTTTTACCGGAAAACATGGATGACCAATACCTCGATTACAACGGTAGATGTGATGGAGGACGGTAGGCGGATTCTGATGTCTTTGAATGACAAAGCGCATCTGGAGATGGCAGAATTATGGAACAAAGGGGAAGGAACATGGCAAAAATAGCAGTAATTGGCGGCGGAGCAGCAGGTATGTTGGCAGCGGGACGAGCAGCGCAGCGTGGGCATACAGTACATTTATATGAAAAAAATAACCGGTTGGGTAAAAAAATTCTCATTACGGGAAAGGGTCGCTGCAATGTGACGAATGATGGAGATTTGGATGTTTTTTTGGACCATATCCCTGGTAATCCATATTTTATGTACAGTGCATTTTACCGCTTTGACAATCAAGCGCTGCGCAAACTGCTGTTGGAGATGGGGCTGGAAACAAAAGTAGAGCGTGGCAATCGCGTATTTCCTGTTACGGATCGTTCACAGGATGTGGTGCGGGCATTGGAGAAGTATTTGCGGCAGAATCACGTCTTACTGCATTTGGAAAGTCCGGTGGAACGGATTTGGGTGAAAGACGAACGAGCAGCTGGAATTGTACTCCAGAATCAAAAAGAACTTGCGTTTGATGCAGTGATTGTGGCAACCGGAGGGCTGTCGTATCCGGCAACCGGTTCTACGGGGGACGGATATCGTATGGCAAAGGCAGTCGGGCATACGATAACCAAGTTATATCCGTCTTTGGTGCCGCTGCGGACGGCGGAATCTTGGTGCAGGGAGCTGATGGGTTTGAGTCTGCGCAATATTGCCATTCGTATTTGTGACGAGATGGGAAAAACGGTTTATCAAGATTTTGGAGAGTTGCTTTTTACCCATTTTGGCGTTTCCGGTCCGGTGATTCTCAGCGCCAGCAGGCATATTTTGACACAGACAGAAAAAGGATATCGTTTATGGATTGATTTGAAACCGGCATTGGAAGAGAAACAATTGGATCAGCGACTACTGCGGGATTTTGAAAAATACAGCAATAAGGACTTTCGCAATGCACTGGGGGATTTGCTGCCACAAAAGATGATTCCTGTTATCATTGCGTTATCTGGAATTGCGCCGGATAAAAAAGTAAATCATGTGACGAAGGAAGAACGCAGAACATTGCTGCGGCTGCTCAAAGGGCTGCCGTTAACGATCATTGGCACAACGGGGTACGCGGAAGCGGTCGTGACTAGCGGCGGTATTTGTGTGGATGAAATTGATCCGTCTACGATGGAGAGCAAACGGGTCAAAGCGCTGTATTTTGCAGGAGAAGTACTGGATGTGGACGCATACACAGGCGGATTTAATTTGCAAATTGCATTTTCTACCGGTTTTGTGGCGGGAGACAGCGTATGCGGACAGGAGAAAGGAGGACTCGCGTGAATCAGAATTTTGCAGTGGCGGTAGATGGACCTGCCGGTTCCGGAAAAAGTACAGCAGCAAAAGAAGTTGCACGGAGGCTGGGCATCTTGTATATTGATACAGGCGCAATGTACCGCACACTTGGATACGCCTGTATCCAACAAGGAGTGAATCCTGCCTGTGAGGCAGAGGTAGCATCTGTTTTGGAGAAGATGGATATGCAAATTTGCCCGCAAGCTGGCGGTCAGAGAATGCTGCTGGATGGAGAAGACATTACGGCAGCGATTCGTACGGAAGAAATTGGAAAGGCAGCTTCTGTGGTGGGGGCTTACCGGAAGGTGCGGGAAAAAATGGTAGAGATACAGCAGGCATTGGCAAAAGAAAACAGTGTGATTATGGACGGTCGGGATATTGGCACGAAGGTGCTGCCGGAAGCACAAGTGAAAATATACCTAGATGCTTCGATGGAAGAGAGAACAAAGCGCCGTGTAGGAGAACTGCAGAAACAGGGAAAACATCCGGATGAGGCATTGGTGCGAAAGGAAATGGAAGAGAGAGATTATCAGGACACACACCGGAAATACAGTCCTTTGCGCAAAGCGGAGGATGCAGTGATGATTGATACGACTGGAATGGATATTGCGGCTGTGACGGAAGCAATGCTGTCGGTGATTGCGAAACAGATAAAATGAGGTGAGAAAGTATGCGTTTTTATCATTTTGCCAGAAAACTGGTACGCATTTATTATAGAATCATGTTTCGGATGGATATTCAAGGAGAAGAACATATTCCGGAAGAAGGCGGTGTGGTGCTGTGCTGCAATCATATGAGTAATTTTGATCCGACCACGATGGCTGCCTTTGTGAAGCGAGAGGTGCGTTATATTGCGAAAAAGGAATTATTTTCGAATCGATTGTCTGCTGCGCTGATGTATGGATTGGGCGCTTTTCCTGTGGATCGGGAAACAACGGATATGAAAGCGCTGAAAACGGCAATTAAATTGCTGAAAAATGGAGAGGTGCTCGGGATTTTTGCGGAGGGCACCCGTGTGAAAGAAGGGGATGCGCAGGCTGCAAAGGCAGGAGTTGCATTGTTTGCGTTAAAAGGGAATGCGCCGATTGTACCCATTGCCATCAGCAGTCGATATCGTTTCCGCTCTATGGTCCATATACGATATGGAGAGCCCATTTATTTGGATGAATATCAGGGGAAAAAAGTGACCACAGAGATGATGGAAGAAATTACAGAACGGGTAATGCAAAAAGTGCGGGAAATGAAGGTGGAAGTATGAGCAGGATTCAGGTGGCGGAATCGGCTGGTTTTTGCTTTGGCGTCAAGCGCGCCATTGAAATGGCATATGCTGCGATTAAAACAGAACATCCGCTGTATTCCTACGGGCAGTTGATTCATAACAAAACGGTGACGGATGACTTGGCGGCAAAGGGGCTGCAAATCACAGAGGATCTGGACAGTATGGAAGCAGGTACGCTGTTGATTCGGTCTCATGGTGTGGGAAAAGAGCTGTATGACAAAGCGGAAGAAAAAGGGCTGCGTATCTTGGATGGAACCTGTCCGTTTGTAAAAAAAATCCACCAGATAGTACAGCAACAGCAGGAAGCGGGAAAGGGAATTCTGGTTGTTGGAGATGGTGCGCATCCGGAAGTAATTGGTATTTGCGGCTGGTGTCAAAATCAAGCAGTGATATTAGAGGATGAGCAGGCAGCCAGAGAAAAAGACATTCCGCCAAAAGACAGCTATGCCGTTGTGGTGCAGACAACCTTCCGTCAAGAAAAATTCGACAAGATTTTGCAAATTCTGCAAGAACGCGGAATCTCTATGCAGGTCTTTCAAACCATCTGTTCTGCAACGGAAAAACGGCAGACAGAAGCAGAAGAACTGTCCAAGCGCGTGGATAAAATGATCGTGATTGGAGGCAAAAACAGTTCAAATACACAGAAGTTGGTGGAAATTTGTGCCAAAAATTGTGGAAATACCGTACATATTGAAACAATTTGTGATTTGGTGTTGAATAATTTTGAAAAGAATGATAAAATAGGAATAACTGCGGGCGCGTCGACACCGCCGGCAATAATTAAGGAGGTAGTTGTTACTATGAGCGAAGCATTAGAAAATGCAGTACAAAATTTAGAAGGAAGTGAGGAAGCAACATTTGAACAAATGTTAGAAGAATCCCTCGTGACGCTGCACACAGGCGACGTGGTAAAAGGCACTGTGATTCAGGTGGTAAATGAAGAAGTTTCTGTCAACCTGGGCTTCAAATCTGATGGCATCATCAGCAGAGGCGAATTCAGCAGTGATCCAAATGTGATTCCCAGCAAAACAGTTCAGCCGGGAGATGAGATTGAAGTATTTGTAGTACGTGTCAATGACGGCGACGGCAATGTGATGCTGTCCAGAAAACGCATTGAGACACAGAAAGGCATCGAAGAAATTGAAGCTGCTTACAATGACAAGACCGTTGCGACCGGTGTTGTGGAAAAAGTTGTTAAGGGCGGTTTGATTGCAGTTGTCAACGGTGTGAACGTATTCATTCCATCTTCTCAGGTTTCTAATAGATTTATTGAAGATCTGAGCGTGTTCAACGGTCAGAAACTGGAATTTAATATCATCGAAGTAGACAGAGTGAAACGTCGTTTCATTGGCGGCAGAAAAGCACTGGTGGAACAGGAAATTGCTGCAAAACGCGCTGCATTGTTTGAAACCATTCAAGCTGGCTCTAAAGTAACCGGTACTGTAAGCAGACTGACAGATTTCGGCGCTTTTGTTGATTTGGGCGGCGTAGATGGTCTGATTCATATTTCTGAAATGAGCTGGGGCAGAATTTCCAACCCCAGAGAAGTATTGAAAGAAGGGCAGACCGTAGAAGTATTTGTACTGGATGTGGATAAAGAAAAAGGCAAAATCAGCCTGTCTTTGAAAGATGCAGATATGAATCCTTGGAAATTGGCTACGGATAAATATGCAGTTGGTTCTATTGTAGAAGGAAAAGTCGTTCGGATGGTGCCGTTCGGTGCATTTGTGGAATTGGAACCTGGCGTAGACGGCTTGGTACATATTTCTCAGATTGCAAACAAACATGTAGTGAAACCGGAAGACGAACTGAAGGTTGGCGAAATGATCAAAGTGAAGGTTCTGGAAGTAAATCCGGAACAGAAGAAAATCAGTTTGTCCAAGAGACAGGCAGATGCTCCTGCGGAAGAAACACCTGCAGAAACAGCAGAAGAAGAAGCAACAACAGAAGAATAATTTCAAACAAATTGTGTTGCAGAAATAGAACAGCGGTAGAGCCTATGCGGCTTTGCCGCTTTTTTCATGGACGTTGGTTTCACATAATGGAAAGATGTCAAGAACAATGCCGAACCGCATACGAGAATGGAATCGTACGGTTCATCAATATCATACAGTAGAATTGATACGGCAGGGTCAACAGGTCCTTCTATGAATAGGCGGATATATGGACTGCATTTGGGAAAAAAGTCAACTGTGGCGGGATGAACAGTGTGCCGAGAAAGAACCTGTTGCCACAGAGGCAGTTTGACAGTGTCTGGAAAAGGGGATGGAATGTATTTCTTTTTATGCATTAAATTGTCTAAATATGCACGAATGGCGATGCATGGAAAACATAGAGAAAGAGAATGACTTTTTTTTCGCATCAAATTCTTTCAAATAAAGAAGCAAAAGCGAAATCTAACTGATTTTGAAAAGTGAAATAAAAAAATAGAAAAAATAAATAGGAAAAATATAGTAAGAAAAAATATGTGAATTTTTAATAAGAAGCGCAAAATCATAGAAAAAAGTTTGGAAAATTGATAGGGTTTTCTATATTGTTGTATGTCTGATTTTATGCTATAATGTTTAAGTATGTATAAACCCAGTGAAAGAAGGTGCATATATGCATGAAGCGAAACTCCTTTCCCATGTGGACCATACCTTGCTTAAGCAGACAGCTACTTGGGCAGATATTGAGAAGATTTGCAGGGAAGGGTTACGATACCGTACGGCGTCGGTATGTATCCCACCGTCTTATGTCAAACAGGCGGCGGAATTTTTGGAAGGAAAATTGCCAGTAGGTACGGTGATTGGATTTCCGAATGGGTATCAGACGACAGCTGTGAAGCAGGCGGAAGCAGCACAAGCGGTTGCAGCCGGTGCGGATGAAATAGACATGGTAGTCAATCTTGGCTGGGCGAAGGAACAAAAATATGATGCTATTTTCGCAGAAATCAACGCGGTGAAGGAAGCTTGTGACGGAAGACTGCTGAAAGTGATTGTAGAAACTTGCTTCTTAACAGAGATAGAGAAAATTCGTATGTGTGAAGTGGTGAGCCAATCACAGGCGGAATATATCAAAACGAGCACCGGTTTTGGCAGTGGCGGTGCAACAGCCGAGGATATCAAACTGTTTGCAAATCATGTAACAAATGGAACCAAGATTAAGGCTGCCGGCGGGATACGAAGCATTGCAGATGCGGAGTTGTTTCTGCAGTTGGGTGCGGAACGATTGGGAAGCAGCTCGTTGGTGGAATTATGCAAAGGCAGAGTGGATTGATATGAGTCGTTTGCAAAACGGCGACATACCATATAGAATTTTTTATGCATAAGGAAAGGGAGGAATTTACAATGAGTTTATTCAAAAAATTTGCAGCAACAACAATGGCGCTGACTATGGCATTCAGCTTGGCAGCATGCGGCGGCAGCGCAGATACAACTACAGAAGGAGAAGATACTGCGGATACATCCACAGGCAAAACGTATGTGATTGGTACAGACACGACATTTGCCCCCTTTGAATTTACAACCGAAAGTGGAGAGTTTGTGGGAATCGATATTGACTTGATGAATGCGATTGCAGAAGATCAAGGATTCCAGGTAGAATTTAACTCTCTGGGATTTAACGCGGCAGTACAGGCATTGGAAGTTGGTCAGGTTGACGGTGTCATTGCGGGGATGAGCATCACAGATGAAAGAAAAGAAAAATTTGATTTTTCCGATCCGTATTTTGACAGCGGCGTTGTGATGGGCATCAAAGCAGATAATGAAGAAATCAAAGGATATGAAGATCTGGCAGGAAAAACTGTTGCAGTTAAAATTGGTACAGAAGGTCAGGCATTTGCAGAATCTATTAAAGATCAGTATGGATTTGAAACCAGAACATTTGACGATTCCAACAACATGTATATGGATGTAAACAGCGGCAATTCTGCAGCTTGTTTTGAAGACTATCCAGTAATGGGTTATGCGATTTCTCAGGGTGTTGGTCTGAAGATGGTAACAGAAAAAGAGAATGGGAATTCTTATGGTTTTGCAGTCAATAAAGGTGAAAATACCGAGCTGCTGGAAATGTTCAATGCAGGTTTGGCGAATTTGAAAGAAAATGGAACATATGATGAAATTCTGAATAAATACATCGAGGAATAATCCGCAGATGGATTTATAGAATAAAGATTTATGTTGTCTGAGAGTTGGGAGTAGTGCCGTATGGGTGAGTTTTTTGTGAACGTATGGGATGTTGTAGTGAGTTTTCTGCAATATGCTGTATCGATTGCGCCCCGATTGTTTGAGGGGCTGAAGCTGACAGCCGGTATGACGGTTTGTTCGCTGTTTTTGGGGATTATCATCGGGTTGATTTCCTGTTTGTTCTCCATATCCAGAATGAAGGTGTTAAACGCCATTTCCGGCGTGTATCTGAGTGTAATTCGAGGGACGCCGTTAATGGTACAGGCGGTGTTTATCTATTTTGGTTTGACTGGTGCATTGGACATTCGGATTCAGCCGTTTCCAGCGGCAGTCATTGTATTGATGCTGAATGCCGGTGCATACTTATCGGAAATATTCCGAAGCGGGATCAATGCCGTAAACAAAGGGCAAATGGAAGCTGCCAGAAGTTTAGGGCTGCCGCATGGTGTGGCGATGCGCAAAGTAATTCTGCCGCAGGCAATTCGGATTGTGATCCCTTCTGTAACGAACCAATTTATTATTACATTGAAAGATACATCTATTCTGTCTACCATTGGTGTAGGCGAATTGATGCGCCAAAGTAATTTGATCGTATCGTCCAATTTCCGTGGATTTGAAACATATGCTATCGTCGCATTCTGGTATTATATACTGGTTATTATATTGACGAAGCTGTTCCAGATCCTGGAGAGGAGGTTGGCAAATTGATTAAGGTAAGAGTAGAAAACCTGAAAAAGAGTTTTGGCAATTTGGAGGTTCTCAAAGAAATTAACTTGGAAGTGCACGAAGGGGAAGTGGTATGCCTGATCGGACCTTCCGGATCTGGAAAAAGCACATTTTTACGCTGTCTGAATAAGCTGGAAGAACCAACGGGCGGATCCGTCATTGTGGATGATTACGATTTGATGGCAAAAACATCGGATATCAATAAAATCCGAGAGAATATTGGTATGGTGTTCCAGCAGTTTAATCTGTTTCCGCATTTGACGGTAATGCAGAATATTATGTTGGCACCAGTGGATCGGAAGCGAATGACCAAGAACGAAGCGGAAGAAAAAGCAAAGCGGTTGTTGGAGCGGGTCGGTCTGCTGGATAAAGCAGATGCATATCCTACCAGCCTGTCCGGCGGGCAGCAACAGCGGGTTGCCATTGCCCGTGCGTTGGCAATGGAGCCGGATATTATGCTGTTTGACGAACCGACTTCTGCGTTGGATCCGGAAATGGTAGGAGAAGTATTGGATGTTATGAAGAAACTGGCAGCGGATGGTATGACCATGATCGTGGTGACCCATGAGATGGGATTTGCGCGTGAAGTGGCTGACCGTGTCATTTTTATGGATGGCGGCTATATTGTGGAACAGGGGACACCGGAAGAAGTATTCGGTAATCCACAAAACAAGAGAACCCAGGATTTCTTAAATAAAGTATTGTAAAAAGAAAAAACCAGAGGGCATACGAACAAAGACAAATAATAGCAGAGATAGATGAAACGTCTGTCTCTGCTTTTTTGTAAAAACGAAAACATGAGTTGCGTCGTATGATGGAAAACGAAAAAGGAAGCGATTGGCGGATTGTCTTTGTGTTGCTTATGCCAGTAAAATGAGAGAAGAAGAGACAATGCATCTGGAACACTGTGCTGCTCATTTCCATAAGTAGCGGGAAAGAAAAAAGCTCGGCATGGAAAAAACAGAAAAAAGCTTGCATACTGCATAGAAAAATGGTATACTACTATCAGTAACAAGCAGAAACGGCAGACAAAAGAGTGGGTGAAAGCCCACTCTTTATTGTTGCATGAGGAAAGAATGAATCTATGAGGTGAAAGAATGGCAAAACGGAACACAGAAGAAAAAGTCATGCCGCTTTTAGAGCCGATTGTGGCAGAAAAAAAGCTGGAATTGGTTGACTTGGAATTTGTAAAAGAAGGTGCAAATTGGTATCTGCGCGTGTATATCGATAAAGAAGGCGGTGTTTCCATTGACGACTGTGAGGCGGTTAGCCGAGAGTTGGAAGCAAAGCTGGATACAGAAGACCCCATTGAACAGGCATATATTTTGGAGGTCAGCTCACCGGGGATTGACCGACCGCTGAAGAAAGAAGCGGATTTTGAAAAATTCAGTGGAGACATTATCGATATCAAGCTATACAAAGCGTTGGATGGGAAAAAGCAATATCAAGGAAAACTGCTGGGATTGCAGGACGGATGTATTTCGATAGAGGAAGAGGACGGCACAATACGCGCATTTGCGCAAAAAGAGGTGGCGGACGTTCGGCTGGCTGTGATTTTCTGAAATTAAGGGAGGAATCGAAAAAATGGATAGGGCGGAATTTATAGAAGCATTGCATTTGATTGAGAAAGAAAAAGGAATTGACAAAGAAATTATTTTCGAGGCGATTGAAGCATCTTTGGTATCTGCATGCAAAAAGAATTTTGGATCCAATCAGAATATCAAAGTAATGATTGATCGGGAAAGCGGAAATGTAGCTTGCTATGCACAGCGTGAAGTAGTGGAAGAAGTGCTGGATGAACAAAACGAGATCAGCCTAGCGGCGGCAAGGGTGCTGAATCCAGAATATCAAATCGGAGATGTTGTGGATTTGGAGGTAACGCCGAGAGATTTTGGCCGAGTGGCGGCGCAAACAGCAAAGCAGGTTGTGGTACAGAAATTCAGAGAAGCAGAACGGGAAATCCTTTATAATCAGTACATCACGAAGGAACGGGAAGTTGTAACAGCAATCGTACAACGCAGAGAAAGAAGAAACATTATTGTGCAGATGGGTAAAATTGATGCGGTACTGGCAGCAAATGAACAGATTCCCGGTGAACAGTATAATTTCATGGAACGACTGAAAGTATATGTTTTAGAAGTAAAGCAGACACCCAAGGGACCGCAGATTTATGTATCCAGAACACATCCGGAATTGGTCAAACGCCTGTTTGAGCAGGAAGTGCCGGAGGTGCATGACGGCACGGTGGAAATCAAGAGTATTGCCAGAGAAGCTGGAAGCAGAACGAAAATTGCGGTGTATTCCAAGAATGAAAATGTGGATGCGCTGGGGGCATGTGTGGGGCAGAATGGATGCCGTGTGAATGTGATTGTCAATGAGTTAGGCGGCGAAAAAATTGATGTCATCAACTGGAGCGAAGACCCGAAAGAATTCATTGCAGCTGCATTGAGTCCGTCTAAGGTAGTGGCAGTTGCCATCAATGCGGCGGAACAAAGTGCAAAAGTGGTTGTACCAGATCACCAGCTCTCCCTTGCCATTGGGAAAGAAGGGCAAAATGCCAGATTATCGGCAAAATTGACGGGATGGAGAATTGACATCAAGAGTGAAACGCAGGCAAAAGAAACGAACTTTTTAGCAGAAGAGCCGGAAATGGATGAAGCGGAAGAAAGTACTCATCAGATGGATGATGAATGGAACCCATTGGAATCTGAGGCAGACACGAAAGCAGCAGAATCTGTGGAAGCGACCGATTCACAAGAGCTGCAGGAAGAAGCATAATCCGATAGGAGGCGGCAGTAGAATGAAACAAAGAAAAGTACCGCTGAGAAAATGTACCGGATGTCAGGAAATGAAAGATAAAAGAGAACTCATCCGGATTGTCAGAAATGATGCCGGAGAGTTTTCGTTGGATCGTACAGGGAAAAAGCCCGGACGAGGGGCATATATTTGCCCCAATACAGAATGTTTGGCGAAAGCGCAGAAATCCAAAGGATTGGAACGATCCTTTAAGGCAGCGGTTCCCAAAGACGTGTATGAAGCGCTGTTGGCACAATTGGAAGGGGAAGAACATGCGTAAATTTTATTCTTTGCTGGGGCTTTGCAAGCGGGCAGGAAAACTCGCTGGAGGAGAAGCATCGGCGGAAGATGCAGTACGGAGCAAAAAAGCATGCCTAATCGTGGTAGCAGCAGATGCATCCGCAAATACAAAGAAGAAATTTCGGAATTCCGCAGCGTTTTATCAAGTGCCGATAATAGAAACGGGAACAAAAGCGGAGCTAGGCAGAGCCGTCGGCGAAGAAGTGCGGGCGGTGCTGGTTGTGACGGAAGCAGGTTTCGCAAAAAAACTGAACGCATTGGTGGAAGAAGAACACCGTGAACGGATAGAATAAGCAATAGAGGATCAGGGAAGAAAGATGAGGTGCGGCGAATGTCAAAAATGCGAATTTATGAATTGGCGAAACAGTTAGGCGTAGCCAATAAAGAATTGATGGAAAAAATGAAAAGTATCGGTATGGAAGCCACCAGTCATATGAGTATGATTACGGACAGCGATGCAGATCAGATCAGAAAGCTGTATCAACCTGCGGAACAAAAAGCGGCAGAACAACCGAAAGAGAAAGAAGAACGGAAAGCGGCAGAAGAAGCAAAGGCAAAAACACAACCGAAAGCACAACCGCGCCAAGAAAAGCGGGAACAGCAGAAAAACGCGCCGAAACAGCAAGAGATAAAAAACAATAAAAAGCAGCAAGACAGCAAACCGGATCAAAACAAAAATAGACAGAATAAACCGGGAAACGGACAAGGTCATCAAAATTACCAGAATGGTAAGAGCAATCCTACCAATCAGAATCAGCAGAACAATCAACAAAACCAGGGCAAAAAAGAGAAAAAAGGAAAAGGCAAAAAAGACCAGAAACCTAGAGAGAATCCGCTGGAACGCAGAAGACGGGAACTGGAAGAAGCGGCTGCACAGGCGGAGATGGAAGCAATCAAAGCAGCTGAGAAAGCGGCAGCGGAAGATCCGGTTATCCGGGCAGTCCCTGAAACAATCAGTGTCAAAGAACTGGCAGAAGTATTGGGGAAAAAAGGTTCCGATTTGGTTATGGCGCTGATGAAAAAAGGAAAAATGCTGAATATCAACGCAACGCTGGATTTTGATACGGCATCGGAAATTGCAGAAGAATATAATGTCATTTTGGAAGTGGAAGAAGAAAAAGACATTATGGAAACAGTGTTCGCCGAAGAAGAAGAGGATGAAAGCCAACTGCAGGAAAGACCGCCTGTTGTCGTTGTTATGGGACATGTCGATCATGGCAAAACTTCTCTGCTGGATGCAATTCGTCACAGTAATGTCACCAAGGGAGAAGCCGGCGGAATCACACAGCATATTGGAGCGTATACCGTGCAGATAGACGGGAAACCCATTACATTTCTGGACACGCCCGGACATGAAGCATTTACAGCAATGCGTATGCGTGGCGCGCAGATTACAGATATTGCTATTTTGGTGGTGGCAGCAGACGATGGTGTGATGCCGCAGACAGTGGAAGCCATTAACCATGCAAAAGCGGCTGGAGTGGAGATTATTGTTGCCATCAATAAAATGGATAAACCTTCAGCAAATCCGGATAGAGTAAAACAAGAACTGGCAGAATATGAATTGGTGCCGGAAGAATGGGGCGGAATGACGATTTGTGTGCCGGTATCCGCAGTGACCAAAGAGGGAATTGATTCCTTGCTGGAAATGATTATTCTGGTGGCAGAAATGAAAGAATTGAAAGCAAATCCCAATAAAAAGGCGAGAGGCGCCATTGTCGAAGCACAGTTGGATAAAGGCAGAGGTCCGGTTGCAACGGTTTTGGTGCAGAATGGTACGCTGCAGGTGGGAGATCCGGTTGTGGCTGGTTCTGCATATGGAAGAATCCGTGCAATGACCGATGATAAGGGGAGAAGAGTGAAAAAAGCGGGTCCCTCTACACCGGTAGAGATTCTGGGCTTGTCAGAAGTGCCTTCTGCGGGCGATAGCTTTTATGTGGCGGAAAATGAGAAACAGGCAAGACAGGTGGCAGAGAGCATCATTGCCAAGAACAGAGAAAATTTGATTAAGGAAACGCCGCAGAAAGTATCGCTGGATGATTTGTTCTCACAGATTCAGAGTGGGAATATGAAAGAATTGAACATTGTCGTGAAAGCAGATGTGCAGGGTTCTGTGGAAGCGGTACGTCAGAGTTTGGAGCGGCTGTCCAACGAAGAAGTACGCGTGCGGATCATCCATGGTGGAGTAGGCGCGATTACAGAAAGCGACGTGATGCTCGCATCCGCTTCCAATGCCATCATCATTGGATTCAATGTCCGTCCGGAACCGGCGGCGAAGACGTTTGCAGATGCAGAGAAAGTAGATGTTCGTCTGTATCGTGTAATTTATAATGCCATTGAAGATATCACCGCTGCTATGAAAGGGATGCTGGATCCGATTTTTGAAGAACAGGTATTGGGACATGCGGAAGTGCGACAGCTGTTCAAAGCCTCCGGCGTAGGTACGATTGCAGGCAGTTATGTCAAAGACGGGAAGTTTGTCAGAAATTGTCAGGTACGCATCATTCGGGATGGTATTGTAGTATATGAAGGTGACCTGGAAAGTCTGAAACGATTCAAAGATGATGTGAAAGAAGTAACGGCAGGATATGAATGTGGTCTGGTATTCCGGAAATTCAATGATGTGAAAGAAGGGGACTGGATCGAAGCCTATACAATGGTAGAAGTACCAAGATAAAGCAGGTGAGAATGTATGAAAAATCAAACAAGAATGTCTCGAGTAAATGATGAAATTTTTAAGGAAGTATCTCAAATTATTCGAGGAGAGCTGAAAGATCCGCGCATAGGCGCCATGACCAGTGTGGTGCGGGTAGAAACGACACAGGATTTGAAATACTGCAAAATATACGTTTCGGTATTGGGGGATGCGGCGCAGAAAGAAAGTGTCATGAAAGGATTGAAAAACGCAGGCGGCTTTATTCGTCATCTGGTGGCGGAGCGGGTCAATCTGCGGTTGACACCGGAATTGAGCTTTAAATTAGACGAATCTGCAGAATATGCGGTGCGAATGAATCAGCTGATGGAACAAATTTCGAAAGAACGCAAAGAAAGAGAAGTGCGGGACGATGCGGAATAATACCAAGGAAGAAATCCTGCGCTGCGTGGAACAGGCGAAGTCTATCCAGATTGCGGGACATACCAATCCGGATGGAGATGCCATTGGTGCGTGTTTGGCGTTAGGTGCGGCGTTGGAGGCAGCGGGGAAAACAGTAACGGTACTGTTGGAGCCTTATGCAAAGAAATACGAGGTCATTCCTAATCAGCATCTGGTGCGTCAGGCGGAGCAAAAAGCAGATTTGTTCTTGGCTCTGGACTGCGGAGATGCTGAAAGATTAGGTGCGGCGAAAGAATGGTTTGATCAAGCAGACTGCCAGATCAATTTGGATCATCATCGCAGCAATACCTATTTTGCTCAATGGAATTATGTGGATGCGGAAGCCTCTTCTACCTGTGAGATTGTGTATGAGTTTTTGCAGGGGACATATCCGATGGATACCAAAATCGCAGCGGCATTATACGCCGGCTTGATTTATGACACAGGAGGATTCCGCCATTCCTCTACATCGCCGAAAACCATGCGGATTGCAGGAGCGTTGATGGAAACAGGTATTTTGTTTACGGAAATTTACCAACAGTTTTTTGACAGCCGTAGTTTTTCGGAATTGAAGATCATGGGACAAGCGCTGGAAAATGCGGAATTGTATTTTGATGGAAAAGTAATTTGTGCGACGATTACTGCTGCGGAAATTGCAGCTTGTCATGGTACCAATAAAGAATTGGATACCATTATCAACTATTTAAAGGGCGTGCAGGGGACAGAAGTGGCTTGCTTTCTGTATGAAAAAACGGAAACAGAAGTCAAGGCGAGTTTCCGCGGCGCAGACGGCAGAGATGTATGTGCACTGGCGCAGAAATTCGGCGGCGGTGGACATGTCAAGGCGGCAGGATGTAGTATTGCGGCATCCATGGCGGAAGCCAAAGCGTTGGTGCTGGCGGAAGTAAAGCATATACTGTAAGGAGGAATTCTTTTGGATGGAATATGGAATATTCGGAAGGAAAAAGGATTTACCTCTCATGATGTGGTAGCGGTGGTACGTAAGATACTGCATACCAAAAAAGTAGGGCATACAGGTACGCTGGATCCAGATGCGGAAGGTGTATTGCCGATTTGTGTGGGAAAGGCAACCAAGCTATCAGAGATCATCATGGATGGCACAAAAGTCTATCGGGCAATGGTGCGTTTGGGAATTACGACAACGACAGAGGATGCATCCGGAGAAGTGGTAGAACAAAAAGAGGTGCACTGGGACGAAGATGCCATCAGAGAAGCAACGCAGCAGTTTGTGGGAGAGATTGCGCAGGTACCGCCCATGTATTCGGCAATTAAGGTCCATGGGAAGAAGTTATATGAACTGGCAAGAGAAGGAAAAGAAATTGCCAGGAAAGCAAGAACAGTTACCATTTATGGAATTCAGATCTGCCGCTTTTTGCCGCCGGATCGCTTTGAGATGGAGATAGCATGTTCGAAAGGGACATATATCCGGACGCTGTGCAGCGATATCGGAGTAAAGCTGGGCTGCGGCGCACATATGGAGAGTCTGATTCGTACCCGAACAGGTACGTTTCGGCTGGAGGATGCCATTACATTGGAGGAATTGAAAACATTAGCGGAAGAGGGAAAAGCAGAAGAAGCAATGTTGTCGATGGAAGCAGCTTTGACCGGATATCCGCGTATTACAGTATCTGCGGCATCAACAAAACTGCTGTATCATGGTGCGAAAATTTATCAAGGATATTATCATTGCGAGCAGCCATTGTCGGCAGGCACAGTGGCGGCAGTGTTTGACAGCAGGAAAAATCTGGTTGGGCTATACACAGTGCAGAAAGAAGAAACCGTTTATATCAAACCGTATAAAATGTTGATTTAAGGAGTAGCGACAAATATGGAACATATTACAGACAGGCGAATAGACCGAAGCAGACCGACAGCGATTACGCTGGGAAACTTTGACGGACTGCATCAGGGACATCGGGCATTGATTCATCTGACCAAAGAATTTGCGGCGGAAGAAAATCTGGAAAGTGTCGTATTTTCTTTTTCTCCGCATCCGATGTTGGTCTTTCAGAAAAAAGAGGATTTTGCGCTGATTATGGCGCCTTCGGAAAAGCTGTTTACGATGGAGCAAATGGGCGTAGATACGTACATTGAATATCCCTTTGATACAGAATTTGCGGCAATGTCTGCACATGATTTTGCAATCAAGCTGTTATTTGAGCGTATGAAATGCCGTGTATTGATTGTGGGAGAAAATTATCACTTTGGCAGTCAAAGAGCGGGAAATTATGAAATGCTGCGCCGATTGGGAGAACAATACGGCGTGAAAGTGATCGCTGTGCCTTCTGTACAGTATGAGGGGGAGCGGGTCAGCAGCAGCAGAATTCGGGAATGTTTGAAAGAAAAGGATTTGGAGAATGCCAATCGCATGCTGACGGAGCCGTATTTTATATTGGGTACCGTAAAGGAAGGGAAAAAGCTGGGCAGAACCATTGGTTTCCCAACGGTCAATATTGAAGCGCACCCGTTGAAGCTGTTTCCGCCAAACGGTGTATACGCTACAAAAACACGATACCGTGGGAAGTATTACTATGGTGTGACGAATGTGGGAAAGAATCCGACAGTAAACGGAACACAGAAAATTATAGAAACGTATTTATTTGATTTTGATCAGACCATTTATGGAGAAACGCTGCAAATCTTTTTTTACCAGTTTCTGCGCAGTGAAAAAAAATTCTCCGGTGTAGAAGAACTGCAGAAACAAATTGCGATCAACGCGGAACAGACAAAGGCGTACTTTGCTTCGGCGGAATATGCACACTGGAAATCGGAAAAAGAAAAGAAGTAAGAAATTAGAGGAAGCCATATGGAACAGGAGAAAAGGATGTGGGCGCATGGGCTGTTGCTGCTGACGTCGATCATTTGGGGAAGTGCGTTCGTATTTCAAAAGTTTGCCACGGAAGAGTTGTCTTCCTGGTTTATTACAGCAGCAAGATTTACCATAGCCGCAGTGCTGCTATGGGTGATCACATATCGAAAATGGGGCAGGCTGAATCGAGGATATTTACTGGGCGGGCTGATCACCGGCGCAACGATGGGGCTTGGTACAGCGGTGCAGACGGTGGCATTGACATTGGGAACCACACCGGGAAAAAGTGCATTTTTAACAGCGGTCTATTGTGTGATTGTACCGTTTTTTTACTGGTTTGTTTCCAAAGAACGTCCGCAGAAGAACCATGTATTTGCGGCGGTCATCTGTTTGGTAGGCATTGGACTGATTTCGCTCAATGGAGATATGACGATGACCTCTGGTGATGTTGTGACACTGATTGGCGGCGTCATTTTTGCCTGCGACCTGACAGCGGTGGCTTGGTTTGCAAAAGGAAGAGACCCTATATTGCTGACAACCATGCAGATTACCTTTTCTGCGGTAGTTGGTTGGATTGGAACTTTTGTTACAAACGGAGTGCCTGCAGCAATTTCTATGGGTGCGATGGGCAATGTGCTGTATTTGGCACTGTTTTCCACAGCATTATGTTTATTCTTGCAGGCATATGGATTGAAACATACAGATGCGGCGGTGGGAACGATTTTGCTGAGTTTGGAATCGGTGTTCGGCGTCGTATTTTCCGTACTGCTGTATCACGAAGCAGTTACTCCGCGGATGGCAGTAGGGTTTGCGATTGTATTTGTGGCTGTATTATTGTCGCAATTTCGGTTTGCGCCCAAACAAAAGGCAGTATTGTAGCATGCAAGAGACAAAAAAACGGAAAAACACGAGAAAATCCACGGTTTTGCCTTGCAAAGGCACAGGGAGTATGATAAAATAATTACGCTGTAAAACCAAGACTCAGTAATCGGATGCTCCGACCGTTACTTAGTCTCTGGGGTTTGCAAGAATATTTATTTCAGGAGGACAAAACAATGGCAACAATCAACAAACAGGAAATTATCGCAAAATACGGCAGAACACCGAATGATACCGGGTCTCCGGAAGTGCAGATTGCACTGCTGACAGCAAGAATTACACTGCTGACAGATCATCTGAAAAGCCACAAGAAAGATCACCATTCCAGACGTGGTCTGCTGAAAATGGTTGGTCAGAGACGTGGTCTGCTCAATTACCTGAAAGCACTGGATATTGAAAGATACCGTGCAATTATTGCAGAATTGGGTCTGAGAAAGTAAGAACAAGGACAACGGGAAAAGAGAGGAGATTTTCCTCTCTTTTCTACTATCCACAGACAACGAAGAAGGCGGCACTATAGATTTCCAACTTTGCGTATCATGGGACGGGTACTTAAAGTTGAAGATCTATGGTGCGGGAAAAAACAAAAAAAGGAGATTGATTATGTTTAGAACCTATTCCATGGAACTGGCAGGCAGAACACTGACAGCGGAGATCGGGCGTGTTGCGGAACAGGCGAACGGGGCAGTATTGCTGCGTTATGGCGATACAACGGTATTGGTGACAGCAACGGCGTCCGACAAGCCCAGAGAAGGCATTGACTTCTTCCCGCTGAGCATTGATTATGAAGAAAGACTATATTCCGTTGGGAAAATCCCGGGCGGATTTATCAAAAGAGAAGGCAGACCGTCGGAAAAGGCGATTTTGACAGCAAGATGTATTGACAGACCCCTCCGTCCGCTGTTTCCAAAGGATTATAGAAATGATGTAGCGATTGTGGCAACAGTCATGTCGGTAGATCAGGACTGTTCTCCGGAAGTGACGGCAATGATTGGCGCGTCTTTGGCGCTGAATATTTCCGATATTCCGTTTACGGCTCCGGTTTCTTCGGTAAACATTGGGTATTGTAACGGAGAATTGGTGGTAAATCCCACAGCAGAACAACGAGAAAACAGCAGATTATCTTTGACTGTTTCTTCCAAAGAAGACAAGGTGATGATGATTGAAGCGGGCGCAGATGAGATTCCGGATGCACTGATGATGGAAGCAATTCATCTGGCGTTTGATACCAATTTGAAAGTGGTTCAATTCATTCAGGAAATCACGGCGAAGGAAGGCAAAGAAAAAGCGCCTTATGAAGAACATGTGATTCCGGAAGATGCGTATCAGATGGTGACGGGATATATTACGGATGCAAGAATGGAAGAAGCAGTCTTTGCAGAACGCAAACAAGATAGGGATGCAAAAATCAAAGAAATTACAGATGAAGTGCTGGAGAAGCTGACAGAAGCGTTAACGGAAATTTCGGCAGAAGAAACGGATATTCCTGCATTGGTGGATGAAATTATTTATCAATTTGAAAAAATGACGGTAAGACGGATGATCCTGAGAGAACACAAGCGTCCCGATGGTCGCGGAATCGAAGAAATCAGACCGTTAAGCGCAGAAATAGACGTGTTGCCCAGAGTACACGGCTCTGCACTGTTTTCCAGAGGGCAGACACAGGCGTTGACTGTGACCACATTGGGCGCGATTAGTGAAGGGCAGAGATTGGATGGTCTGGATACCAATGAAACTGGAAAACGGTATATCCACCACTATAACTTCCCGGGATTTTCCGTAGGGGAAGCCAAAACGTCCAGAGGTCCCGGCAGACGGGAAATTGGTCATGGTGCATTGGGCGAAAGAGCTCTGCTGCCTGTTATTCCTAGTGAGGAAGAATTCCCATATGCGATTCGATTGGTATCAGATATCCTCAGTTCGAACGGCTCCACTTCTCAGGCGTCGATTTGCGGCTCTACGTTATCCTTGATGGCTGCCGGGGTACCGATTAAACGTCCGGTTGCCGGTATTTCCGTTGGTCTGGTAACAGGAGAAACCGATGATGACTTTATTGAAATCACAGATATTCAGGGTGTAGAGGATTTCTTTGGCGACATGGATTTCAAAGTGGCTGGAACATCTGAAGGGATTACTGCGATTCAGATGGATATGAAGATCAAAGGGCTGACCTTTGAAATGATTGAACAGGCTTTTGCACAGACTGGAAGAGCCAGAGAATATATTCTCAACGAAGTGATGCTCAAAGCCATTGCAGAACCAAGAAAAGAACTGTCTCCGTATGCGCCGAAGATTGCAACGATGCAGATTGAAGTGGATAAGATTGCGGAAGTGATCGGCACCCGAGGCAAAGTGATCAAGAAAATCATTGAAGAAACTGACTGTGAAATCGATACGGAAGACGACGGTAAGATTTTCATCAAAGGAACGGATCCGGAAGGTATGCAGCGGGCAATTGATATGATTACGGCGATTGTCAGCGATCCGGAACCGGGGAAGGTATATAAAGGTACTATTACCAGATTGATGACATTCGGTGCATTTGTGGAGATTGCGCCGGGCAAAGAAGGCTTGATTCATATTTCCAAATTGGCGAATAAGCGGGTTGCAAAAGTAGAAGATGTGGTTGCAGTGGGAGATGAAGTAGACGTCCGTTTGATGGAAATTGACAAACAGGGCAGACTGAATTTCTCTATCAAAGATGCAACGGACGATTACAAAAGACCGGATGATGAATTCAAATGGTAATTGCGTAAAGGAAAAAACGGCATGGATTTGTGGGAGATGCTTGGTTTGAGTATTTTCCCATTTTGAAGTGTTCTGTGTAGGAAGCACTCCCATTGTGTAGAATCGAAAAGCACGAAATCTCTCTAGAGAAACAGAGATTTCGTGCTTTCTTGTATCGGGCTGTATCTATGCACGATGCTTGTGTCTATCAAAAACGGATATGATTACCGGTTTAAGAGAAGGAAACGGGATCGTTGCTAAAAAATGTAAGAAAAATATTTCGTCATAGCATACATAACATAAAGTTCGATATTTGTTTGGGTTGCCGTAAAAAACAAATAAGGCAGGAAAGGCTGCGTAAAATGGAGTTAGCAGCTCACAGCCAACTACAGAATATGGGGTTGCACAGAAAAACTGATTTTGTTATGCTATCCTTAAAGAAACAAAAACAATTCCTGTTTCTGTTGGAAGAAAACGTATATTTTCTGGCAGATGGAATATGCTAACCGCAAAAAGAATACATCGTAGGAGAGAGTTTGATATGCTGGTGATTCAGACATTAGAAAATGGAATCAAAGTGGTTTTGGAAGAAATTGGATATGTCCGCAGCGTTTCTTTTGGGATTTGGGTGAAAAATGGAACCAGAAATGAACGCCCAGAGGAAAATGGTATTTCACATTATATTGAGCATATGATGTTTAAGGGGACCAAACATCGCTCGGCAAGAGAAATTGCGGAAGAAATGGACGCGGTAGGCGGTCAGATCAATGCATACACAACCAAGGAGTACACGTGCTATCATACCAGAGTGCTGGACAAGCACATGGTACGTGCTATGGATGTGATGAGCGATATGCTGTTGTATCCAGCTTTTTCTCAGGAAGAAGTAGAAAAAGAACGCAATGTGATCAAAGAAGAAATCGATATGTATGATGATGCACCGGAGGAGTTGGTGCATGATTGCTTACAGGATGACATTTGGCGGGACAGCAGTTTGGGAATGCCCATATTGGGCACAGAAGACACCATTGCACATTTGACCGCAGATACCATCCGCGCATACTATGAACGGAACTATCATACGGAAAATATCGTGATTTCGGTTGCGGGTCATTTTCGTACCGCGGATATGATGAACCTGTTAAACCAATATTTCGGCAGATGGCGGGCAAAATATCCGTACGAGCCATGGGAGACAAAAGCACAATATCACATATCCAAAATCCAAATACCTAAAAACGTAGAACAAATGCATACCTGCATTGCCTTTCCCGGACTGGAGCGGGAACATCCATTGAAATATGCGATGGCGGTATTTCAAACGATTTTTGGCGGCGGCATGAGTTCGCGCTTGTTTCAAAAAATCCGCGAAGAACAGGGATTGACGTACTCTATTTACAGCTATACGACAGCATTTGCGGATACCGGGTTATTCTCCATTTACGCCAGCATGAACCCCAGTCAGGCAGAAGCAGTCTATCGTGGAATTGCAGCAGAAATCCGGGCGGTACGGGAAGAAGACATTTCGCGGCGCATGCTGGAGGTAACCAAAGAACAAATGATAAGCAGTTTCATGATTGGATCGGAAAGTACGCTCAATCGCATGACTTCTGCTGGGGCAGCGTTGCTGTTGCGCGGTGAAGTGCAGGAGATCGAAGAAGTGATGGAGCAGATTGAACAAGTGCAGAAAAAAGATTTGGCGGAAGTGATGGATTTGATTTTTTCCAGTGGTGTTTTTAGCTACAGTGCAGTGGGAAATTTGCAGGGGGTAGATTTTACCAATACCATTGAAAAATTTTTTTCATAAAAAGCGATAGAACAGAGATACTATGGGTACAGATATATCTGTTGATCATACCATAGGAGGTCAGAAACATGAAAACAGGGAATTATATTGCTTTGACGCTGGTGATTATCGGCGCGCTGAACTGGGGACTGATCGGATTCTTTGGATTTGATTTGGTAACGACCATCTTCAGCGGTTCCATGTTCTGGCTGGCACGCATTATTTTTGCGTTGGTGGGACTGGCAGGGCTTTGGGCACTGCGTTTTTACAGCGCAGTCAGTCACGAAGCGGACATGACACCGGTACCTCACAGACAGCAGTAACAACAGGCGGTTTTGAACCGCCGCTACATAAGCGAGGAGGAAAACAAATGCGCTTTACCAAAATGGAAGGCTGTGGAAATGACTATATTTACATCAATGGATTTGAAGAAGAAATCAAACATCCTGATTTGCTGGCAGTTGCGATGAGCGAACGGCATTTTGGGGTGGGAGCAGACGGCTTGGTACTGATTTTACCTTCCCAGCAGGCGGATTTTCGGATGCGGATGTTTAATTTGGATGGTTCCGAAGGAGAAATGTGCGGTAATGCAGTCCGGTGTATCGGAAAATATGTATACGAAAGAGGAATGACGCAGAAAGATCGGATTACCTTGGAAACCTTAGGAGGAATCAAGACACTGCAGCTACATATTCAGCAAAAGGAAGTGATTGCTGTGACGGCAGATATGGGAGAACCCATCTTGGAGGCAGAGCAGATTCCGGTGCGGAGTGAGCGGTCTTTGGTGATTGGAGAACAGATGCAGATTTTGGATCGGATGTTTTCCTTTACCTGCGTTTCTATGGGCAATCCGCATGCAGTGACGTTTGTGGAGGATATCGCAGGCTTGGATGTGGAAAAATACGGAAGCATTGCCGAAACGGCACCCATATTTCCCAAGAAAGCAAATATTGAGTTTGTACAGGTGATCGACCGCACCCATTTATCCATGCGTGTTTGGGAGAGAGGCAGTGGGGAAACGCTTGCTTGTGGTACAGGAGCCAGCGCGGCGTTGGTAGCGGCTGTATTGAACGGACTGTGTGAGAGAAAAGTACGCATACAACTGCTGGGCGGCACGTTGGAGGTCGAATGGAGAGAATCCGATCATCACATTTATATGACCGGACCGGCGCGATTTTCCTTTGATGGCGTCTGGCTGCGCTAGGAATGAGAAACAAGGAGGAACGGCATGGCAAGAGAAATGCATGAAAATAAGGATGCAGAAGAAAGACTGATTCTGGTCGGCATTGAGCTGGAGGAGAAAGGAAACCGGTTTTCGATGGAAACGGAGGCATGTTTGAATGAGCTGGAAGAATTGGTAAAGACAGCAGGGGCGACGGCAGTTGCCCGTACTACGCAAAAGCGAGAGAAAATGCATCCGGCACATTATTTGGGGAAGGGAAAAATTGAGGAATTGAAGATGATGCTGCATACATATGATGCAACAGGTATTGTCTGCGATGATGAACTATCTCCTGCACAGATGAAGAACCTGGAAAATATGCTGGATACCAAAGTAATGGACAGAACCATTGTCATTTTGGACATTTTTGCAAAACGAGCCATTTCTGGTGAAGGAAAGATTCAGGTGGAATTGGCGCAATTGAAATACCGGCTGACCCGATTGACTGGGATGGGTACATCGATGTCCAGACTGGGCGGCGGAATCGGAACCAGGGGTCCAGGAGAAAAGAAGCTGGAGACGGACAGAAGACATATCAAAGAACGGATTGCGGAACTGAATGGGGAATTGCGGGAGATTCAAACCCATCGGGAATTGCTGCGGACACAGAGAAGCAGGAAAGGGACTCCGGTGGTGTCGCTGGTGGGGTATACCAATGCAGGAAAATCTACGATGCTGAATGTATTGACCAATGCTGGGGTTTTAGCGGAAGATCAGCTATTTGCAACACTGGATACGACAACACGGAAAGTGGCATTACCCGGCGGAACAGAAATTTTAATGACTGATACAGTGGGATTTATACAAAAACTGCCGCATCATTTGGTGCAGGCGTTTCGTGCGACGCTGGGGGAACTGAAATATGCGGATATTTTACTGCATGTGGTAGACGCCTCCAATCCCAATCGGGAGGAACAAATGCAGGTCGTTTATGATACGCTGCGGGACTTGGGCTGTGCAGATACGCCGGTAATTACGGTATATAATAAAATGGATCGAGAGGTGGAACTGCCGCTTCCGATGGACCGAATTGCACGCGATATGGTACAGGTATCGGCGGCGCAACAAATCGGTTTGGATCAAATGCTTGTTTGTGTGGAAAATCTGCTCAAGCGGTTTCGGCATAGCATGCAGGTGCTGCTGCCTTATACGGAAGGCGCATTGACAGGATGGATTCATGGCAGGTGCGAAATTATTCAGGAAGCGCATACGGCAGAGGGGGTTTATCTGGAACTTTATGCCGATGAAGAGGCGGAGAATCGCTTGGCACGGTATCGTGTGGAGGGATAGCAGAAGGATATCCCAAAAAGATGGATGGAATCGGCGTGAAACGGGAGAGATGTTCGTGTAAATGCCGCTTGTGAAAGAATGGCTGCAGGGATGAGAAGAAACGGAAAAAAGAACAGAGACGGGAGTGCTTTGCAGGATGCAAACCATTCCCGTCTTTTCTATGTAAGATACGATTTTTTGATAAGGAAAGGAATCCTCTTTTTTTGCCAAAGCGTAGATGGACAAGATTTTCTGTGATGCAATGGATGGGATACGCATACAATATTTTGCAGAGATGTTGGATGGGTATTGTTTTTTTTGGCGTGAGAAGATAAAATGGAAAGGGAAATATGGAGGAATGGCGTATGAAAAGTTATGCAGACGCTCACTGTGATACCATTGTGAAGCTGATGAAAGATGGAGAAACGCTGGAGCAGAATTCCAAACATTTGGATCTGATGCGGCTGCGGCAATACGGACCCTGCATACAGGTATTTGCGTTATGGTTGGAACCGCAATATTATTCCATTGCAATGCGGCAAACCATAAAATATTTGGATTTTTATCATCAACAAATCCAGAAAAATGCAGCATGGATTGGTAATATACATACCTATACGGATCTATTGGAGAATCGAAAAAAAGGAAAGGTATCAGCTGTGCTTGCGCTGGAAGGCGGAGAAGCTCTGGAGGGGGAATTGTCCGCATTGCGAATCTACCATCAACTGGGCGTGAGATTGGTGACGTTAACATGGAATCATCGAAACGCATTGGCAGACGGTGTGTTGGAGCGGGAAAGCGGCGGTGGTTTGACGCAGTTTGGAAAAACGGCAATCAAGGAAATGGAGCGTTTGGGCATACTGATAGACGTATCGCATTTATCTGACGCAGGGTTTCAGGATGTGGCAGAGTTGGCGAAGATGCCGTTTATTGCCAGTCATTCCAATGCAAGAGCGGTTTGTGGTCATCCCCGGAACTTGACAAACGAGCAGCTTCGTACGATTGGTGAAGCAGGAGGGTTTGTTGGACTGAATTTTTATCCGCCGTTTGTAGCTGAGAAAGCATCTGTGACGATGGATGATTTGATTCGTCAGTTGACGCATATGCTGGATTGGGCAGGAGAGGACGCAGTAGGGCTCGGCAGTGATTTTGACGGGATTGATATCACCCCGACGGACTTACGGCAAGTGGAAGATATGGCGTGTTTTCTAGAGCGGTTGGAACGGGAGTTCGGAGAAAAAACGGCGGCGAAAATCAGGGAAGAGAACTTTTTGCGCGTGGCAAAGCAGGTATGGAAGTAAGGAGGAAGCATGAGACGGGCAGTGATAAGTGTAGGATTGCTGATTGTAGTGGCGGCAGCGTTTTTGCTGAGTATTCATGGGACGGCGCCGTATCCGTATCGGGAAGAGCAATTAGCGCAGGTGTTTATGGCAAAAGCAGAAGAACAAGGACTGGTGCTTGCAGATGAGGCAGAACCAATCCAACAGGCGTATGGCAATAGTGTAACATTTCTGATGCAGGATGAAGAAGGAGTCTATGCATGGGCAACATATGTTGCGACGCCACTGACAGGGGAATATAAGGAATTCGCTTTTTACACGCAGGAGAGAGCGCAGGCAGAACCGTTTGTATATACGGTGAATGACGGTTTAATGCAATATCAAGTATGCATTACCTATGGAGAAACGATGCAGATTGACAGCGGAGCAGAAGCGGAATCGGTCGTTACATGGAAAATATGTGCCATGAGTCTCGCCATTCTCCTGATTATGGCGAATCTGCTGATGAGAGGAAAGAACAAAGGAAAATTTGAAGTGGACAATAGATAGTAGAAGAGGTGTGGGAATATGGAATTATCGAAAAGAGCAATGCGTATTAAGCCATCCAGTACATTGGCAATTTCTGCGAAAGCGGCAGAACTGAAAGCAGAAGGAAAAGATATGGTAACTTTTGGCGTAGGCGAGCCGGATTTTGATACACCGGCACATATTTGTGAAGCGGCAAAAAAAGCCATTGATGCAGGCAAAACACGGTACACGCCGGCAGCGGGTACACCGGCATTGCGGCAGGCGGTATGTGATAAGCTCAAAAAAGACAATGATTTGGACTATGTGCCGGCGCAGGTAATCATCAGCAATGGCGCGAAGCATTCGCTGATGAATGTATTTATGGCAATTTTGAATGAAGGGGATGAAGTGATCATTCCTGCGCCGTTTTGGCTGAGTTACTCAGAAATGGTTAAAATTGCTGGAGGAACGCCAGTGGTGGTGCATACCAAAAAAGAAAACAACTTTATGCTGACCCGCGCGGAACTGGATCAGGCATATACGGAAAAAACAAAGGCACTGATTCTGACCAGCCCTTCCAATCCGACTGGAATGATTTCTTCCAGAGAAGATTTGCAGATGATTGCAGATTTTGCAGTATCTCACGATATTTTGGTGATTTCTGATGAAATTTATGAAAAATTGATTTACGATGAAGGGAAAAAACATATCAGTATTGCATCTTTGGGCAAAGAGATTTACGATAGAACCATTGTGATCAACGGGGTTTCCAAAAGTTATGCCATGACTGGATGGAGAATTGGATTTACGGCTGCGCCGATGGAAATTGCGAAGTTGATTGCTTCTTTGCAGTCTCACATGGCATCCAATCCAAACTCAATTGCGCAAGAAGCGACTTTGGCGGCTTTGCAGGGCGATCAAAGCTGTGTGGCGCAGATGTGTGAAGAATTCCGGAAAAGACGGGATTACATTTATGAACGGGAAGAAGCCATTCCGCTGATTTCTGCGTTAAAGCCGGAAGGTGCATTCTATCTGTTTGTAGATATTTCCGGTACCTATGGTAAGAAGTTTGCAGGAAAGGAGATTCATTCTGCTGCGGATTTTGCAACTATTTTGCTGGAAGAAAAATATGTGGCAGTGGTGCCTTGTGCAGACTTTGGAATGCCGGAATATATCCGACTGTCCTACGCCACCAGCATGGAACAGATTCAAAAAGGCATGGACCGCATAGAAGAGTTGGTAAAAGGCTTAGTGTAAGACGCTCGAACAAAGGCGGGAGAAAATGCGAATTTGGGAGATGACGCGATGAGTTATGAGATACTGGAAAGCAAAGAGACTTATGTGGGGAAGATTGTTCGGGTCACCGTAGACCGGCTGCGGATGCCGGACGGATCGACTGCAGTACGGGAAACGGTGATTCGCGGAAAAAACGCATCTGCCGTTTTGGCGGTGGATGCAGATGGAAAGATGGTATTTGTACGACAGTATCGCCATGCATTTCGGGAAATGCTGCTGGAAATCCCGGCTGGTATTTTGGAAGACGGCGAAGACGCGCTAACTGGCGTAAAGCGGGAGTTGGAGGAAGAAACGGGTCTGCGCGCAGGAAAAGTGGAATATATTTGCGAACTATACCCAACAGTGGGGTACTGTACAGAGAAAATCTATCTATATTTTGCTTCGGATTTGACTAAGAGCGTACAACATCTGGATCCGGATGAGTTTATTGAGATTGAGCGATATACGCCGCAAGAAGCGCTGGAGATGATTTACAGCGGAGCCATCAAAGACGCAAAAACCGTTGCGGCAATATTTGCGTATCACAGCAGACATAAATAAGACAGACGAGCCATATCCTTGTATCAGAAAGAAAAACGGTGCGGGGGTGAGGCAATGTATCGAAAAAAGAAAACAACGATGGAAAGAGGGCAAATGATTTTTCTGATGATTTGCCTTTCTTTTTTGCTTGGAGTTGCGGGAGGTGCAGTAGCCGCCAATATTGCAGGGCAGAGTGGAAAGGAAACATTTGCGTTGTTTTTGCAGGAACATTTGAGTCCGGGAACAGAGGCGTCTTACGGATATGTCGTCTGGAAGTATTTGAAGTATGACCTGTTGATTTGGTTGGGCGGATGGTTATCCATGGGAGTGTTTTTATCGGGCTGTGTTTGTCTGTTTCGTAGCATTTCCTTGGGATTTACAGCGGCAATGATGATGGCATCCTATGGCGCCAAAGGTGTTTGGTTGACGGCAATCAGTATATTGCCGCAAAATTTGATCCTGATTCCGGTTTATATCGGGATGACGACGGCAGCACTCTATTATCTGTTTGCATGGAATGAAGAATCTCCTAGAAAGAGTGCAGGAAAACGGGAAAGGAGGAAAAAGCAGACAGAATATTGTATTTTGCTGGCAGCATCTATTTTATTGATTGCTGTTGCAGGTGGCGTGGAAGTGGGGATGCTTCCCTTTTTGACGGCACATTTTGCCGATATATAACGTAAAGTATGAACAATGATGTAGAAAAAACGAGAAAAATGGCGTATTTTCGCAAAAAGATATCGACAAGAGGCGGAAAACATCTTATAATTTTGATACATGGAATCATGAAGGGGAAGGGCGATTAAGGGGTTGTTGGTATGGAAGAACAGTTAGCGTCGTTTCAAGCGTATTTACAAAATGTAAAAAAAGCATCGGAAAATACGACTCTGTCTTATCTGCGGGATTTGCGTGGATTTTGCAAATACTTGGAAACGCTGGGCATTTCGGAATTATCTAGTGTCAACCGTACCAATGTGATTGCATATGTGTATGAACTGCAGGAACAGAAAAAAGCACAAGCAACGGTGCTTCGAAATCTGGCATCCATACGTGCATTGTTTCATTTTTTAATGGTGGAAGGCATGTGTCAGGATAACCCTGCGCTGGATGTGGAACTGCCAAGAGAAGAGCGGAAGATGCCGGTGGTGATGAGCTTGGAGCAGGTGGAATTGCTGCTGGAACAGCCCCAAAAAAAAGATGCAAAAGGGCTACGAGATAAAGCGATGCTGGAAGTGTTGTATGCTACAGGAATACGAGTATCAGAACTGATTTCGCTGACAATGGCGGATTTGAATTTGCCATTTGCATATATCCGTTGTGTCAAAGGGCAGAAAAGCCGGACGATTCCCATTGGGAGAAAGGCAAAAGAGGCTGTTTGGGAATATTTGGAAAAAGGACGTCCTCAATTGGTGCATCAGCCAGAGGAAGAAGTTCTGTTTTTGAATTATGGCGGAAAGAAAATGACCAGACAGGGTTTTTGGAAAATTGTGAAGATGTATGGACAAGCAGCTGGGATTTCGGAAGAAATTACGCCGCATATGCTGCGTCATTCCTTTGCAGCGCATTTATTAGAAAATGGAGCGGATTTGCGGGCAGTGCAGGAAATGCTGGGGCATTCGGATATTTCCACAACGCAGATTTATACCAAACTACATGCTTCGAAAATTCGCAGTGTATATACCAAAGCCCATCCCAGAGCATAAAAAACTTCATATCAAGCAGGGGATGATGCGTATAGATAGAATTTTGAGAGATTTTGGATGTGTCTTGCTTGGCATGAGGTTTTATCGTGAGAAGGATGCTCGTGATCGTGTGGAATGTTTGCGCTGCGTCATCCAGAAGCAGGCTTTCCGTGGTGCAATGGCATGTTTTTTATGGAGGGATGTGCGAATACCAGGAACATGGTTTCTTGCACCGTTTCCAGACAGAAAATAGGTTCCGATGTCATCAGAGTTAACGATCAGAGTATTTATAGAATGGTGGAATACAAAAAAATAAAAAACAGAGAGAAGTGATGATGAGAATCGTTCTCTCTGTTTTCTTTTTTATCTGTTACGAAAAATCGGATTTTTGTCGTATGTATGAAAATCCTTAGATTTCAATTTTTGCCCCCATCAATTTTGCAAATTCAGCAACAATTGCAGCGTCGCCGGGCCATGCGGGTGCAGTAACCAAATTGCCGTCTACAACTGCTTTATCAGAATCTACAGCAACATATTCGCCGCCTGCCAGTGTGATGTCAGGACCAACCGCAGGATAAGCAGTTGCTTTTCTTCCTTTTAGTACATTGGCTGCGGTCAAAATTTGAGGACCATGGCAAATAGCGGCAACCGGTTTATTTGCAGCAAAGAATTCCTGTACGATTTCGATTACTCTGGGTGTCAATCTCAGGTACTCGGGAGAACGTCCGCCGGTGATAAACAGACCAACATAATCAGCTGTATTTACAGCGTCAAAATCAGCTGTCAAAGCGAAGTTATGACCTCTTTTTTCGGAGTATGTCTGTTCTCCTTCAAAGTCATGAATTGCAGTACGGATAATGTCACCTGCTTTTTTTTCGGGGCAAACAACATCAACCTGATAACCCAGAACCTGCAAAGCCTGAAAAGGTACCATGGTTTCATAATCTTCTGTGAAATCCCCAGCCAACATCAAAACTTTCTTTACCATTGCAATCTCCTCCTTTGCTGTGCCAAAGGCACACATATATTTCTATGTGAATATATGTTAAGTATTTCTTTATAAACATTATACGCTTTCTGGCAAAAAAAGGCAAGCCTTTCGGAGAAACGAATCAAAAAACACTGTATACGGAAAGATACGGAAAGCTTGCGCAATGTCACAAAATACAATACAATGAACCTGATAGAAAGGCGGTGGCGATATGAAACGATATGGCGGTGTCATTTTTGATTTGGATGGTACGTTGTTGGATACGCTGGAAGATTTGACGGACAGTATGAATGATATTTTAGAGCAATATGGACTGGCGCGGAAAAGTCTGGAAGAGATGGCGGCATATTTGGGAAATGGAAGCGCAGCATATCTGAAGCAAGCGGCAGGAGAAGCATTGGAGCCAACACAGTTTGCAAAATGCTTGGCGCAGTATCAAGCGCATTATCAAGTGTGCATGCAGCGACATACAAAGCCATTTTTGGGAATATGTGAAATGCTGCAGGATTTGAAACAACAGGGAATTCGGACAGCGGTGGTTTCCAATAAATTTGATGCGGCAGTGAAAACGTTGTGTGAGCAGTTTTTTGGAGATGGTTTGGATGTGATGCTGGGAGAGGGGAATGGACTGCGCCCAAAGCCGGCAGGAGATATGCTGCAGGCTGCGGCGCAACAGATGCAGATTCCTCTTTCAGAATGTGTGTATGTTGGGGATACAGAAGTGGATCTAGCGACGGCAAAAGCTGCGGAAATGGATTGTATTTGTGTGACATGGGGGTTTCGGACAAAAGAACAGTTGCTGCAGTGTGGGGCAGAAACCATTGTAGAAACGGTGGAGGCGTTGCGCCAAGCGCTGTTGCAGGATGAAGAAGCGCTGCAGATTCATTTACTGCCGCAGCATTTTTCGATATGCCAAATACCGGACGTTTCAGAAGGAAAGAGACAAGGGGAAATTTATTTTGTCGCAAAGACGGATCAGGAATACTCGTTGGTCTGTGAAACAGCTTATGTGCCGTCGTATACGCTGGCACGGGAGGATGGATGGCGTGCATTTCGTATAGAAGCGATGCTGGATTTTTCGCTGATTGGGATATTAGCGCGCATTTCTGCGTTATTGGCAGAACAGAAAATAGGCATTTTTGCGATTTCCACCTATCGAACGGATTATATCTTAACGAAAGCGGAACAAATGCCACGCGCGTTGGAAACATTACGCCAAGCGGGATACCGGTTGGAATAGAGAATGGAGTATTTGTAAAAACGACAGCAAAGAAAAATATGGCAAGATCGGGAAGGGAAACAACCGGGAGGATGGAAGGAAAGCATTTTTTAGGAAAAAACCGAATGAAGATACGGCGCATAGGAGAGGAGGATGTCTTTCGGAAGAAATATCAATCCGTTCCAAAGGGAGGAGAGGAAAACGGTCATTAGGAAAACACGCAAGACGGAGTGAGATTCGACAGAAAGCAGCGAGCGGTAAAAGATGTGGAAAGAAAAGCGATTTGGAGAAACAAACAAGATGGGTTTTGCCGATGGGAAGAGATGTTCTGTTTGTATTTCTACCATCGAAGAAGAATGAAACACGAGCATTTTCGTGAGGGGATGCAATCCGATTTTTGTGGTTGATGAGAGGAATAATATTTTGGGATAGATATGTGATTGCAGAACGGCAAAAGGATTTCTTTTGAGAACAAACCTCGTTTCTGATCACTGGTATAGAAGTGCGAAAGGATAAAAAAATCAGGAACAATACACAAGAAAGCGGATTGGGACAAGCGGTTCTCCCTTTCGGGAGGACAAAAGCTTGTCCCAATCTGTTTATTCCGATTCTGTGTCGTACATTATTTCAATACAACGTTATGGAATGTTTTTTTGCCTTTTTGTACCAACAAGGTTCCGTCTTGGAACAAATCGGCGGTAACTTTGAAATCTACATCTGTAATTTGCTGTTCCGCCAGCTTTACGCCTCCCTGCTGTACGGCACGTCTGCCTTCAGAACGGGAAGGTACAACACCGATCGTGGTTAACAATGTCAGAATGTCCATGCCGTCCACAAAGTCAGAAGCAGGCATTTCGGTGGTGGGAGCAGAGCCGGCTGCAGATCCTTTTCCAAACAAAGCTCTGGCAGCTTCCTGTGCTTTGGTGGCTTCTTCTTCCCCGTGAACGATTTTGGTTAATTCAAAGGCAAGAATTTCTTTGGCATGATTGATTTCGCTGCCCTCCAATGCGCCCAGGCGGCGGACTTCATCCATTGGCAGGAATGTCAGCAGAGCGAGGCATTTTTCCACGTCTTTATCGCCGACGTTTCTCCAATATTGATAAAATTCATACGGAGTGGTTTTTTCCGGATCCAGCCAAACGGCGCCGCTAACGGTTTTTCCCATTTTTACGCCTTCACTGTTGGTCAGCAGCTTGAACGTCATACCATAGGCAGGTTTGCCGGTTTTGCGCCGAATCAGCTCTACGCCTGCAATGATGTTAGACCACTGGTCGTTGCCGCCCAACTGCAGCATACAGTCATAGCGTTGATTTAATTCATAAAAATCGTATCCTTGCATCACCATATAGTTGAATTCCAGGAAAGAAAGACCAGCTTCTTTTTCCATTCTGGTTTTAAAGCAGTCGGCAGCCAGCATCCGGTTTACGGAGAAATGCACGCCAACATCACGGAGAAATTCAATGTAGTTCAAATTTCTCAGCCAATCGCCATTGTTTACGATAATAGCGCTGTCGTTGTCAAAGTTAATGAAACGAGACAATTGTTTTTTGATGCAGGCTACATTATGATCGATGGTTTCTACTGTCATCATTTTACGCATGTCTGCTTTACCTGATGGGTCTCCGATCATGGCAGTGCCACCGCCGACCAAACAAATGGGGCGGTTGCCGCAGCGCTGCATATGGGCCATTGCCATAACGGTCAGAAAATGACCGACATGCAGGCTGTCTGCAGTAGGGTCAATTCCGATATAAAACGTTACGCCACCTTTGTCAAATAATGCTTTGATTTCATCTTCGTGTGTCAGTTGTTCAATAAAGCCTCTTTCTTTGAGAATTTCATAAGCATTCATGTGGTTCAACATCCTTTCTGTAGTGGTTTTTGAAATGGAATATTATCTGCAGCGAATGCCATGTGCAAAAAAAGGGTTCTTTCGTCAAAGGACGAGAGAACCCGTGGTACCACCTTTATTTATGTTCATCATACAAAAGACAAACATCTTTCGGTCCGGATAACGGTAGACAACCGTTGTGCCATTTCCTGCACAAAGCTCATGAGGCGTAATTTACAAATACTGTTCTGCAGTCCTTTCACCAACCGGGCTGCTCTCTGCGGCTGTAACCAGCTTTGCCCATATACTCAATCATCGCTGTTTTGCTTATTTACGAGCTTATCCTATCATAACTTTTTTGGAAAGTCAAGGGCTGCGCTCAATTCTGCGATTTTTATCAGCATTTGTACTGCTTTTTCCATGGAGGAGATCGGAATATACTCGTAGGGACCATGGAAATTGTGTCCGCCAGCAAACAGATTTGGGCAGGGTAATCCCAAAAAGGACAGACGTGCGCCATCAGTGCCGCCGCGAATCGGTTGGATGATCGGTTCAATGCCGCATTGCTCCATGGCGTTTTTTGCCAAGTCAATGATCTCCATACGATCGGATAATTGAGAGATCATATTATAATATTGATCGTGCATTTCCAACTGAATGGCGTTGGGATATTGAATATTCTTTCGTTCAATAATCAACTTTAGCAGGTTTTTCCGATTTTCAAAGGTTTCCTTGTGAAAATCACGGATAATATAGGTTAAGGTTGCTTCGGAAACCGTTCCTGTAAAGGAGCACAGGTGGAAAAAACCTTCATATCCGTCTGTTTTCGATGGAATTTCCCGTTCTGGAAGCATAGAAACGATTTCTGTACCAATCAGTGCAGCGTTGACCATCGTATTTTTGGCAGTACCTGGGTGAACACTGCGCCCTGTGATATGGATGACCGCTTGTGCAGCGTTAAAGTTTTCGAATTCCAATTCTCCGATTTTTCCGCCGTCTATGGTATAGGCAAAATCCGCACGGAATTTTGCCAGATCAAAGTGGTCGGCACCACGACCGATTTCTTCATCCGGAGTGAAAGCGATTGCAATTCTGCCATGTGGGATTTCCGGATGCTGTGCCAGGTACTCCACAGCAGTTAAAATTTCAGCTATACCAGCTTTATCATCGGCACCAAGCAAGGTGGTTCCGTCTGTGGTAATTAAGGTTTCTCCAATATATTGGCGCAGTTCCGGAAAGTCTTCGGGGGTAAGGGAAATTCCGTTTAGTGGAATGATACCGCCATCATAGTTATGCACAATATGTGGTTTGATTTGTTCTCCGACAGCGTCCGGGCTGGTATCCATATGCGCGATAAATCCGATGGAAGGTGCATGCGGCGCAGTTGCGGGAAGACTGGCCATAACATATCCATGGCGGTCAACAGAAGCATCAGCAAGACCAATGGCAATACATTCTTCTACTAAAAAGTCGGCAAACAGACGTTGCTGTCTAGTGCTGGGAATGGTATGGGAAGATTCATCCGAAGTAGTAGGATGTTTAATATATGTTAAAAAACGCTCAGTTACAGATTTCATAAATATCTCCTTTCAGAAAGAAAACCGGCAGATTTTCGCTGGAGTAGTACAGTGGTACAAAGGAAGCGAATGGATTCCACACGGTTTGTATTGTTTGACATATGAAGTGATGGTATGCCTATTGTAACATTCTTATACAAGAAAAACCAGAGAAAACGGAAAAGAATTCCATAAGAACGGGAGGGAAATGGTTATTTTACAGGGATTTCAAAAATATTTGAAAAAAGTACAAAAATCTATTGACAGATGTTAAATTTTAAGATATATTATTACCACTGCCTGCGGTAATAAAGAAATGGCAGAAAGAAAACGTCAAACAAAATAAAAAAGTGTTGACAAACAAAAAGTTGTAAAGTATAATATTTAAGGTTTCGCGGTTCAAGAAAAGCAAACTTAATCAGCGTGGAGAGGTGTCCGAGTGGTTTAAGGAGCTGGTCTTGAAAACCAGTGACTCCGAGAGGGGCCGTGGGTTCGAATCCCACTCTCTCCGCTCAAAACAGAATAGATGTGATTTGGAGAAGTACCCAAGTGGTTGAAGGGGTTCGCCTGGAAAGCGGATAGGTCGTTAATAGCGGCGCGAGGGTTCAAATCCCTCCTTCTCCGTATCTTCAGAATTGGTTGATTTTGAAGAAAAGAAAAAAGTTGTTGACAAGCTGAGAGTGATGTGATAAAATATCACTCGCCGCTGAAAAAGCGGGAACAAGCAGAAAGACAGAACCTTGAAAACTGAACAGCAGAAGAAAACTAACAACCCATAGTCAATTCAAGTCAGTGAGTTTCGAGTTGTTTATGGAGTGACCGACCTGGCACTTGCAAAGTGCAAGAGGGAACGGAA
>DXEB01000047.1 GCA_019115165.1 Candidatus Anaerotignum merdipullorum | reverse complement strand
AAGAAAAAGGAGGAATGCGCAATGTATGACAAGGATAATACCGAACAGCTGAGACAGGAACTGCTGACAGAGGTGTATGCTGGTGCATTTGCCGGTATGCCGGCGATGCTGCTGAGCGAAGATGAAATCAGAAGTGCCAGTCCGGAACGGTTGGAGGAAATTGCGAGACAGTTTGGCAAACGTTGACGGCATAGTAGCAGATGTGAATGAAGGAAACAGATGCGGCGCACGCAGCAGGTTTGTAAGTGGAAAAACAGGCTGGAGGGCGCCGCATGTTTCATATACAACTACGGTAGCGGACAGATGTGATTTTTATGAGAACAAGAGGGCGGAAAAAAGCAGGAAAGAGGCGTATGATGTGAAAAAAGTGGTTCTTGCGGCGTGTAATGCAAAATATATTCATTCTAATTTGGCACTGCGTTATTTGTCTCGATTTCGGGATAATAACCGGCGGCATCTGATCAAAACAGTAGAATTTACCATCAATCAACGTGCAGATTTTATCGTAGAAGAATTGTTTCGTATGCAGCCGGATGTCATATTATTTTCTTGCTATATTTGGAATGTAGAGATCCTGCGGCAGATTTGTCCTGTTTTGAAGAAGATTCTGCCTGCTTGTCAAATTGGCTTGGGAGGGCCTGAGGTGAGTTATGACAGTGAAGATTTTCTACAGAACAATCCATCTGTGGATTTGATTCTGCGAGGAGAAGGAGAGATGGTTTTCAGTGAACTGCTGGAGCACTGGGACAATGGGAATCCGGCGTTTCTGAGCGAGATTCGAGGGCTGACTTTCCGAGAAGGAGAAGAAATCGTATCCACACCGCAGCAGGACGCGCTGGATTTGGCATTGCTTCCATTTCCATATGACGAGGATTTTGGAGATGTGCAAAATCAAATTATTTACTATGAAACCTCCAGAGGATGTCCATATCATTGCGGATACTGTTTGTCATCGGTGGAAAGCGGTGTGCGTTTTGTGCCATTGGATAAGGTGCTGCCGGATTTACAGAAGTTTTTGGATGCCAAAGTGCGGCAGGTAAAATTGATTGATCGCACGTTTAATTGCAAAAAAGGACATGCAATGGCAATTTGGCAATATTTGCATGAGCATGATAATGGTGTGACGAATTTCCATTTTGAAATAACTGCAGATTTAATTGATGATCAGACGATAAATTTTCTCAAGCAGGTACGAAAGGGGTTGTTTCAATTTGAAATCGGTGTGCAGTCTACCAATCCACAAACCATTCGTGCCATTGAACGGAATGTGGATTTTGCGGCGCTTTCTGAAATTGTGCGAAAAATCAAACAGGGTGGGAACATCCATCAGCATTTGGATTTGATTGCGGGACTGCCCTATGAGGATTTTGCGTCTTTCGGACGCTCTTTTAATGATGTCTATGCGTTGCAGCCGGAGCAGTTACAGTTGGGGTTTTTGAAAGTGCTCAAAGGTTCCATGATCCATCAGAGACAAAAGGAATTTTCGATTGTATATCATGATACAGCACCGTATGAGGTGCTGACGACGCATCGATTACCATATGCAGATACTTTACGCTTAAAATATATAGAAGAAATGGTGGAGCGGTATTACAATAGCGGCAGATTTATCCATACATTGGCATACTTGGTGCCAAGATACGACAGCCCGTTTGCATTTTATGAACAACTGTCGCAATATTGGGTAGCAGGGCGGTATCATGAGCAGGCAGTGTCTAAACTAGGGATATATGACATGATATGGAAGTTTGCAAACAAAAACCCACAGGTGGATGCGCGCAAGCTGCAGTGGTTGATCAAGTTTGATCTGACACTGCATGAAAAGCCTAAAAAACTGCCGGAATGGCTGACCGTCAGCAACGAAACACGGTGGCGGAAAGAGATTTTGGCATTTTATAGTTCTCAAACGCAGATGCAGCGATATTTGCCACAGTATTGGGAAGAAGGAAAACGGGCGACCATGCGGCAGACACATTTGGAAGTGTTTGGTGATGGCGCAGAAGCAAAAGCGATACTATTTGATTATGGAAATCGAGATTTATTAGGGAATGCAGCATATCAAACGATTTCTTTGAACGAGAACGATTGATGTTGACAAAGTTGACAAAAATATGAATATTGTATGTGCGGCAGTGAGGACTAAAGCTTTGTATGAGAAAAAGGACAAAGAAATTATCATTTCTACATTGACAGTGAATGTTTGCTATGATAAGATAACATTCGCCGCTGTAAATGGCGGTAATGATGTTGAAGAAATGAAAAATTTGTTGACAAATGAAAAGGAATGTCATAAAACAACAGATTGTGTTCCTATTGAAAACAAATTGTAAAAAAAAAGAAAAAAGTTGTTGACAAGCTGAGAGTGATGTGATAAGATATCTGGACTATAGTCAATAAAGTGGACACAATTTATAAAGAAAAAGTGCCGAGTACAGCTACTTAGAGCTGTGCCCAGTACCATTCTTCTTTTTCATTTGGTGTCATCATTCCGAGAGAGCTATGTGGTCTCTTG
>DXEB01000046.1 GCA_019115165.1 Candidatus Anaerotignum merdipullorum | reverse complement strand
AAAAAATCCTTGCCGGGGAAAAGTAACCCCACCCGCCTGAGTGTCAGGAGCATGAAAGTGCTTCTGGCACTTTTTTTGTAGCTTTTTTGTGAATTTGATTAAAAAGTCCTTGACAACTCGTTTCGGGGCTGGCGTGATTGAAAATGATTTTCATACACGAAAAGATCTGTGCCCCAATGTATGTGCAGTATTTGTAGAAGAAGCAGTACGCAGGCAAGGGATTGCACGGATGTTGTTAAATGAAATCCGAAGAGATATGGCAGCGATGGGAGTGCTGCGGCTGTATCTTCTGACAGATCACGATGTATTTTACGAAAAGTGCGGATGGCGGTTTTTGGAGATGGTGAGAGATGATACGGATCATATCGGTCGAATGTATGTAGCGGATACGGAGAATCCATCGGGGTTGATTCGGGCAAAAGATTGATAAGAAAGGAGAGAGCAAGCGATTGTTTGGTTTGGACGCTGTGGAATCAGACTGGCGCAAGATGAGGATCCAAACATGAGGTTCACATGGCAGGATTGCATAAAAAGGAAACCATATCGATGCACCCAGAGCAATCGAGAGAATACGGTTTCTGTGCCAAGCAGATTTCGCTTGCAGAAGGGAGGTTTCAGGAGATGAAACGACAGAGAATCTACAAGAGCAGGAATGACCGCCGGAATAGATTCTCTGTTTTGGTTTAGCAGCAAATAAGAAAGGAAGAGACAGGGAAAATCATAAGGAATGTTTTTGCGAGGGAGCGAAACCCATTTTGGTTGTTCCTGCTTAAACCGTGGTACGGTACCAAATGCATAGGGATTGTATGTATCGCAGTTGCAGCCGAATTCCTTGCAGAAAATTATTTTATGGTCTGTGGATCATTGGAAGAGCGACATACCGTCGAATGCTTTCATGCGTCCATCATGCATCATTCCACAATGGTTTGATCCTCTTTTTGAAAAGATTGCCAGATGTCTCAAATCAGAACCTTGCCGTGGGGATTCCATTCGAAAAATTAGTGCTGCAGTGACAAAAGATCATCAAATCGGAAACCCCAGCTTTTGATATAGACAATTTCTTCTGCAAAAAGTTCAGAAATACCGAAATCTTTTTGCTGTAACCACATATCAAACCAATGTTGTATACATGCTTTTCTTTTCTGCAAACGCGATTCCTCCTTTTGTATGAAATTTATGACAACAATGACAGAGACAGGCGGATATGCAAAGCGCAGGTTTGTCGTGTCTGCATCGTTGCGCGCTGAAGTGTTAGGCTGATATTGTTATTGGGGTGCCAAAGAAAACGCCCAAATGCAAGAAAGACAGGAGAGTACCGTTGCGAAAGAAGAATCGCAGACGTGAAAGATATCATGGGCAAAGAGCCGTATGGAAAAATGGAAAACAAATAAGGCATTTGCGCGTGGAAAACGATTGGAATGGAACGGGCTGAGCATTTTAAGAAAGAAACAGAGAAAAAAGAAATATTTGGTTTCTTTTAGCAATCCGAGGTTGGAAGCATTGCTTTTTTTTGAAAGGTGTAGTATACTGTGTGCGAATTGTTATGGTCGAATGTTGCGGAAAGAGGGAGAATACATGCATCTGACATATGAAACGAAGGGCGTATGCGCCAGAAAAGTAGAATTTGACATTGAAGATGGCGTCGTGAGAAATGTGACATTTTTTGGCGGCTGCGACGGCAACCATAAAGGATTGGCTGCTCTTGCGGAGGGAATGGCGCCGGAGGAAGCGGCAAAACGGATGCGGGGGATTACCTGCGGTCCCAGAGATACCAGCTGTCCGGATCAGCTGGCGGTTGCGCTGGAAGAATTTTTAAAGAATCAGTAATGTGGAATGTTGAACCAAAGATCGCCTGCTGTCAGGCGGATTCGTCTGCGGCAGGCGACAGAAAAGATGGCAGAACAAAACATATTTGCCCGAAAAAAGAAGGGAATGGCGCCAGAAAGTTTGGAAAAGAGCAAAAATGCTATGTTTTTCTGATTTTCTTGTTGACAGGGAAGGGGACTTATGATATTCTATTTACAGAAAGACGCAGGTCTTTTTTTTATGCAAAAAAAACGGAATCATCAAATGGAGGTGGAAGTCTTGAGAACAAGGATTACCTTAGCTTGTACCGAGTGCAAACAAAGAAACTACAGCACAACCAAAGACAAGAAAGTGATGCCTGACAGAATGGAAATCAAAAAGTATTGCAAGTTCTGTAAAGCCCATACTTTGCACAAGGAAACGAAGTAATTGAGGCTACTCCCAAAAAGGAAGTGAAACGCATGGAAGAAAAAAACATGACAAGCCCAAATGAAACGAAGGAAGTTAAAAAAGTAACGCCGAAGCAGGCAAAAACAGGCGACGGCAAAGAACGCGACAGCTTTGCGGATTACAAAGCGGAGTTCAAAAAAATCGTATGGCCAAGCCGCATTGAAATTGTCAAAAATACGGCAACGGTTATCGTAACATCCTTGATTGTGGGCGTCATCATTACTTGCATGGATACGGTATTTTCCACAGGGTATGACGCAATTATCAATCTCTTAGGTTAAGAAAACGATGAAAAAAGGATGGTTGTATGTCTGAAGAAATCAATAAGCCGGAAGAAATGAATACATCTGCCGAAGCAAAATGGTACGTTGTGCATACCTATTCCGGTTATGAAAACAAGGTAAAGGCGAATATCGAAAAAACCGTGGAAAACAGAGGAATGCAGCATCTGATTCATGAAGTGAGCGTTCCCCTGCAGGATGTTGTGGAAATCAAAGACGGACAGCAAAAAACGGTACAGCGCAAAGTATTTCCCGGATATGTGCTGCTGAAGATGATTATGACCGATGAAACATGGTACATTGTCAGAAACACAAGAGGGGTAACCAGCTTTGTGGGTCCCGGATCCAAGCCGGTGCCGCTGACGGAGGCAGAAGTGTATGCGATGGGAATCGGCGGCGAGGTGGAAACGATCGACGTAGCACCCGGAGACTCCGTTCGTGTTGCCAGCGGTCCTTTTGCAAATTCCGTTGGCGTGATTCAGGAAATCAACACAAACAAACGGACGGTTGTGGTCAGTCTTTCCATTTTTGGTAGAGAAACACCGGTGGAACTTGATTTCGCTCAGATTGACAAGATTTGACAGTTGACAGAAGAAGGCGGCTATGCATGCCGCCGGTGGGAGGGAAAATCCCCGCTAATTACCACATTTATAGGAGGTGCCACTCATGGCAAAAAAAGTAACAGGTTATATCAAATTGCAGATTCCCGCAGCGAAAGCGACTCCCGCTCCTCCTGTTGGTCCCGCTTTGGGTCAGCATGGTGTGAACATCATGGGTTTCTGTAAAGAATTCAACGAAAAAACAGCTTCTCAGGCAGGTCTGATCATTCCTGTTGTTATCACAGTTTACCAGGACAGAAGCTACACATTCATTACAAAGACACCCCCTGCAGCAGTTTTGCTGAAGAAGGCTGCCGGTATTGAATCCGGTTCCGGCGTGCCCAACAAAACAAAGGTAGCGAAAATTTCCAAAGACGAAGTGATGAAGATTGCGGAAACAAAAATGCCGGATCTGAATGCAGCAAGTCTGGAAGCTGCTTACAGCATGATCTGCGGTACAGCTAGAAGCATGGGTATCGTTGTAGAAGAATAATTTGGACAGACGGCAGAAATGCCGGTAGAGTGGGAGGGAATTCTCCCGATAATACCACATAAGGAGGTCACGAAAGTGAAAAGAGGAAAAAAATATGTTGAAGCTGCAAAGCTGGTAGACAGAGCGGCTCTCTATGATACAGCAGAAGCGATTGATCTGGTGCAGAAAACTTCCACAACGAAGTTTGATGCTACCGTTGAAGCGCATATTCGTTTGGGCGTTGACAGCAGACATGCTGATCAGCAGGTTCGTGGTGCGGTTGTACTTCCCCACGGTACAGGTAAAACAGTTCGTGTATTGGTATTCGCAAAAGGCGATAAAGCAGAAGAAGCTTTGGCAGCTGGTGCGGATTTCGTAGGAGCAGAGGATTTGATTCCGAAAATCCAGAATGAAAACTGGTTTGGTTTTGACGTTGCAGTAGCAACACCCGATATGATGGGTGTGGTTGGTCGACTGGGTCGTGTACTGGGTCCCAAAGGTTTGATGCCGAACCCCAAAGCAGGTACGGTTACCATGGACGTAACAAAAGCGATCAATGATATCAAAGCCGGTAAAATCGAATATCGTCTGGATAAGACAAACATCATCCATGTTCCAGTAGGCAAGGTATCTTTTGGTTCCGAGAAATTGGAAGAAAACTTCCAGACTCTGATGAGTGCAATTATAAAAGCAAAACCCGCTGCTGCAAAAGGTCAGTATCTGAAAAGTGTTGTACTGACCACAACAATGGGTCCTGGCGTAAAAGTAAACGCTGCAAAAATTTCTGAATAATCTCTGAGAGGTTATTGACAAAAGCTTGGTTTTCGTGTAAACTAAGCAAGTTGAAACAGAAAAACCAAATATTGCCGTAGACAGCAGGTGCCTTTGGCGTAAATCCTGCCGAGGAAACTGCTTGAATATGAGCGATACAGAGCCTCTTTGTCTATGTGCAAAGAGGCTTTTCGAATATCTGAGGACTTCAAGGAGGTGTAAACATGGCAAAAATTGAGCAGAAACAAGTGATCGTCAATGAGATCAAAGAAAAACTGGAAAAAGCAAGCTCTGTTGTTATGGTGGATGCAAGAGGCTTGACCGTAGAACAGGACACTGCGCTGAGAAAGAAATTGAGAGAAGCTGGCGTAGATTACAAAGTATACAAAAATACAATGGTGCATTTTGCAATCCAGGGTACGCAGTATGAAGGTTTGGATGCATATCTGGCGGGTCCCAGCACATTTGCTTTTTCTTATGAAGATGCAACTGCAGGCGCAAGCATTCTGAATGCGATGGCAAAAGATGTAAAAGAACTGGAATTCAAAGCAGGTGTTGTAGAAGGCGTTGTTTACGATGCAGCGGGAATGAAAGTGATTGCGGACATTCCTTCCAGAGACGTACTGCTTTCCAAACTGTTGGGCAGCTTCAAATCCCCGATGTCTTCCTTTGCTCGCGTGATCGATCAGATCGCACAGAAAGGCGAAGGCGCAGCGGAATAAGTTTCATCGTACAATGATCCGGTCGACGAATGGTATGTCGGCAAAGAAAACAGAATTTAATCACACGAAAAATAATCGGAGGTGCTTTCACATGGCAAAATTGACAATTGAAGAAATCATTGCAGCTGTAAAAGAATTAACAGTAATCGAATTGAATGATCTGGTAAAAGCAGCAGAAGAAGAATTTGGCGTATCTGCAGCAGCAGGCGTAGCAGTAGTAGCAGGTCCTGCAGCAGGTGCAGCAGCGGAAGAAAAAACAGAATTCGACGTAGAACTGACAGAAGTTGGTTCTGAAAAGATCAAAGTAATCAAAGTAGTTCGTGAAGTAACCGGTCTGGGTCTGAAAGAAGCAAAAGAAATCGTTGACGGTGCTCCAAAGGTACTGAAAGAACAGGCTTCCAAAGAAGATGCAGATGCAATCAAAGCAAAACTGGAAGAAGTAGGCGCAAAGGTTACTCTGAAGTAATTTTGGATTGTCAAAATCGAACAGAGGCTTTGCAAACAAAAAGTTTCAGAAAAAATAGACAGGGAGAATTTCTTGGAAAATCAGGAGATTCTCCCTGTTTTTTTTATGCAGGCTTTTTTATGATTGCGGTGTATCTATTGGAAAGAGATTCTTTTTTGACATGCAGGGCTGCTTCCTTTCTATGATGCAGTGCAGTCATACCGATAGAATGTATTACAAGATTGTCATGCAAATCACAGAGGACGGTTTGATCTCATCAGATGGAATGAGATAGATGATCAAGAGTGCGTAGCAAGAGAATGCCAATTAACGATGATATGGAAGGAATTGTTTTGCATGTAAATTTGTGTTTCGTTACTTTCTAACTGTTTTTGCATAATAACAGGCGGGAATATTTTGAGGATTCATAAGAGACAGGATTCTTTCTGAATGCAGATTTGGCAGGAGGTATGCGTGTAATGTTGGCTGCCAAGGTTAGCGGTTCATACAAAGAAAATATGTAGAGAGAACTTCTTTATACAAAATCTGTCAGATTGTCTATGGTATTTTGCGTGATTTGGATTTATATTTTTGTATATAGAATACAAAATTTTGCGTAACGGATGGTTGGAGAAACGGGTGATGTGATGAATAAACAAAAGAGGTCTCAGTCTTGGATGAGGGGGATAGCAGCATGGATTGTAGATAAACGCAATTTATTTTTTCTATTCTATGGTGCGATGATGATATTTTCGATTTTTTCCAGCGGTTGGGTGAAGGTCAATGATGATTTGACGGATTATTTATCAGAAGAAACGGAAACCAGACGTGGATTGGATTTGATGGAGGAGGAGTTTACGACGTTTGCAACGGCACGGGTCATGGTGAACCATATTACATATGCGACGGCAGAAGAACTCTTCGAAGATTTGGAGAAGATAGATGGGATATCCAGTGTCGCGTTTGACGAGTCAAAAGAGCATTACCAAGGTGCTACGGCGCTGTATGAGGTAACTTTTGATGGAGAGGTGGATGACGATCCTGTTCTGGTTACTCTGGAACAGATAAAAGCAGAGTTGGAACCATATGATGTATACATTTCGACAGAAGTGGGCAATGACCGTTCTGATATGCTGGCAGAAGAGATGAAGATGATACTGGGAATTGCCGCAGTGATTATTGTCAGTGTATTATTGCTGACTTCCAGAACGTATCTGGAGATTCCGGTATTATTGTTGACTTTTATTGCAGCAGCGGTGGTGAACATGGGAACCAATTTCCTTTTTGGAGAAATCTCGTTTATATCCAATTCTGTTACGGTGGTGCTGCAGTTGGCGCTTGCCATTGACTATGCCATTATATTATGCCATCGTTACAGTGAGGAGCGGGAAAGGATGGAAGCAAGAGAAGCAGTCATTACGGCGCTGAGCAAATCCATACCGGAAATATCTGCAAGTAGTTTGACAACGATTTCTGGTTTGGCTGCTTTGATGTTTATGCAGTTTGGGATTGGATTTGATTTGGGGCGTGTGCTGATTAAGGCGATCTTTTGCAGTCTCCTTTCTGTTTTTACGTTGATGCCGGGGCTGTTGATGCTGTTTCGCAAAGGCATTGACCGTACCCATCATCGAAATTTCGTACCTAATATTTCTGGGCTTGGGAACGTATTGATCCGCATGCAATATATTGTGCCTCCTATTTTTTTGCTGGGATTGGTTGTTGCCTTTCACTTATCTTCTCTATGTCCTTATGCATATGGATATACGGAAATCACATCGTTTCAAAAGAGCGAGCAGACCATTGCGGATCATCGAATCAATGATATTTTTGGCAGACAGAATACATTGGCGGTACTGGTTCCCAAAGGAGATTACGACAAAGAGCGAGCCTTATTAGCGGATTTGGAAAAGCATACGGAAGTAAATTCTGCACTGGGAATCGCCAATGCAGAAGCTATGGACGATTACATGCTGGCAGATGCACTGACTCCGCGGAATTTTGCGGAGATGATGGATCTGGATGTGGAAATGGCGAACTTGCTGTATGCAGCCTATGGAGTAAAAAATGAGGCATATGGACAGGTAATCGGAAACTTGGATCAATATGAGGTGCCGTTGATTGATATGCTGCTGTTTTTGCATGAGGAAGCGGATGAAGGATATATAGAACTGGATGATGAGATGCAGCGGGATTTGGATGATGCATATGCAGAAATCATAGATGCGCAGGAGCAACTGCAGGGAGAAACCTATTCGCGTTTGGTTGTTGATTTGAACATATCGGAAGAAGGGCAGGAAACCTTTGATTTTTTAAATGTGCTGCGGGAAGATGTGGAACGGTATTATGATGATTATCTGCTGGTAGGTAATAGCACCAGCGATTATGACTTATCCATCTCCTTTAGCCGAGATAATGTGATGATCAGTGTATTATCCATTGTGTTTGTTATTTTGGTATTGCTGTTTACCTTCCAATCGGTGGGGCTGCCAATCTTGTTGATTTTAGTGATTCAGGGTAGTGTATGGATCAATTTTTCATTCCCGTATCTGATGCAGAGCAATTTGTTTTTCTTGAGTTATCTGGTGGTGAGTTCCATACAGATGGGGGCGAATATCGATTATGCGATTGTCATTTCCAGCAGATATATGGATTTGAAAAAACAAATGCCGCCGTCGCAAGCGATTGTGCAGGCTTTAAATCAGGCGTTTCCGACGATCATTACATCTGGGTCTATGCTGGCATCCGCCGGACTGTTGATCGGATTTTTATCATCGGATCCGACTGTTGCGTCCATTGGTATTTGCCTAGGACGTGGTACATTGATCTCTATTTTTCTGGTTATGATGGTGCTGCCGGAAATCTTGCTGATTGGCGATAACGTGATTGCCCGTACGATGTTTGCGATCAAGCCGCCGGAATGGAACAAAGAGATGGAAGGCGCTGTGCGAGTGAACGGACATATTCATGGCTATGTATCCGGTACAATTGATGCAAAAGTGGACGGGGTCATTCATGGCGAAGTGCGTGCAATGGTGCGAACAGAAGGAAAGGAAGCGACAGGGAAGGAAGAGCCTCTGGAAGAAACGAAAGAGAAGGAGGGCAAAGTGGAATGAGCAGTGGGAAAGGAAAAAAAATAGCGGCGTTTTTGCTTTGTTTTTTGATGGTATGGAATTTGTCGTTTGGTATGACAGCGCAAGCGTCCGAGGGTGCGGTTATTCATATTGCTTCAAGGGAAGATTGGGAACAATTTGCCAAGGACTGTAAATTGGACAGTTGGTCTGTGGGTAAGCAGGTGGTGTTAGATACAGACTTGGATTTATCTGCAGAGTTTCACCCAATTCCCATCTTCAGCGGGACCTTTGACGGGGATGGACATACCATACATGTGGGCTCCTATTTATCTGATGCATCAGATATGGGGGTATTTCGATATTTGGAAAGTGGCGCGAGTATTTCTCGTCTGACAGTGACTGGTACTTGGCAACCTTCTGGCAGGCAGGAGCATATCGGCGGCATTGTAGGGAACAATCGAGGAACGATCGAATATTGTATGTTCAATGGAGTGGTAGACGGACAAAACCAAGTGGGCGGAATTGCTGGTGTAAATGAAACGGGGGGGATGATTCGCAACTGTATCGTACGCGGAGAAATTCGCGGGGAACACGATACTGGTGGAGTGGCAGGACAAAACTTAGGAACAATACAACGATGCACCAATGAAAGCAGCGTCAATACAGATGGAGAAACTGTGGCACCGACGTTAGAAGAGTTGGATTTGACACAGATCAATCAGACAGAAAATATTTCGGCTTATACAGATACTGGCGGGATTGCAGGATTTTCTTCTGGACTGATTCAGGGATGTGAGAATATTGGAAAGATTGGATATCCGCATGTAGGATATAATGTCGGGGGAATTGCAGGAAGACAGTCTGGATATCTGCATGATTGTGAAAACAAAGGAGCGGTGTATGGCAGAAAAGATGTCGGTGGCATTGTTGGACAAATGGAGCCATATATGATTCTACGCTTTAGCAAGGATGACTTGGAACGACTGTCGGACGGATTTTCTGCTTTGCAGGATATTATGGATGGAATGCTGGATCATGTGGAAGGGACGATGGATGGTGTTTCGGAACATATGGACTCTATCGCTGCGCTGACGGATGAGGCAAGGGGAACGACGGAAGATCTGGTACAGCGCACAGAGGACTATGTAGACGATGCCATTGAGGAGGTCAACGATTTGGGGCAGCGAGTGGATCGTTTCCTTGCAGATTTGGAAAATATTCTGGGAGAAGGGGAAGCAGTGGCGGATGACATTACGGAAGCAGTAGATCAACTGCATCGTTCTGTCAGCCGATTACAGGATGCAGCGGATGCGGGACAGGATGCAGTGGATCATGTTGACGATGGAATTAGTACATTAGATCGCGCAGCACAAAATTATAAAGACGCATGGCAGAATGTTTCCTGGAGTGTACAAGATGTGATGGGAAGTGTAGGAAACGAGGGAGCCATGGCTGAAGCGCTGGCAGAGCTGCAGGTAAGCGTAGATTCCTTAGCAGATGCTGGAGATGGATTGAAGCGCGCGGCGCAGAATACCAAAAATGAAATGGAAGATGCATGGGACAGCGGGGAAGATGTAGTGACGGATCTTGAGAGTGCATTATCCAGGCTGGAACGTTCTGTGGAACAGTTACAGGACATCCAGGGGGGATTATCGGATATTGTTACGGATTTCCGTTGGGCGGTCCGTGATTTTCGGGAAGATGGCGCCGTAGAATTTCCGGTGCCGGATGCAGGATACAAGGAACAGATAGATAATCTCATGGAGCAGACGGGGTCTATGTTTGATGAAATGGAAGATATGACAGAACAGTTGGATGGCGATGGAGATGCGATATTATCGGATTTGCGGGCAATGAACCAACAGATGCGGGAAATGATGGATATCATCCGAGATATGTATGATAAATTGTTGAATGATGGGGAAGAGGACTGGTATGAGGATATTTCGGAAGAAAACAGTACATCTACAGAAGGAGTCGTAGAACAATGCCGTAATTATGGAGTTGTGGAAGGAGACGTAGATACTGGTGGGATCTGCGGCGCCATTGCGGTAGAATACGATTTCGATCCGGAGGGTGACTTAACACGGGAAGGCAATACGTCTTTAGAGCGAAGTTATTTGACAAAGGCGGTCCTGCGAGAGGCTGTCAACTATGGATCGGTCACCGGCAGGAAGGATTATGTCGGTGGAATTGTCGGTTATATGAAGCTGGGAAGTCTCTATCATTGTGAGGCTTATGGTAAAATCGTCAGTGAAAACGGAGACTATATTGGTGGGATTGCCGGCAGTTCAGAGTCCGTCATTCGAGACAGTGCAGCGAAGGTATCTTTGGAGGGGGATGCCTATGTGGGTGGTATTGTAGGCAGTGGGATGGATATCTATCGCTGCTGTGCGATGCCAGAGATACAAGAAACAGGAGAAGCGGCAGGGGCGATTGCCGGAAAAGCGGAAGGCGATGTAGTGGAGAATTATTTTCTGGAAGGTGATTGGGGCGGTGTGGATGACATTAGCTATGTAGGAAAAGCAGAACCGATGGCATATGCGGATTTTATTGCACTGGAGCGATTGCCGGAACGGTTTCGGTTCTGTTATTTGATTTTTATGAGCAATGGAGCGGTGATCGAGGAAGTGGCATATGAATACGGCGCACGCACAGATAGCAAATCCATCCCAGAAGTGCCCTACCAGGCAGGATATACAGGTGAATGGGAAGAATTGCCAGAAACGGTGATGTTTGATCGTGTATTGGAAGCGGTATATACGCAGCGTAGTTCATCCATTGCTTCTAAACAAACCAGAGCGGATGGGGTACGTGCGATTATACTGGCAGAAGGCAGTTTTGCAACAGATGACAGTATCTCACTCGAAAGGATATCCGAAGCAGAAGCGGCATACACCGGTTGGGGAATATATGCAGAAGGATGGCGATTGCGGTTGCCGGATGACGGCAATACCGTTCATACAATGCGATACTGTAAACCGGAAGAAAGCGGCTGGCTGCGGTTGTACCAAATGACCGGAGATGGGGCGGAATTGCTGGATACAGAACCAGACGGACAGTATGTATGTTTCCAGGCTGTGGGAAGCGATGTTGCATTTTATGCAGTCAGGATTCCATATGGATACGTCATTGTGCCGATTTGTGCTGCGGCGGCAGCAGGTTTGGGTATTCTCCTGTTTTGTAAACGCAAAAAGCTTAAGAAATTTGTAATACACAAGCATCCTGAAGAAGAGTAGAATAAAACTGTATGAAAAGAGAATGATGAAACGTGAATGGCATGCGGCAGAACAAGATGGCACTGAAAATGGACAGAAAAGACAGGATTCTTTTGTTTTGCATTCAGACGAATCCTGGCTGTTGCATATTTGAGAAAAAATAGAATAAGAAGAAAAACGTGATGAGGAATATGAAAATTTTGATGCTGTGTGTGCCGCGCATCTCAGACGGAAAAGCAAAATGCCGATAGCAGAGTTTAGGTGATAACAAAATGTTTGTTAGAAGGAAAAGGGCAAGTTGCCAATGAGGAATTGGTTTGTATGGATTTTGGAAGAATGAAATACAGGAGGGATTGCATGAAAGCAAAAGTGATTTTGATTGGTCTGCTAATGGGAGCGATTGGAACAACGACGGCATTTGGCGCGTCGTTTCCGGATGTGCCCAGCGACCACTGGGCATATCAGGAAGTGATGAAAGCAAGCGAGATTGGTTTTATCAGTGGGATGGATGATGGAACATTCGGACTGGGGCAAACGGTGACAAGAGCGCAGTTTGTATCCATGATGTGTCGGATGTTTGGTTGGGAAAGTGACAATGCAACGGCAGGCTCTTTTGCAGACAATGTGGACAGCGGGCAGTGGTATTTCCAGAGTGTGGAAACAGCCGTTACGCATGGTGCGATAGATACGGATACGCAGTATTTTCGACCCAATGAAGCAATCACAAGAGCAGAGATGGCAGTGATGTTAATCAAAGGACTGGGTTACGATAATTTAGTAGAAACAGCAGCACAAACGGCTTCTCCGTTTTCAGATGTGACGGAAGAGAAAGGATATATCAACCTGGCGTATGATTTTGGTATCGTCAGCGGTACGGGGAATGGGCAGTTTTTGCCAGACGGCACAGCCACTCGGGAAGAAGCAGCGGCAATGATGCTGCGCTGTTATGAAAAAAGGAACGGAGATACAGAATTTGTACATGGATTCTATGCATTTTCCTCCTATGATCAAAAAGCATTGGCAGATAAAATGGATGCGGTTTCCTTTGGATGGAGCAAAATGGAATATCGAAATGGGGAAGGTGTTGTCGTCAATACCTTATCGGAAAATGGGAACGAATGGGTTGTGCCGGATGGATATGAGAATATCGTCAATGAATTGCAGCAAAATGGGGTAAAGACCCACTTGAACGTATTTTTGTCTGACCGATCTACGGCGGAAACCATATTAAACAGTGCAGAAAACCGTACTGCGGCGGTGAACGCCATTATGGAGGAGGTGACAGTGGATTACAGGCAGTTAGGCAGAAATCCATACGAGGGTGTGACCATTGATTTTGAGAGTTTGAGCGGGAGTACACTGCGCAATTCGTTTACCGCGTTTTTGCAGGAATTGGATACTGCATTGACAGCGGAAGGAAAGTCGCTTTATGTAGCGGTGCATCCGGTAACTGCGGACGGTGCATACTATGATGGATATGATTATTCCGCCATTGGTGCATTGGCGGACAAGGTCATTTTGATGGCATATGATTATGAAGCAAAAAGTATATCCGCAGAGGTGCAGCAAAGCGGGTTTACCACAACGCCGGTGACGCCATTTGATCAAGTATATTATGGGCTGCATGTAATCAGCAACAGCATTGCAGATCGGGATAAAATTGTGCTGGGACTCAGTCCGTCTGCAAATGTGGAATGGGATCTGCAAAATGGCGTAATCTTAAACAGCAGAGGAATTGACAATACGTATGAGACGATTCAATCCTATTTGCAAAATGGCGCAGCGGCGGCATATTCTGAAACCTATCGCAATCCATATCTGACGATACAGGATGGAGAGGTAACAAAAGTGATTTGGTATGAAGACAGCAGAAGTATCGGGGATAAAATAGACCTGGCACAGATGTTTGGTATTCAGGGTGTGTCGTTCTGGCGTTTGGGTTTGATTCCGGATGACAATCGTACGGCATACAGCAATATTTGGGGTACTGTATCGTAAAGAATGGACGCTTTTGATGATGTTTCTATTCAAGGTTCGTACTGCGGGCAGAATGCTTGCATGAAAATGCAGAACAGAATGGATGTGAAGGAGCGGAAATGCTCTGTATGGCGTTTGGAATAGGTCGTGGTTTTTTGAAATGGATCATACCATCCGATGAGGAACACCGAGAAACGACAGGAAAGGAATATGCAAGAGAACGTTATGCCTGGACAGACAGAGGTCCTTTACATATGGTATGGTAAGATATTTTCTGCAGAAGGGCGTCGGGATAAATAGAAAGTTAGGAGGAGTCTGTATGGAGCGGTTTCAGAAAGTGTATCATCAAGGGATGGTGGAGGTGATGGAAATTTGGGTGGACACAGAAACCGGTGTCAATTATGTATTTCATCGGGATGGAAATACATCGGGGTTTACAGTCTTGCTGGACAAGGATGGAAAGCCAATCATCACATTGTAACGTTACGAGCTTTTATCGATGGAGTGATATGCGGTGTAAATAAAATCGCAGTGAAAAAGACAGCCGAGAAAATCGACTGTCTTTTTTGTTGACAAACAGATCAAAATGACCAAAACGAACCAAAGGAAGAGCATTTATGAGAATAGACGGACGGGATTGGGCTTTTCTGCAAGACGGATGGGCAAGCTCCTCCCAAAGTGGGTTGGGGTGCCCTGTTTGGCTCGCTGTGCGCAGCAGTGCGATTCATGTGAGTTCCCCTGATTTTGCTCTGGCAGTCCCAGAGAATTCCAAAAAGCAGGAGGTTATTGCGGAGCCATGGGAAGTTATTTCTCTTTTTTTGAATAACCGTATATTGCAATACAAAGTCCAATAAACGCTATCATAACAGCGATCATATCGTTATCATAAACCGAGTAAAATGCTATGGAAGCGACCATGATTGCAATACCGAAAAGCATATTTTTTATCTCTTGCATGAAGTTACCCCCTACAAATTCTGATTTGCCGATTGGTTGCTTTCAGAAGAGTATAGCATAAGGCTATGAAAAAATCTACACCGTTTCAGTCTGCCGGCGGCTTCGGCACTGCGGAAGGCGGTGTGTGGGACGAAAACATGGCGTCCATCCGCGGTCGGTCATAATCCAACAGCCAATTGCTGCAGTCTTGATAAAAAGGCAGAAGGGCGTCTGTGGTGTCACTGACCAGATCCATTCCTCTGTCATCGTAAAGATGCAGGAGGAATGGATGCTCGCCGGTCTGCAAAAAAAATACAGCAGAGGACAATTCGGAAAATCCATGAAAATCTGTATGTATGATTCCATCCAACAAAGCTGCGGCGTTAGGCGGTGTTTGCTGCATATCCCAGAAAAAGAAGATTCTGGTCAATGGTTCACCGTCACTGTCTGTGGTAGCTTGGGTATAAACCTCTGCAGGTCCCGGCAGGCGCGCCAAACGGCAAAACGCAGACAACAGCGCATCGACATCAGTGTCTGTATCCGGGGTGCGATACAGTACCCAAAGCAGGGTATCAAAGACTGGGGCGTTTTCAAATAGAAAAGAGGCGCGCCAGAGGGCAGAGCGAAAGTAATGCGGGTGGTTTGTGGAAAGCGTACCATCTCCAATTTCAAAACGCAGGGATAGCGGGCTTTCGTAAAAAATCGGCAGCTGCAGGCGTTCATTTCCCATGCGCCGCAATGCTGCAAAGGTGCGGGAAAACAGCATCAGGATCCTCCTTTTTGTTGATATATATCGTTTGTTTGTTGCGTGGTATGCAAAAACATGGCAACAGCTGTTGTGCAAATGATGGCGTAACCAATCCAACTGAGCCAGTCTGGAATTTGCCCAAATACCAGAAAGCCCAAGAGTGCGGAAAATGGTATTTGAAAATAGTCATATACAGAAATTTCCCGTGCGGGTGCATAACAGTAGGCTGCGGTAATCGTAAACTGACCGCCGGCAGCCGAAAGACCGGCAAGCAGCAGAATACCAAGCTGTGTTAAAGTCATGGGATGATAGTCCAAGACCAAAAATGGCAGCAGTACGATGCAGGAGAATGCGGAGAAGAAAAACACGATAAACGGTCCTGCCACCCCTTGTTTGCCCAAAGAACGGACATAGGTATAAGCTGCGCCTGCGGTTACACCACCCATCAAGCCGATAAAAGCGGGAAAGAGATTCAGGTTGCCGGTCGGTTTGACAATGCACAGTACACCAAGAAAGGCGATGAAGATGGAGATGCTTTGAAACCGGCTTGGTTTTTCTTTCAGCAAAAAGATAGCGAACAATACTGCAAAAAACGGAGACATTTTATTCAGCATAGACGCATCCGCCAGTACCAGATGATCCACGGAATAAAAATTGCACAGTACGCCGACCGTGCCGAACAATGCACGCCAAAACAAATCTCGCTTGGATTTTGGCGTAAGAGAAAGGGATGGACGTTCCCGAAACAATAGAACGGCGGCGAAAATCAAAGCGACGGCATTACGGAAAAAGCTCTTCTGCATGGCAGGCAGATCGCCGGAAAGACGCACAAACAGATTCATCAGTGCAAAAAAGAAAGAAGAGGCTGTAATACACAGAATTCCCTTTTGTTTCGAAGTCATATCAAATTCTCCTTTCGTAAAAGCCATGCATTCTATTATACGAGAATTGCATGGGAAAGAAAAGAGGGAATTTTGCAGGCATGGCGAAAAAGGCGATCTGCTTCTGGACGGGAATGGTGTTGGCAGGGATGATGGGGAACGCATTGATGGTATCTATGTGAAAGAAGAAGATTCCCATCAGTAAGAACAGAAGAAGAATAGTGAAAGCAGAGGATGTTCTGGCAGTTGCAGAGAGATCACAGGATGCTGTTTGGAAGATATTTCTATTACGGCATCTCCGTGATGGGAACGTGCAAAAGAAAATCCGCTGCTTCTGTATGGGCGGCGGGGTGGATGGGCTCTAGATGCAAAAGTTAGACTTCGTTTTGGGAGTGTCGGCGGGCTTGCGCTTCTGCCTTGGAAAAGGCGCAGCCGCAGTAATCCTGTCGGTATAAATGATATTGCTCGGATAGAGCACAGGAACGTTTGTAGCCGTCTTTTTTTTTGAAATCGGAAAACAGATAGGAGACGCCATATTCTTCCGACAGTGCCTTTCCGATGGCATTGAGAACCTGCGCATTTTTATGCGGGCTGATGGACAGGGTGGTGGTGAAAGCGTCATATCCGCCCTGTTTTGCGGCTTCTGCTGTTTGGCGCAGCCGCAGCTGATAACAGGCAAAACAGCGGCTGCCACCCTCCGGCTCCTGCTCTTTTCCTTTGGCGATGGCGGCAAAGCGTTCCGGTTGGTAAGGGGCAATGATGCAGGATACTTTGCCTTCCAGCGGCATTTGCGCAATCAGCCGCTGCTGTTCTTCTGCTCGACGTGCAAATTCCGCAGCAGGAGAGATATTGGGATTATCATAATATACAGTAATATCAAAATAATGAGATAAATATTCCAAAACATAAGAGGAACAGGGGGCGCAGCAGCTATGCAGAAGCAGGTGAGGGCGCGTTTGGCTCTGTTCAATGGCGGAAAGGGTGCGTTCCAGCGCCAGCTGGTAGTTTTGTTTTTGCATAGAAGTACCTTCTTTCAGTTCATTTTGGCAACAGTGTAG
>DXEB01000045.1 GCA_019115165.1 Candidatus Anaerotignum merdipullorum | reverse complement strand
TGTTTACACATTCTGATTTCATTCCATCCCATTTCTTCAACCATTTTTCAAAAGATACGCTTGTTGTCGACCATTTTCTCAAGTAATACGACGCAGATCCTCACTACAATAAAGACGCTCAGCTTTATCTGCCATACAAAAATTCTCAATCATGATCTTATTTCTGTGGAAATAGAAAAACAAAATTTGAAATACTTCTACAAAATACTCCCCTTTTCTTCCATAGATCAGGATCAAACATACAGCTCTGATGAGAAATATTCATAATGGTTTATGATTTTACTTTAACTTCAAGAACCAGATAAAAAATTTTTTTTTCGTTCAAATGATTACCAATATACCGTTTATTATCTGTGCGGAAATTTATTTTTTATTCTATAAAAAAAGGCAAAGCGCTTGATCTATCACCGTGATATCAAACACACTTTGCCTATCCTTTATTTTATCATAAACTGCTTTAATAACAGATGACTCCTATACTGTTCTTTCATTCATAAGAGAAAACATCTGTGCCGCTTCCGCTCTGGTCGCTGCCACTGTTGGATGCAAATCTGTTCCGTGCAGCATACCCTGCTGCGCTGCCCATGCCACAGCATTTTGTGCATATTCAGACACCGCTTCTTTTCCAGTATATCCGCTCAAATCCTGCAAAGATACACGAACCGTCGGAGAACCTGCATAGCGATATAAAATGGATGACAACTGTTCCACTGTTACCGCATCATTAGGACCACATCTGCCATCTCCATAACCAGAAAGAATCCTTTCCTGTGCTGCCCATAATACACCATTCGTATACCATTGACCGTCTGAAAGATCGGTAAATGTATTGGATACGGTCACTGCAGGATTGCCTTCCATGCGATACAAAATAGAGGCAACCATTCCTCTGGTCAGTGTGGCAGAGGGTGCAAATTCTGTGTCACTGATTCCGGACATCAGCCCCTTGCTGTATACATCTAGTACATAACGATAAAACCAGTCACTGCTTTGTATATCGCGGAACGGATTGGCTGGAACAGTACCCGCTGTACTTTCTGATGTTTCCGTGGCAACAGCTGTATGCTGACTTTCCTGCGCCTGCTCCTGCCGCCATGCTTCTGCACGTTCTTCTGCCTCTTGCTGCGCCGCCTCTTCCCGCTGCTGTTCTTCCTCCGCTTCCTGCGCACGATATTCCTCGTTAATCTGTGCAGTGGTTTCTTCATCAATTTCCTCGGAAATCATTTCTGCTTCATTGGTATCCGCATCAATCACAAGGTTGGTGCCTGTTGCCGCCAAAGCACCCGCAGGACAAAGGGTCAGCGCAGCAGCGGCAGCCACTGCGATTTTTCTCCAATTTCTTTTCAAACGAATCCCTCTTTTCCACCAATTTTACAAAAAGCGGTCAAAAGCCACAGCTCTTGACCGCTTTTTTACACTACCGTCTCATCGGGTTATGCTTCCGATGTATCTTCCATTTGTGCAAATACTGCAAACATCTTTGCCGCCTGCGCGCGAGTTGCACCGGCAGTCGGCAGCATAGAATTTCCATAAATCATGTCATTCTGCAGCGCCCACTGCATTGCATCCTCTGCGTACGGCGTCACATCTGTGCCACCAGGGAATTCAGACAGCACCTTGTCCTCATCCACATCCACGTCAGGAGAACCTGCATAACGATACAAAATCGCCGCCAATTGTTCCAACTTTACGGAATCTTCCGGTCCACAAGTATTGTCACCATATCCTACCATAATGCCTTCCTGTACTGCCCACATAACACCATCGGTATACCACTGTCCATCAGGTACATCTGTAAATATGGGTTCGTAATCGACATTTGGAGAACCTGCATAGCGGTACAAAATCGCAGCAGTCATCCCTCTTGTCAATGGTGCATGTGGAGAAAATAAGTTTTCTGACGTTCCTGCCATCAGCTCATTTTTATATACATACACCACATCATCATAATACCAATCGCCTCTAGTTACATCGTCGAAAGGTTCTTCATCTGGCTGTCTATTGTTGTTATGACCGCCGCCGCTACTGCTGCTGTTACCACCGCCGCTAACATTGGTAGATCCGCCGCCACTGACATTGGTAGGTGTCGCAAAGACTGCTGTACTCATCGAAAGTATGATGGAAACGGACAAGCACATGGAAAGGAATGTTTTCCAATGTCTTTTCATATTATTGTTCCTCCTTTGTTTCCCGCTTTCTTTGATTCTTAATTCGCATCGTCTTCATAGGCATTCAGATTTGCAGGGAAATTCTTACCTGCCCAAACAACATAATAGGTACCATCTTTCAGATCATCAAAGCGGAAGTTCCCATTACGATCTGTCTTTGTTGTCATATTAACAGACTCACCGTCTGCAGTCGTACCTGTCAGGCTGATGCTCTGATTTGCAGCAATACTACCATTATTATAGGTTGCCTGACCGTATACATAGTAGCGCATACCTTTGATTTCAAATGTTGTGCTGGTAGAACCTGTGTAGTTCGGCGCCTTGCCAGTTACTGTTACCGTTGCAGTACCTTCTGTGGTATTGTTTTCGTAAACAACATCATAATTTGCAGAATCTACAACCGTATCACCGATTTTTACTTCTACAGCGGGTTCTACGGGTGAACCGTCTTCATTGACATCCTGTGTCGGAATGTAAGTAATGGAGGCGTTTTCCAGATTTACAGGATTGATCACAAACTGTGCTTCTACTGCACCTCTGTAATCACCAATACCAGCTACCACCACAGCATAAGTACCTACATTAATGGGTGCCTGATCGGGACCATAGCTTACGGTATAATCCTGATCTTTCATCAGTTCCGTACCATTTGTTAATGTTACTGTTACAGTAGGCTCAATTGCACTGCCTGTATAGGTCGCGCTTTCCTGAACTTCCACGGTTACTTGTGCGGTATCTCCAATATCTATCTTAGAAGATACGATATTGAATGTCAGCGTCAAAGAATCTGTGTAGTTCCCCATACCTGCGATGGTTACCGTACCTTCTCCAGGTTCTACATTCGCACCGTATGCCAGTGTGTAATCAGTACCTTCTGTCAGCACCTGATCCAGCGCTGTATCTCTTACGTCAAATACTGGTTTCAGCTGTTCACCAGTTGCTTCCATATCCGGCAATGTTTCCGGAACAGTAATAACATCTTTGCTCAATCTCTTAGGGGAGATCGTAAATGCATCTTCGATAATCAGCGAATTATGATTGCCAGATACAACCAAACCTGCTTCAATTCCTGCTGCTGTTGGTGAAACCATCACATCATACACACCTGCATTGATGGGCACACCGCTCTGATTTACACCGTCCAGTTTATAAGATACTCTGTAAGCATTGGTAGGCAGTGCTTCCTTCGTGTAAGGATTGATCACTTCTACAACTGCCTGCTGTGCCTGACCATTGTATTCCACCGGAGAATTGGTTACATTTACAGTTGCTTCTTTCAAATTCAATGCTGCAGCTTTCCATTGTGCAGTAAACGTTACATTATCTGTAAAGTGAATGCTCCCCAGATTTCTGGTATAAGGATAAGTAATTCCCTGTGCATCTGCCCATCCAGCAAATACATAGCCCACTTTATCGTCTTCCAGTGCCATCAATTCTGCCAGTTGTTCATTTGTCAACGTATCCTGACCGTCTTTCTGGGTCACTTCATATGTAACAACAGGTGCTTCCGCTGCATCATCCAGATAGAATGTTACCACATGCACTTTGGTTACCGTACCAATGATTTCATCCGCTGCCGAGAAAGATACTGTAGTCAGATCTTCTGCTGTAAAGTTTCGATCCGCACTTCTTACCCACCAGTTGCCGAATGTATCATTTTCATCCTGTACTTCTGCCAGTGCAGCAATCATTTCTGCAATCGCTTCGTCACCCAGTGTACCATTTTCATCCACAACATAAGTTGCTGTCCAAGCAGGTTCTGCTGCGCCTTCTACTTTCAGCTGAACCGATACTGCTACCTGCCATTTTGCAAACAGCATTTTTGCTTTTGTCACAGAACTATCGGTCTGGTATGGTGTTGTGCATGCTGCGTCTTCATACCAGCCTGCGAAAATATAACCTGTCCGCTGGGGATCTTGGGAGCCATTTGCAGTTTCATAGTCATCCAAAGAGTTGCCATATGCTACTGTAATGGTTTCACTTGTTCCACCCGCATAGTTGGGATTCAACGTTACCACTACGCCGTAACTTTCCCAAACCGCTGTTACTGTAGAATGATCCGCAATTGTATACAGATCTCCTCTTGCGATGTCATTTCCGTTTGCATCCTGCCAACCTACCAGTCTTGCACCTTCTTTATAAAAGTCTGCACTAGCCTGCGGCAGCAGATTTACATAAGGCTGATCATATACAACTTCAATTGTCTGCTTATTTGTGTTCAGCCATTCACCGCCGTTGATATCAATCGTTACAGTGTAATGATTTGCGCTCCAGTTTGCAGTATAAACCACATTACCGTTTGCAGTTACCTGATTGCTCTGCAAATCTTCCCACTTCTGTTCTACACCGTTGACTGTTACCGTCCATCCCAGGAATGTATAGCCATCCAGAGAAACATCTGCGGGCAGATTTACAAATTCACCATGCAAAATGGTCGTATTTGCTGGCAGTTCCGGTGTTCTGTTCTCCGGCAGATTGCCTTTTTCAAACATCACAGAATATACGGCAATGGTTTCACCATAGAATGTTGCGGGTTCTGTTACAACAAAGTCAGCTGCTACCTCGGTAGCGTCCAAATCTTCTTTGTATTTTCCCCATTCCTCGGCTGTAAACCAACCATTGAATTCTACGGCGTCACTTGCTTCCACCAAATCTTTTGCATCTGTCCATTTTTCAGGCAAGGAACCACCATATACTACCCAATCTGCTTGCTCGTTGGGCGCCATGCCTGTACCGCCGGTCATATTGCTATAATCACCGTTGCCATAAACTTCAAATCTGGTCTGTACTTCCACTTTTGCATACAGGGTCAGTCCGTTTTGATAATCATCTGTACTTACCGCATCTGCAAAATCCCATTCGGTACCTTCCTGGAAATCCGCTGTGGTATACCAACCTGCCAGGTGATAACCAGCCTCTCCATTTTTGATCGTTACCGTAGGCTCTGCAATCGTCTGCCCTTCATATGCAATGTTTGCATTTCCAGCCATGCTTGCTTCCAAACCTTCCGGCAATACAAAGTTCAGCGGTACTCCTGCAACACTCCATTTTGCATATACTGTTGTATTTGTTGTAATCCGAGTCTCAAAATCGAATGCTGTTGTCAGCGTTTCATCTGTGTACCAACCATTGAACACACTCGAAACTGTATTTGACGGATCTGTCGGTTTTGTAACAGTTTCTCCATCATTCACAGTCACTTCTGCATAGATTGTTTCACCATTTACAAAGGTTACGGTATGCTGCGGTGCAAAGGTTACCGTTGCAGAAGGAGTCTGCGTCAGAATCTCTGTTTGCAAAAATGCATCATATCTGCCAGTGAAATCCTCTGTACCATTTGTATCTGTCAGCTGATAGTTGCTGACATTGGTAACCACACGACCAGCATATTCCGCATTCAGTGCATTCTGAATGCTTTCCATAGTAGGCACTACACTTGCAAAGGTATCTACGCCCTGTGTCAAATTTTCTGTGGTCAGCGTTGCCACTTCATTTCCATCTGCATCCACAAAGCGGAATGTTACGTCTACATAAGCATTCACTTGTGCAGTGATGTACTTTTTGTCTGTCAATACCTCATCAGAGTTGGTCAGCATCTCAAAGGTATCCATATTGTATACATTCGAATCTGCCAATGCTTTCAGCTCATCCTGGAACACTCCCGCTGTTTGACCAACGGTAAATGTTACGGTATCATTCGCAATTTCCTGTCCACTGACTGCATCTTTCAGTGTCAGATACGCAGTCCCTGTGGTTGCTGTGATGGTTGCTTTCGCATGGAGAGAACCACCATCTACTGCGGGTTCGTCCATACCAGCATATTCTACATCGTAGTGACCACTCTCACTTGCAGTCTGACCTACCCACAAAGAAATAGCATAAGACTGTGCATTACTATCAAAACCAAATTCATCGGTCAGCACTTCTACAATCGCTTCTTCTGTAGGAGCCATCTGTCTATAAGTCTGATCTGCTGCTTCCTGTTGGAAAGTATATGTTTGTTCTGCAGCACCATCTACAGCCACATGCAGAACATATTCCACTGTTACAGGCAGTTTTTCCCACTGTGCGACCAGTGTGATGCTGCCGGTTACCGGAGTGGTAAAGTCATATGCTTCCCCATTCAGTGTCCAGCCTTTGAACTGATAATCCGCTTTCGTAGGTGCAGCCGGTTCTGTCACCGTACCGTCATACGCTACTTTCTGATCTGCAACTTCGCTGCCACCAGCTTCGTCAAACAGAATATCGAATGTTTTTACACTCGTACTTGCTGTAATTACAACACCGTCCGCAAGGTCATCTGCTCCAATGCTTCCCAGATTTTCTCTCTGGAATCCATTATTTGCGCCGCCGGCAATCGACCAAACGCCTGCTTCCAGACTGTCACCCAGCTGTGCTGCCAAAGCAGTTTCCAGTGCTGCAATTTGGTCTACGGTCAATGTTTCTCCAACAGGAATTTCCAGTTCATCTAATACTACTGTTTCCTCTGGAAGCTGTACTTGGAATGTCACGGTATTTACCGTAGGTGCTACCGTTGCACGTGCATACAGCCAACCATTGGTGGCAATGACTTCACCCAGACCTGTCCACGCTTCGCCTTCTCCGTTGTTTGCAGTCCAAGTACCTTCATTCTGCCAGTTGCCCAGCGTCAAAGTATCCTGATCTGTCATGAGTCCTGCATCTTTCAGTGCAGTTGTAATATCTTCTACACTAGGCGCTGCATTTGCCCACGTTTTTCCATCTGCAACCAGAACATCTACCGGAATAGTTACATAGTTATCGCCTACATATACATGATAATCCACATGGTATGTTGCGGGTTCCGCCTGTTCTGCAATGGTTACCTGCGCATGCAGCACACCACCTTGAACAACCGCCACTTGACTCATATCCCATGCTGTACCGTTGTTTGCCGCCCAATCTTCATTGCACTGCCAATCGCCAACGGTTACCAGCGGATCTACATAGTCATTCAGCAAACCAGCATCACGCAATGCGGCTACTACCTGATCCTGGCTGATCATATCTGCATAGGTTGCATCTGCATTGCTTGTTGTGCTCACTACGCTTGCAACAGAATCTACTCTGTTATCACCCAGATACAGATAATAGGTTACAACTTTTTCCACAATAGGAGGTTCCGGCTGTTCTTCTGTGATGGTAACATCCGCATACAGTATGCCGCCATCTACAACCGTTTCACTCAGGTCATAACGATTTTCTTCCGTCAGATTGCCGCTGTTCCATGCTCTCTGACCATACCAGCCATTTACTGTAACACTGGCATCTCCTACGATAGAGAACAATGCCAGAATTTCAGCATCTGTTGGAACTGCACTTTCATAATTGCTGTCTACTGCCACCTGTTTTTCAATCGGTGTAATATTCCCATTATACCGTACGTTATAGGTAACCGTCACCGTTTCCGGTGCAGCTGCTTCCGCAGTTACATCTGCAAACAATACGCCAGCAGTTGCAGCCGCGTCGTTCATACCTGCATAATAGTATTCTTCGCCTCTATTGCCGCTTTCCCATGCACTCTGACCATACCAGCCATCCACATGAATAACTGCATCTTCTGCAATGCCAAATGCATCTCTGATGGCTTCTTCCGTAGGAGCAGCCTCTGTATAAGTGGTGCCTTCTTCTACGGTCTGTACAAAGGATTTTGTTTCGTTCTCATACTGCACATAGTAAGTAGGAGAAACATAGGTTACTTCAGGATCTGTTGGATCTTCTGGAGTTGTTGCATCTTCCCATGTTGCCTTCAGGGTGATTGCAGTGATCACAGCGTCACCACTCACATCAACAACAGTTGCCAAAGGTTGTGGTGCTGCATAAGTTCTGCCATTCAGACTTGTCACCATCCAGCCCGCAAAGGTTTTGCCTTCCTGAGTGGGATCACCCATTTCTTCCAGCCTGTCCGCCAACGCATCTACTGTCGTCCCCTCTGGAATCGTATTCAAGGCATAGTCTTCCGCATCGTCAATCGTAACAGCAACCAATTCTGTTACAAGCAATGTCGCTTTCAGCGTATCGCCATCTGCAGATATTGCCGGTGTGCTCAAATCATATGGATCATTGCTACCACCCAACCAGCCGGTTTCATCTATTGCAAAAACAACCATATCTACGGTCGGAACAGATTCTGTCCAATAGCTACTATCTACCAACGCTTGATAGATTGCCTCTTTATCCGCACCGTTCACATCCGGTACCAGTTCTGTTACCTGTGTTCTCTGATTTTCAGTCGTTTTCTGCAAAGAAGCCAATACAATACCCGCTGCATCTGTCAATTGGAACGTTACTCCATAGGTGGTATAAATACTGGTTACCAGAATTTCCAGTACACCCTCGCTGCTTACCGGATTCTGGCCATTCGACTGACCATTATTTGTCGCATCGATCCAATCCTCATCACCTGAAAAACCAATCTTGCTGTCCCAACTGCCATCTGCATAGAAGCTGCCATCCCAGCTGATTTCATTTGCATTGAGGTCTTCAAATATACCATTTTCCTGCAGCAAGGTCAACAGCCCATCCCTAGTTAGTATCTGCTGTTTGACTTCACCATAAGTCGTTCCATCCGGTACTGCCACCGTTATTTCTGTCGGGGTCGTTTGTCCCAAAGCAGTATAAACTTCCAATGTAAAGGTAGCTACCGGTTTCGGCGTGATGAAGATATAGAATATCACATCTGCATCTGCTGCTGCCATTTTACTGTTAAGTCTGGAAGTCAAATCTTCATCTACCGCATCAGATGCAATACCGTTTTTATAGGTATTATTCAAATCATACGGTTTTACCAATCCGCTGAATCGGTAATCATCCGGATTTGCATCATCCAAACCTACTGTTTTCAGCAAATCTGCCTTATCAGGGATATCATCCAGCACATCTTCCACCAGTGCATCTGTTTCGTCCAGCGTTACAGAGATACCTGCTGCTTCTCCCCAATCATCAGAAGTTGCTGTTTCACCCTGCTCTACCAATACAGGGATGAATTCTGCGCTTCTCCCTACGTCCTCCTGCACTGCATCAGGATTTGTTGTCACAAAGCGATACATCACTACATTGCTGGAAGGTAATTTATCGCTAGAAAGTTTCAAACCAGCTACGTCCTCCGCTTCAATGTTTTTTGCTTTGTTGGCATCCCATTCTTTGATCCAAGGACTAAAAACATAAGCATCCGTGTCGCCTGACAATTCCAGCGCTTCCAAAATTTGGCTTTCGTCTGGCAAGCTGCCTGTAATCTGGCTGACTTTTTTTGCGCCATTCAGAGCAAATGTGCCTTCTTCATCTGCTTTATTAGAAGTTGTCACACTCTCCCCTTGCTCTACAAAATACAGTTTGTAAGAGCCTGTGGGGTCAGCAGCCCATGCCGTTGCCGGCAACATGGTCACAACCATTGCAATGGTCATCAGGACGCTTAAAAAACGTTTTTTCACCATCTTTCTCTAACTCCTTTCCTTTAATATTTTGTCGCAAACAAAAAATTTCTTCCGCATTCCTCCCTCTCTTTATTTTCACTTTTCATGAATATGCCAGCGCATTTTGAAAAGCAATATAAACACAGATTATTGACTTGGCTTCTCAACGATGTCTATAGGCGGGAATATGACAATCCTAGTAATATTGTCCAGAATTCACACAAGAAATATATCAAAATATATATTTTGTATGAATTTTTCCGCTCCTGCACATACTTTGCCTATCTTAAAATAATCCGAATTTACACATTAAACATACCACAATTTTCCTATTCGCGAAATAAACTGTACCTAATCAGCATGGTTTATACATAATCAGGAATTTTACATCCGATCCCCTTGGTATTGCTGATATGCTTTGACGCTTTTATTATAGTTTTGTTTGCTGATACGCACTTTGCTGCCATCCATCAATAAAAACTCATACCGCCGATAACTGCGAATATATTCCATATTGACCACAAAACTACTGTGACATCGCAAAAAATGCTTACTTAGTTTTTCCTCTAGTCGATTCAATGTGCCGCGGCAATAGACCTGTACGCCCCCCTTTAAGTGGATGGTGATATCTCGGTTGATGATTTCAATATACAAAATTGTTTCCTGTAAAATACTGCGCATGCTTCCGCTGCTGTCCTTTACTGTAATTTTGTAATCCCTCAGATTGGCATTTTCTAGACTATATAAAATCGCATCTTCCAACTTATTGGTCTGTATCGGATAAAGCAAATAAGTAATCGCATGCAGAGCATATCCCCATTCCCAAAATTCCGCTGTATCTGCCAACAAAATCAACTGAGCAGTTGGATTTTTCTGCCTGATCTCCTGTGCAAAAGCCAGACCCATTTTATTGTCCTCCCATACCACTTCCACAATGTATAATGCCTGTTCTTTGCCGAAACTTTGCCCGCTTTCCCAACGTTCCATTCCCACATTGGTCACTTGATACAGTATCTGCTTTTTCTCCAGCAACTTCCTTAGTATCGATTCTATCTGCTGAAAAAATGCTTTTCTGTTTCCACATACTGTAATTTGATACATACAAATCGCTCCTTTTTGTTGTCGCCATCATAAAAGATAGCGTCTTGCAATACAGCACCTAAGCTTTCTTTTTCTGTTAACATACAAAAAACAGCATCAAAAAGGAAGTAATCCGCCGTAATCGGCAGCATTCAGACATATTTAGTATTATTTCCCAATATATCCTCAATTTTCCTGTATATAAATTTTTATATACAAGAGTGATATTTGATCATTCTTTTCTTGCCATTGCCTTTATCCTTTGCTCTTTTCCAGATATCCAAGTATTTTTTATCCCATTGAACCGGATCCTCTTAATCAAATGCTGTTACATAAGTAATCTATCCTATTTTGCTTTTCAAAAGGAGTTTCTACCTATTAAATACAGTAACTTTTTCATTTCTGTCAGAGCTTTCCATGGAACCGCCTTGACGCTTTTCCATTCCCCTCTTTTCATATTGCGAAAGCACGGTATCTCATCCAACTTCCTCTCTCTGCATCAGCATTATCAAATGCTATATCGTATTCTCATGAAAATCATGCTCAAACCATATATCTCAATTCACAGAAAAAACATTCTCCGATATCATACGCAGCAATGTTCCTTTCTCATCTTTTCTATACATTTTTGTTGTTGATTCAACCTAACAATATCTGGATTTTTTTTAGAACACCAAATCATCTAAGACATCGAGCGAAATCCATTCAAATAAACCGCTTTACAAAAAAAACAGGAACTGTTTCCTAATATCTTCTGAAACAATTCCTGTCAATCATACTACTTGTAACTTTTCTACAACTATTAGCTAGGTATCAATGATAACGCAGCCACTTCGTTATCGTTCCGAACATACTTCCGTAACTTCATTCCTCTTCCAATCATGCTTCTCCATAACAAGCAAAAAAGCCGAACAGCATTCCAGCTGTTCAGCTTTTTCAGTCAACTGTCAAATTTTCACTATTTTGCCATTCCCTTAAGCAGTATACACGCCATTATTCAAATAGTTCAACAATTCCTCTTTTGTCATATGCGCAATACCCAATTCTTCCAGTGTCAATCCTTCTGCAAAGAAATCCCGATCCAACATCGCATTTGCCATGTGAATCATCGAATCAATCACCGGAGTTGCCACACCATATTTTTTCCCTAATTCATGGAACACATGGCATCCAATGGGAATATCTTCTGTCATATATCTATGATTTACAGAGAACGGACCGGTACCCAGCGCCATTTCATATACTTCATCGTAAGGTACATGCATACCTTCTCCCATATATTCGCTACCCAAAATATTGGATCTGGAGAAAAACTCTTCTTTTTCAAAAGGCTGAATCCCAACACCCATGGCTTCTGCAATCCTGCATTCCTCCTGATATACAGCATACTGCACTTTGGAAACCGTCGGGCTGTATACATGGCAATAAATCGAAAAATCATATTTATTGTCTCCATAAATCAGTCCATAGTTCTCTAATGCACCAACACCTAAAATCACACCGGGGCAATGCAAAATTGGATTCACGTTGCTGAATCCGGTATCCATTACTGTATTGCCGCCTACAGGACCCAAACCGGTTGTAATGGCATCCATTGCACCAATATATTTCACACTTTCCAAAAATACTTCCTGATCTGTCATCGGCAAAGCTGCGCCTCTCAGTGTAATCGCCCGATAAATGATTCTAGTACTGGGCAGCATAAACGGACCTTCCGATTCAATTCGGCTGCCATAAGGCGCACTAGACCATCCTCCAACAACAACCTTCTTGTCACATCCCATTTCCCGCATCATTTTGCGTAATACCAGGGTACCATAGTTATCTGGGAAAATATGAATAATCTGCCCATCTCTTAGATGCGGAATCAGCTCCCGGAAAAACAGTTTATGTCCAACTGCAGGAAGTGCTACAATAATAATCTCTGCATCTTTTACCGCTTCCGCAACAGATGTGGTGATTTTATCAAACTTTGCCACACCTTCCCGGAAAAATCCGAATTTATTTGTTTGATTTCCATGAAAGCGAAAACCATTTTTCAGATTGCTCAGAGATGTTGAAGCAAACGGCTCCAAATCACACAGAATCACTTCCTGTCCCGCCAATACACAATCTGCTGCCATCGCTTTGCCGATGCCTCCCGCACCCAAAACAGCAATCGGTTTTCCTTCTAAATAACTTAAATCTTTCATCATCTTTCCTCCTTATTGGTGTCCAACGCCGTTGATACTGACCCGAAATCACTTCTTATGCTTTGTCAATTCGCTTTTGCTGCAACAAATTGACTCTATTTCACTGACTACCATTCATTTAATTCCATTATAGACGGCAAATCATATTTGTCAATAGATTTTTTCGGTTTCCCGTTCTTCCAAACGCAATGCCGATTCAAATCTTCCGTTTGGATGGAATACATACACCAATCAACCCGCCGGCAACTGCTGGCAGAATCCATTCAAAGCCATATGCTGCCAACGGCATTTCATTCACAAACGGCATACCACCTACGGAACAGAAACTAGTAAGCAATGCAAATAACGTCGCTAACTGATATACTCTTGGATTTTTGATTTTATCTTGTAAAAAAGATAATACAATCAAAACAATAATCACCGGATAAACCAATGAAAGTACCGGTTCAGCAAAACGAATAATTGTCGTCAAACCAAAATTGGATACAACGGTACTGAACAAAATAACGATTGTAATCAATACAGAATAAGAGACTTTTCCGCCAAACAACGTCTCAAAGTATGCCGCAACGGCAGAAGCAACTCCAACTGCTGTTGTCAAAGATGCCAGGGCAACGATAATGCCTAATAACAGTGTTCCATAGAAACCAAATAAATCATTGGTAATCGCAACAATCAAACTTGCCTGATTCACAGTATTTACATGATAAAATTGAGAAACGGATGCACCCAAGTACGTCAGTCCGCAATAGACAAGAAACAACATTCCTCCGGCAACAACACATGCTTTCGCCGTAATCCCAACACGTTCTTTTTTCTCCGTATACCCACGGCTAGTTACATTTGCCATGACGACAATCGCAACCGTTAATGCGCCCAAAACGTCCATCGCCTGATAGCCGGCAATAATCCCGTCCTTTACTACAGAAGACGAGGTGGGTTCCGCTGCCCTTCCAAGAGGATACAGGACACCGACAATAATCAGGATTAACAATGCCACAAGCATAACCGGCGTTAAATATTTTCCGATCACATCCACCAACCGAGAACGCCGAATGGCTAAAATCCAAACAATCGTAAAAAAGAGAACAGAAAAAATCAAACTATGGAAGGAAATCGGAAGAGGAACGATCGCCATCTCAAAAGTTGTCGCCGCACTTCTTGGCACGATAAATAATGGCCCTACACAAACGAGAACCACCGTATTGATGATCACAGACGGAACTTTTCCAATCACGCCTGTCATTCCACTCATTTTCCCTGTGCCTCGGATCATCGCCACTACTGTGACAAAAGCCAAACCAACATCTGTAAAGAAAAAACATAAAAAGCCCAAAAACCAGTCATTTCCAGATGTCATCCCCAAATACGGCGGGAAAATCAAACTGCCTGCCCCAAAAAACATTGCAAAAACCGCTAATCCAATGACAATAAAATCATACTTGCGTTTCGCCGGTTCCATACGTCTCCCTCCCATTCTGCAACCCTTTGTATCCACTGATTAGAAATATCCTAGATAGGGCTGCTGCGTTGTTGCCTGGTGTGCCCAGTTAATCATTGTGATAAAATCAAATACCGGCAGATTGACAGCATCCTGTACCATATATGCATACGGAGGAATATCGCTGCATTCCAGCAAAATCGCTCCAACGTCATCATGCTCCCGCACCAGCTTTTCTGCTGCACCAACTACCGTATCGGCAATACTTTCGTTATCCAAATAAGGATATTCATACCGAATGGTTTTAAAGCCTTCCAGACTGCCGATATCTTCAATATAACAGTCCTCTGGCTGTACACCCATCTGGATCAGCATCTGGTCTGTAATGTCATTTCCAGAGGCTGTGATAATTCCGATTTTCTTTCCACTCTTTAAACCAGTCTTAATCATCGGAAGTTGTACCATGCTGGATAAAAAAGCCGGGATTTCCAAAGCATCCGCTACCTCTTTCTGGAAGTTTGCAAAAAATCCACATGCACCAACCACTGCGCGGACACCTTCTTTTTCCAATTCCTTCGCTGCGTCAATAATCATTTCTTTCAGCGCCGGATCTCCTGTAAACAACTGTTCAATCTGAAATGTTACCTTTTTATATAGCACCGGAAAACGATATGTGGTTGCATTTACAACATTTCCCGGCAACTTTGGATATTTCAAGTCCACCGCAATAATTCCAATAGAATGCCCCGCCACATAACGCAAATCCGGTACGGTATATTTCTTTCGAATATCCGCTTCTTTCCGAATCGATGAGTATCCATTTCCCATATTTGCACCTCCAACTTTTTTCTAAAATAATACCCTCTTCTCTTTTATGGATGAATCCATTTCACTGACTCTGGTTCTAATCATACTGTATAATACTTTTCTATTCTTTGTCAATATGCATTCCGTCCATATTCTGCATTCCATCCGCTTTGGTCATCCTTCACAGAATAAAATGACTTTATCAGCTATCTACATACTCTCATACATACGCTGTATTTCTATTTCCCACAAAAAAGGAATTCGATTGATAAATTCGAATTCCTTTTTTCTTAATCCCGTTTTCGATAAATCGCAACCAGCCCCTTGGCGAAGATTTCCGCTTCTCTTCGGGTAGCAAAAACATAATCAAATTCTTTCGCAGCATTACACCAATAATAATCCAATCCTTGTATAAAAATAATAATCATCTCCAAATATTCATCCATATGATGAGCTTGTGAAAGTTCGCCCGTATCAAACCCCCGTTGTATGATCTTTCTCAGCGCCCGATAAATTGCCCTCGTCTCTACGGTAATAAACTTTTTCTCTTCCAATAAGTTCTGCACCATTAATGCATTTAAGATATTATCTCCAATTTTTGCAACATCTTGATTCAAAAGCATCAGATATGTTTGCAGCTGTTCCTGAAACGTTTCCAATTCTTTTACGCCTTCATATGCCCGCTCCGCAATTTCGTCGTACAATGCAATCGTATGATAAATCAAGTCCTGCTTTGACTTAAAATATAAATAAAATGTACCTTTTGCTGTATTCGCAGCTGTTGTAATATCTTCAATTGAAACATTTTCAAATCCCTTACGTTCTATCAATGCAATTGCCGCATCATATAAATTTCGCTTGGTAATCTGCGCCTGCTCTTTTCGTGTCAACTTTTTTTGCATACTCTATCCCCCGTTTCTTATGTTTTATTATAAAGCAGCCCCCATCAGAATGCAATGTATACCTTTTTTCTCCTAACCTTCCCACTTCCTTTCACTTATCCCGCATCCTCATCTGCTTCCATCTCATTAAACCTAAATTCGCTTTTTCCGTCCCCGTCTCTCTCAATTTATATAACATCTCTTCCCCTCTCTACACAAAAATAAGAGTCAATGTCTTTCTTTTCTGAAATCGTTAACTCTCTTCCTTTTTTATATCAAATAATAACCATTTTTTCCAAATTTGTCCACAATAGTTTCCTCCCAAATGCTTCTTTATGATACTTCATTTCTGTAATATGCAGAAGATCGCTGTACCATCCACAAATACTGCAAAAGACAAACCATACCCTGTTGCCATGCCGCTCCTGCCATCCATACCCATTTCTTCTCCTGCTTTTACTGCCCCTTGACTGCGACAGATACTTCCACCAAATACTCATACGCAGTGCTGGTATGTACTCCGTCCGCAATCACACATATATTCCTTCCATGAAATCCAAATTCCTCCATTTTCCGCTCTTACTGACTTTTTTACATCATTTTCATTCTGATATCAGCATCATTCTATGTTCCAGCCATATTATATGAATGCTTTCCCGAGTAGCTCTATGATCTTCTCTTTCTCACCATACACTGCAGCCGGAAATTCATCGACAAAACTAAGTTGATTCGGCTAAAATTAAAGCATTTCCAGCTTTTTTGACATCTTTTGCAAAAATGTGCAAAACATTTGGGAAACTTTCTTTATTCTTCACACTGTGAGTACGGGAAAATGCCTTTTCATTTCAATATCTTCTTGTTTTGCCTTTCGCAGTGTCCACCAAAAACTTCCTGTTCTTTGCACAACAAAAGCGGCAGTTGCTGTTTTCAGCATCCTGCCGCTTTTGCCAAGCTTATGCACGTTTCAAAGAGAGAAGTCTGCAATGGATCACTTTATGTTATTGAAACCATTCTGAGTTTCCCATTACCTCACCAAAAAGTTCTTCATCTGTAGGAGGCACATAGTCAAAGATTTCTCGTGCTACCCAAGTCGTATTGATATAGTTTTTATATGTAATATTCTCTGAAGTAATATTTCCACCCCAGGTACCGCAGCCTAAGTTTACAGTAAAAGGCATACCGTTATTCCAGTTTCCTGCATTAGACATTCCAACCGTCATACGAACTGCTACACGACTGGTATATGTTTCCAGCGCATATTTCAAAATTCTGTCATCATCATTACTATGAATTCCGCAAGAATGCCCTGCACCAGAATATGCTTGAATATGATTTACCAATGCAATCGCATCATCAAACGTATCGTAGCGATATGCAGTCACGACAACGGATAACTTCTCACCGGAGAACGGATATTCTTTTCCATATCCCGTTTCTTCCACCAGAATCCATGTTTTTCCTTCTGGCAAATCAATCCCAGCTTCCTGCGCAATTTCAGATGCCGGACGACAAATGATATCTGCATTCAAATGACCATTTACCCAAAGGACATCCTGCAATTTTTGCTTTTCTTCCGCATTACACAGATATGCGCCAGTCTTTTCCATTTCCTGAATCGCTTTATCATAAACATCCTTTTGGATCACCACAGCATTTTCCGTAGAACAGCCAATTGCCAAGTCATTCAATTGCGCTGCTTTGATTTTTTCTGCAGCATCCTGCAAGTCCGCCGTTTCATCGATGACAACAACAACATTGCCTGCACCTACACCATACGCCGGAGTACCGGAAGAATAGGCTGCTTTTACCATTGCGGCGCCACCAGTTGCTACTACCAAATCACTCTGTGCCATCAATTCATTGGTCTTTGTAATAGAAGGTTCTTCTATGCACAGCAACAGATCATCCGGAATCCCGATATTACGATACAGCGCACGAATTTCTTCTACAACCTGCATGGTAGTCTTTTTTGCTCTGGGATGCGGAGAGCAGATCATGGCATCTCGCCCCATCATTGCGTTCATCGCTCCCATAAATACAACCGTTTCCGGTACCGTTGTCGGAATCAATGCACCTACGACACCTGCCGGTTTCCCGATTTTCATTAATTTCTTTTTCTCATCCACTTCAATTACGCCTACCGTCTTAGCATCTTTCAAATCACGCATCAAGCCTCTTGCTCTTGCCTGAATCCGATTGATCTTACTTGGAATATCCCCCATATGCGTTTCTTCATAATGCATCTGCGCCCATGCTTCCGCTCTGTTCAATGCCAGCCAGCCAACTGCCGCTGCATATCTTCTGACTTCTTCCTGTGTAAATTTTTCCGCAATTTTCTGCGCTTTTTTCGCTCTTGTTATCAACGATGCGATGTATTCAAACTCCTGCATATTATATCCGCTCCTTTCTTTCTGCCAAAGCAATTAACGTTTCCTTTTCGATCATCTTTTCTGCCCGCTGTGCGATGGGGCGATCAATCATTTTTCCTTCAAACATGCATGCACCTTTTCCCGCTTCCTCTGCCTGCCGGAATGCCTCTACCAATCTTCTGGCAAAAGCCACTTCTTCTGCCTTTGGTCGGAAAATCTCATTGATCCAAAGCGCATGTGTCGGATAAATACAGGTCTTTCCCGTAAATCCCATATTTTTTGCATTTTCCGCATCTGTTCGCATGCCTGCCTCATCATGGATTCCTGTAAAGGGCGTATCGAAACTATCGATATTTGCCTGACGCGCTGCATAAACCAACATCTGTCTGGCAAATGCAATCTCTTGTCCTTCTGTTGTTCGCGGAATCGAAAGCTCTTTTGTCAAGTCTTCTGCTCCCAACTGCACTCCATTGATTCTTGTTGCTGCCGCAAGAATATCAGAAGCAGACAAAATACCATCTGCCGTTTCCAACAGCGGAACCAAAGCAATCGTACCTTTGGACAATCCTTCCTCCGCTTCCAGCATGCTCAAGAGCATATCTGCCATTTCCACTGTTTTAACATCTGCTTTCGGCAAGATAATGGTATGCGGCACAGCTTTTACAATGGCGATCAAATCCAAAACCCCCAGAAAGCTGTCTAAGCCATTGATGCGTACCAGTATTTCTTTTCCACTTTCTTTTAATTTGCCAATCCACGCCATTGCCAAGGTTCGTGCATGTTCTTTTTCCGATAAGCTGACGGCGTCTTCCAAGTCCATGATAATTCCATCTGCATCAATAGATAACGCTTTCTCCAGCTTTTTGGGTGAACTGGTTGGCACATAGAGAAGAGACCTTCTGGCAAATCTTTTTTCTTCCTGCATATTCTGCCCCCTTTATTGATTGGGTTCAATAATAGCTCTCTTGACTTCTTTATTTGCAGCTTTTTGCAATGCCTCTTGTGTTTCTTCCAAGCTATAGCATTTATCTGTCAAAGAATCAAACGGATATGTATCATGATATCTAGCAAGGAACTGCAATGTACGATACAAATAATATGGCTGATACCGCAGCACACCTTTGATTGTCAAACATTTTCTGACAATCAGCCCTGGAATGACACTGGTGCATTGACTTTCTTCTATGCTGACATTCCCGATTTCTACGATAGTGCCGCCGATTTTTGCCATGCGCACCGCTTCATCAAAAGCAGACGGCACACCGGCAACATCCACAACAATATCTGGACCTTTCTTTCCTGTAATCTTCGTAATTTCCGCATAACGTTCTTCTTTGGTAGGAAATTGTTTCATATCAATGGTGTATTTTGCGCCAAATGCCTTTGCTTCTTCCAAACGATCATCCACTGCGTCTACCGCAATCACATTTGCCCCCATCACATCACAGATTGCGGATGTATACAGTCCCAGACCACCCATACCTTGTACTACTACAAAATCATTGGGCTTTACTCCTGCCCCTTCCATTGCATACAGCATTTGGGAAATTCCACAATTGGCGCCTGCCACAACATTATCCGGAATATTGTCTGGTACTTTATAGAAATACTGGTTCGGTTGGATCACATAATGCGTTGCAAAACTTCCGGTAAAATGCGGGTACTTATCTGCCAGTTGCCCCTGAAAATCACTGCCATGCGTGCAAACATTAAAATGTCCTTCCAAGCAAGCTTCACACTTCAGGCAAGTCAAATAATAAACCGGGCAAATACGATCTCCTACATGCACCTCCTGCCCTGCATAATCGGTTACAACACCTTCTCCCAGCTCATGAATTCTGCCTACCATTTCATGCCCCAACACATGATTTTTGAAGATATGTTTTCCTTCCCACATATGGATATCCGATCCGCAAATATTACTCTTGATCACTTCCATAATAATTTGACCTTTTTCTGCTTTTGGCACTTCAAATTCCTTGATGGTAACTTCTTCAATGCCCGTCATAGAAACAACTCTGCCTTTCATACCAAAACCCCTTTCTTTAGATCATCTTCCACCACAGCGAAATTGGTTCCACATAAGTGATTAACAACAGAACCAATATGGAAACAAGCAAAAACTTCCTGATATACGGCCACATTTCCACCAAATTTGATCTGTTGATTCTCGCCGAAACGTAAATATTGGCTGCCATAGGTGGTGTAATCAAACCGATTTCGATATTGGTTACCAAAATGATTCCAAAATGAATTGGATCAATGCCCATAGCAATTGCTGTTGGATACAGCAGTGGAGACATTAACAATACTGCTGCATTTGTCTCCATAAACATTCCTACCAAAAACAGTAAAATATTTACGAAAATCAAAAAGATATATTTATTGTCTGTCAAACCAATCGTTATCGATGCGATCGTTTGCGGCACCTGCATCAACGTCATAATTTTATTAAAGATGCTGGTAAAAGCAATGATACACATAATGCCGCCTGCTGTTTTTGCTGCCGTAAAGAAAATTGCAGGCACACGGCTTGGACCAATCGCTCTTGCAATCAAGATAACTGCCAGTGCATAAAAACCAGCGATCGCTGCTGCTTCTGTCGGTGTAGTCAATCCGGAATAGATACCCCCCAAAATAATCAAAGGCATCACCACTGCAGGCAGTGCTCGGAAAATACATCTTTTTGCTGTTTTCATCAAATCTGCATCATATCCGCTGCTACCTTCTTTTTGTCCTTCTTCTGTATCTCGGCGCAGCACTTTTTTCAGCATGGACTTATGCAGCAGCATATACACAATCGTCATAATAATTCCTGGTATAATCGTCGCCAAGAACAATTCCGATACAGAAGCGCCTACAGCAGCACCATATACAATCAAAGGAATGGACGGCGGAATCAATACTCCCAGCAATCCACTGGCTGCTGTCAGTGATGCTACATATCCTCTTTCATAACCTTTTTCTTGCATCCGCTTACCCATACTACTGCTAATTGCTGCCACAGTAGCAACAGAGGAGCCTGTCATGGCGCCCAAAAACGCACTTGCTACAATTGCTACATGTCCCAGCCTGCCCTTTAACCAGAACAGCAACAGTTCACATAGGTCTACCAATCGGTCAATCAATTTGCCCTGGTTCATAATTTCGCCTGCCAAAATAAACAGCGGAATCGCCAAAAGCGGAATAGAAGTCAGTGCATAATAAGCAGAAGATGAAATCGTTCCCAAGTTAATTCCAGAAAGTATTGCGCCAATCGCACCAGACATGGCAAATGTAAATCCAACCGGTAAACCAACAACCAAAAGTACCAGCAGTAAAATGATCATAATACTCAGTACCATATCCCTATCACCTCATACTTTCTATGTCTTCTTCTTCTGCAAACGGTAAATCATGTTTTTTACAGTACTGCAGACGCATCATTTCCCCAATGGTATGCAATACCATAAAAATCAAACCAATCAGCATGGCGCCATATGGAATCCACAGGGGAATACGCATTGCCATAGTTGCAGTGCCGCCTGTAATTGCATAAGCTGCCAAATCATATCCCAAATAAATGAATAATCCCGCAAATATCAGGGTCACCACATTTTTGATCATCTCCACAATATAGAGGAATTCTCGATTCTTAATCATTTTGTGTACTTCTATGGTGATATGCCCTTGTGTATTTACCAACATACCCACGCACATAAAGGTGAACACACTCTGTGCGATAATACTCAAATCACTGGTATCTGGTATCGGCAAGTTAAATGCTCTTTGCACCACTTGTATCACCACTGTAATAAAAATCAGTACAAAAGCAATCATTACGAAAAATTTCTCAAACTTCATGAGTATTTTCTCAAAACCAGCATATTTCTGATACACGCCATTTCCTCCTTTCCATTTCACCTATAAGGAAAAAGGGTACTGCAGGGGAGGGAGAGAAGCTCCCCGTGCAGTACAAACAAAACCCTTCTTATTCTCCACGTACCGCTGCTACTTCTGCACGAAGCGCGTCAATTTTTTCTGCGCCATAAATTTCTTTCATATCTTCCCATACTGCATCTGCTACAGCAACAAAGGAATCTAATTCTTCATCGGTCAATTCGGTAAAAATAACACCATTTGCTTCCATTTCTGCGATATATTCATTGATCTGATCTCTGGTTGCTTGGATTTCCCAATCCTGCACTTCAGAAGCTGCCTGCAAAATGGCGTTCTGCTGATCTTCCGAGAACTGATCCCAAATGGTTGTACTTGCGCAAATACCACTCATTGCATACACATGTTTCAAATAGGTATAGTACTGATTCTTTTCTTCCAATTTATTGTCGTGGGTAATCAAAATCCCATTATCCTGACCGTCAACGGTACCTTGCTGCAATGCGGTATACAATTCTGTCATCGCTACTGTAACGGTCTGAGCACCGGCTTCTTCGAAGAAAGCTTTGATAGCAGCAGAACCCGGAACTCGGATTTTCAGCCCCTGCAAATCATCTACTGTATGAATCTCATGCTTAGAGTTGGAAATTCCGCGATATTCATTTTCGTACCAACCCAACAACGTAATATTATGTTTTTCAAACGTTTCTCTCAATGTGGTAGGTACAACACCATCGCCATAGAAAAGTTGATCTGCTTCTTCATAATCCCTTGCAATGAATGGCAGATAATGAAAATCGAACATCTGATCCAATCCAGCACAGGAACCTTGGTTCAGGAACGCAAATTCTAAGTTTCCTCTTTCCAAGTCCTCTGCCATCGACTCGTCTGTACCAATCTGTCCAGCAGGGAATACATTGATGGTTACCGTGCCATTCGTGTATTCAGAAACCTTGTCTGCAAACATTCTTGCTGCTTCAACCTGAACGCTTGTCTCTGCTGCAACGGTTCCCAAACTACAAGTGAAAGTCTGTTCTCCTGTTTCCCCTTCACTTGTTTGTGAAGAAGTTCCGCCACAACCGCCCAAAAGCATAGACGCTGTCAGCATCATACTTGTAAAGCCGATCCATTTCTTTTTCATGTAAAATTCCTCCCTTTCCTACTCATCCACGCAGCAACTAATCTCTCTTTTTCATCATCCTTTCTTGTTTTTGTCTCTTTTTCTCTCTATAATGCAATTATAAGAAACCAAATTTGTAAATACTATAGTATGGAACATCAAAATCCACTATTTTTTTTGTTATGAATAACAAAAGGGCGCAATTTATTCTGCGCCCCTTTCTCTCATTTTATTCTTGCAGTGCTGCAATATAAAGAACAAATAAATCCTGCAGCCGCCGCATATCATATCCTGTTTTCTTATATATCTTTTTGATTTTATACTGTATGGTGTTTTTATGTAAAAAATAACGATCTGACATCAGCTTCAAAGACCCATCGCAATCCATATAAGCAATAATAAAATTTGCAAATTCATATCGCTCCTCCTGGCTGCAATGCTGGAATACCTCCTGACAAAGGTTCTCACTATGCGCAGGGACAATTTGCTTTAATATAAAGGAAAGCTCTGAAGCGCGATATTGATAGATCCCCCTTTTATTCTCTTCTGATAAAAACCGAATCATAGCACTCGCTTCCATATAAGCCTTCGCAAGGTTATTGCTGGATGTTTCACGGGAAATTGCTCCCACCAAACCCGTTTTATACTGATGTACAACATAGTTTTCTGTAGACTGCAGCAAACGGTATAAATCCTCTGTACTCTGATTTGATACAACAATACTGTAATCCGGATAATTAGATACCAATATATTTCGCTTGGATAAATCATCCAGAATTTGACGCCGCATAATTTTTTGTTTAATGCGTTCCAAGTCCAAATCCTGTGACAATACAGAAGGCGGTTGGAATTTGATAATTGCAATCGTAAAATTTCCTTTATAGTCTAATCCTCTTTTGGTCAGTTCCTGTCTCATATCAAAAAACGTATTTTCTTGATTTCCTTGTATCATATTTTCAATCAAAACATTATTGGCGTGATCATTTGCTTCTTGACGATAGTTTTCAAACTTTTCATATACCAGCAGCTCTGTCATTTTCTGTATAATCCTGCCATAATCAATGATTTTTTCTGGCATCCCGCGAATTCCAACAAAACCAATAATCTTCCCACCAAACCGAATGGAGAACAATACGCCCATGGTACATCCCGGATATTGATTATCCTGCTCCACAATCAATTCATCCAAATTCTGGGCTGTCATCAGAAAAGTACCTTTGTGTTTGGTTCCGTTGCGTTTTTGATCGGTGCAAGTTAATATCGTACCGGTATCATCCATAATATTGAAGTAAAATGGTACAATTCCTTTGATTTCCCTTGTCATTTCCTCCGCCAGCTGTTGGTTGATCAGCATACTGCCACCTCCCTCCCGCCAATTTTCCTCATTACCATCATGGTATTGAGAATTTTTTCGGTTTCCTTGCTCTTCTTTTGTGATGTATTTTCCAATTTATCTCCAATCTGTATCAAACAAAAACCGATTCTACCGCGAAACTCTTCTCACACCTCTCACATATGCCTACAATCGTCCAAAACTATTTTTTATTATAGCTGTTTCCAAAATACGATACAATGTTCAAAACATTGACCATCCCTTTACCGTGTTTTTTCTTTCGCAAAAATTTTTCGTTACATGACAATAAGAACCTATTTTCTGAGCGCAACGAGTTCTTGTTGCAGTATGAATCATAGCTGATATCATTTGTTTTCGCTCAATGAAACATCTTCAAAACCTCTTACACCCTTTCTATATTGCTGCCCCTTTTTTATCCGCTCCGCTTTCTCTTCACCGAATCCTATGTACTTCTTATTTTTTCAATTGGATATATTTTTATAACACTTTCCATTGCTTTCTATCATAACAAATTGACAAAGCATTTTCTTTTTTGAAAACCCTTGGTCTTTTGTTGATACGTATCTGTCTTTTCACATATTCATACATTGCTTTTATATGTGAAATAGTCAAATCATTTCTCATATGTTTTTACATTTTCTCTGCATTTTTGCAGCAATCTCTAAAAATTTTTTCTGAAAAAAAGCACAAAAGCTCTGAACATCCAATGCTTTTGTACTTCTTCTCTCATGCTATGTAACCCTGTTTCTGCGTATTTTTTAACTTTTTTTCTCCGCTGCCACTTTTCCGCGATAATAAGCTGCCGCAGTTTCGGGACGCACAGTGTTGATAAAACAATCTGTCGCATTCTCAAACCCTGCAAACCCACCAATTCGCGGCAAAATTTGCAAGTGCCAATGAAAATCTCCATTCTTCGGACCATCCATCATACAGATATTATATCCCACATCCTGACGTAGTCTCGCCACTTTTGGCAAAATCCAACCCAACATCTCCGCCAATGCTGACAATTCTTCTTCCGTTAGCTCTCCAAATGTACTCCGATGTTGCTTCGGTAAAATCCATACCTCATAAGGATATCGAGAAGCATATGGCGCAATGGCAAGAAATGCGTCATTCTCTGCCGCAATTCGCTGCTGAACCTCTGTTTCATATGCCAACATCTTGCAAAAGCGGCAGTTATCTTTCTGTATCCCTAAGGACATCATCTTTCGGATCCTTTCCGGTACAATGGGTAACCCCACCAACTGCCAATGGGAATGCTGAATACTCATCCCTGCTTCTGCGCCACAATTTTTGAAAATCTGTACATACAATGTATCTGTTTCCGCACGTATACTCTCGTACCGCATCCGCAGCACCTGCAAAATACACAGCAACCGTTCTTTTGGAAACATATCAATGGTTTCGCCGTGTATCGGTGTATCTACCAATACTTCATGTCTTCCTGCGCCTATTGCCTGCTCATAAAAAATTTCTTTTGGACTTCCTAAATCCTCCATACATACCGCAGGATACATATTCGGAAACACTCGAATATTCCATTGTTCATCTGCCCCGTCCTGATAAACAGCAGGCGTTGTCCAACTTTCATGACCGATACAAAACGGACATCTGTTCTCGCTTTTCTTTTCAGGTTTTGACCAAGCAAACTCATACGGTTTGTTTTTTCTATTTTCCGCATATAATGTCCATTCTCCTGTAAAAGGATTTCTTCTGAATTCAGACACGATCTACCGCCTCCATCATCTTACGTCCGTTTGCAGTGTCCAATATTCGATACCTTCGTATACATGAATTCGATTCGGCGTAATCTCTCCGCCAACAGCATCTGAGGTCAACAGAATATTTTGCCGATATGCCAAACTAATATAAGGCAACTCTTCCACTAACTTCTTCTGTAAATTGCTGTACGCCAGCAATGTCTGCCCTTCCCCAACTGCCTGGTTGGCTGCTTGCAATAATGTGTCAATTTCTTCATTGGAATATCCAATAACGTTCTGTTCTCCATTGGTTCCAAAAAAAGCTGACAAATCCAAAACCTCTGACATCTGCCAGCCGCCAACTATCATATCAAACTCGCCTGCATAGCATTTTTCACGATAACTCTCATAGGGCTGTGTGTCCACTGTCACCGCAAATCCCAAAGCTTCCAATTCTTCTTCCATTCGAGCCGCAATCTGCTTTCTGGCTACATTTTCTTCATTGACCAAAATGGTAATTCGCAGTTCCGTTGTCACTGCATTCTCATCCGTCCGTTCTAGTACACCGTCTGCATTTGCATCCGTCCAACCTGCATTTTTCAGCATCGTTGCTGCCATTTCCGCATCATAGTTATACGGAGCAACATTTTCTTCATACAGCCATGAATTAGGGCTGATTGGCGTATTGGTCATATCTGCATACTGCAAATATACACTTTCAAATAAATATGCTCTAGGCACTACGTACGCAACTGCCTGTCTCAAATTTCTATCTGTAAATAAACTATCTTGAAACTGGAATCCAATAAAATCATATATCCCTGCATCAAAAGCATATCCCTTCGTATGGCTGTCTTCTGTCATATACCTTCCGGCGTCCTCCATATCTGCCACCAGTGCATCCAAAATACCTTGACGAAAGGAATAATCATCCGTTTCTGCACTGGCAGTAATTTTCACGGTAATCAGCGGAATGGACGGCACTGTACCGAAATATTGTTCATTTGGTACCAGCGTTAATACAGATGCCATAGTATAAGACTCCATGCGGTAAGGTCCGTTTCCAATTGGCGCCATATTGACCGCACTGCCTGCTTCTGTTTGTCCTCTGTAATAATGTGCTGGAATTACCGGGAAATAGAGTGCAGAAAGATTGCTGCTAAAGGACTCTTGAAACCGAATTGCTACACTATAAGTTCCAGTTTTTGTACAAGAAACTACATAATTCAATACAGGATAATAAACGGAATCTTCCGCTGAAGCAGCGATCGTATCAAAAGAAAAGACAACATCATCTGCCGTCACCGCTGTACCGTCATGCCAAGTCAAATTTTCTTTCAACTGAACTGAAAGCGTCAGACCATCCTCGGAAAGCGTCCAATTTTCTGCCACTCCCGCAGTTGGTTTTCCATTGTCATCCTGACCAATGAACGGCAAAAACATCAGCTTCAAAATCCGATCTACCGATGTATCCCGATTCCGCAGTGGATTCAGCGTTTCCGGTACTCGCATAGACAGCGTCAATCCATCTCCCATGCTTTGGGTTTGCGCATCCGTTCCTGTAGTGACAGAAAAATCATTTTCTCCTTGTGTATTTCCACAAGCGGTCAATATCAGTATTGCACCCATGATCAAAGCCCATATTTTCTTCTTCATACCACCGCCTCCCTATACATGATATCTCCATGCATATATTTTTTTCATAATTTTCACTTTTCCAACATATTGCTCCGTTTCTTCATACGGAATCTCATCCAATGTCAATCCATCCTTACTTTTTTCCTCATCTGCCAACCATTGCGCTACACGGTTATGTCCAGCATTATATCCTGCCAACGCTGTCTGCAAGTTTCCATGGAATTTCTCAAAGAGCCAACTCAAATACCAGCATCCAATCTGGATATTCGTCTTCGGATCCATAATCTCCAGCTGTTCTTCCTGCATACCTTCTATCTGCTGCGCTGCCCATATTGCCGTATCATCCCCGATTTGCATCAATCCTTTTGCTCCGGCGGGTGATACTGCATTCGGACGAAATCCGCTTTCACAAAAAATAACAGCATACACCAGTGCCGGTTCTAGATGATACTGTTCTGCATAAGTTTCTACAAACTCTTCATATTCCAGCGGTACAACTTTAGGCAATACTACAAAATATCCCACTACTGCCGCAACAGACACCAAAAACAACGTCTGTACCCATCTTTTCAAGAATCGAATCATATTTTTTCACCTATTTTTATTCTATCGTCTTCCATGCAATCGCCAACTGCTCCTGCAAATGGTTCCTATCTTGACTGTTGTCCAGTACAATATCTGACAATGCACGGTACTCGTCCCACGTTTTCTGACTGGAAATTCTGGCAAGCGCAAGATCATATGATACCCCATCCCGTTCCATAATTCGTTTTGCACGAGTATCTACATCAGCATATACCACCCAAACTGCATCGCAAAAGCGCTCCAAACCCGCTTCAAACAATAAAGGTGCATCCAATACAATGCATTTCGCCGTGCCTTCTGCTTTTACCGCGGCAATCTGCTCCTGCATTTTTGCTACAATATATGTATGTGTGCAGCGATTCAAAAAAGCCAGTTTCTCGCTGTCATGGAATACAATCTCTCCCAGCTTTCGCCGAAAAATCGTACCATCCTCCTGTAAAATCTCTTTTCCAAAATACTTTACAATTTCTCGATAAGCCGGTTGATCCACTTCCACAATCTGCCGGCTGATTTTGTCTGCATCCACAATCACCGCACCCATTTCCTGCAGCAGGCGGCTTACGACGCTTTTCCCGCTGCCGGTGCCGCCAGTCAAACCGATGACTTTCATACTATCCCTCTTTATCATCTCTTTATTTCGCATCCAGCCAATTATCCCCCATATGAATATCTACATCTAACGGTACAGACAAGGCAACCGCTTGTTCCATATGTTCTTTCAAAATTTTCGTCACTGCTTCTATCTCATCCCGATGCGTTTCAATCAGCAATTCATCGTGCACCTGTAAAATCAATCGAGAACGATATCCGCCTGTTTCCAACGCATGATGGACTTTTACCATCGCAATTTTAATGATATCTGCCGCACTGCCTTGTATCGGCATATTCATCGCAACTCGTTCTCCAAACGAACGCTGCACAAAATTTCCACTTTGCAACTCTGGCATTGCCCTTCTGCGATGGAAGATAGTGGAAACATAACCCTGTTCCGTTGCTTCTTGAACGGTTCGATCCAAATATGCTTTAATCTTCGGATATTTTGCAAAATATGCCGCGATATATTGTTCCGCTTCTTTTCTGGTTATTCCCAAATCTTGACTCAAACTGAATGAGCCAATTCCATACACAATTCCAAAGTTTACTGCCTTCGCATTGCTTCTTTGCAGCGGAGTCACTTCTTCAAAGGGCACATGAAATACCTGGGATGCCGTCAAACGATGAATATCCTGTTGATGACGGAACGCATCGATCAATGTTTCGTCTCCTGCCATATGTGCCAGCACCCGCAGTTCAATTTGTGAATAATCCGCATCTAAAAAGCAATACTCCTCTGAAGTCGGAATAAATACTTTTCGCAGCTGACGCCCCAATTCCAAACGAATCGGAATATTTTGCAGATTTGGTTCTGTGGAACTGATTCTTCCGGTTGCGGTAATGGTCTGATGGAAGGTCGAGTATATTTTATCCGTCTTTTCATCCATCACTGCCAACAATCCGTCCGCATAGGTACTTTTGAGTTTCGCCAATTGGCGATAATAGAGAATCTTTTCTATAATGGGATGATCCCCTTTCAATTTTTCCAGTACATCCGCAGCCGTAGAATAACCTGTCTTTGTTTTTTTACCGCCCTGCAGTCCCATCTTCTCAAATAAAATCACTCCCAGCTGTTTTGGAGAATTCAGATTGAATACCTCGCCGGAAAGTGCAAAAATCTCTTTTGTTACTGCCTCTATGCTTTCACCCAGTTGCTGCTGATATGCCAGTAATGCTTCTCTGTCCACTTTGATTCCATATCTTTCCATATCTGCCAATACATACAACAGCGGCATTTCCACGTCATAAAACAACGATTCCTGTTGATTTTCCTTCAATCTCTCTGCCATCACGCGCTTCGCTCGAAATGCCACTTCTGCCTGCCTAGCCGCAAAAGACACCCGTTCTATTTCCGGCAAGGATTCCCATGACCGTTTGTTCCGTCCTTTTCCCAGAACTTCTTCTGCAGATGGATATACTTGATCCAGAAAATCTCTGGCTAAATCATCATATTCATAGGAATTGCCTGTCGGATTCAGCAAATATGCCGCTAATGCCGTATCAAAGGATGCAGCAATGCGTGTTATTCCCCATGGTGCCAGTAACCGAATATCCGATTTTACATCATGTCCAATTTTATCATATGCCTCCTGCTGCAAGAAATCTTTTGCATATGCCAGTAAAGCCTCCTGGGGCAACGCCTCTGTCACCTCCAAAAAGACCGCTGTATCTTCTTGCTGACAAACTGCCATTCCTTTCCATACACCATCCTCTGTCAGCAAAGTATACGCTGTTTCCTTTTGCGGCAGGTGCAAAAAATACGCTTCTGCTTCTTCCTTTGTTGTAATATGACCAAATGCCGCAACCGATGTTTCTTCCTGAGTGTTTTCTCCACGCTCAAATCGGTCAAACAGACTTTTGAACTCCAGACGTTTTACTAATTCATATGCTGCAGCGTTAAACAAATTTGTTGCTTCCATTGCTTTTAGATCCATATTTAATGGTACATTTCGCACAATGGTTGCCAAGTATTTGCTTAGCCTTGCCTGCTCCTGATATGCTTCCAGATTTTCTGAAGCCTTTTTTGGCTTAATCTTTGCAGCATGCGCAATCGCCTCGTCTAAGTTATGATACTGCTGGATAATCTTCACAGCCGTCTTTTCTCCAATGCCCGGCACTCCTGGGATATTGTCAGAGGTATCACCCATTAACGCTTTCACATCAATAAATTCCTTTGGAGTGACACCATAAGCCGCAACAACATCCTTTGCATAATAATCCTCCGTCTCCGTTCGCCCGCCTTTTGTTTTTGGAATACGGACTTTCAGCCGTTCTCCTGCCAACTGCAGCAAATCCCGATCACCAGAAACCACAACAGGGATCAACCCCATCTCTTCTGCTCTGAGAGATAATGTTCCCAAAATATCATCCGCTTCATAACCCTCCTGCTCATACATTGCGATCCCCATCGCACTTAATAGTGCTTTGAGCAGCGGCATCTGCTCTCTCAGCTCTGCAGGCATCCCTTTTCTGGTGCCCTTATATTCCGTAAATATCTGATGTCGAAACGTCGGTGCATGCAAATCAAACGCCACCGCCAGATACCGTGGTGCCTCTTCCTCCATCAGTTTCAGCAAAATATTCAAAAAACCATAAACCGCATTGGTATAACGCCCTTCTGCATTCGTCAACAGCGGAACGCCGTAAAATGCGCGGTTGACAATACTATTTCCATCAATCAACATGATTTTTTCAGCCATATAGACCTCCTAAAACTCCAGCGGATTCTCCAAAAACATAGAAACCGCCATAATACATTTTATTATACACCAAAACACTGAAAAAAGTATGACAAAGACCGAAAAAAATTTTTACAAAAAAAGAACCAAAGACAATCCTCATTTTTCTGTTCCTAGCATATCATAGAGAAAAAGGCAGAGACTCAGCAAGGAGGAATTCCATGAAAAGAAAATTAGCAATTCTATGCAGCGCTTTGGTTGGACTGTGCTTTACAGCCGGCTGCACACAGCAAGATACCGCTAACCAATTGACACCGGTACGTCTGAATGAAGTGGTACATTCCGTATTTTATGCGCCTCAGTATGTTGCACAAGAAATGGGTTTTTTTGAAGAAGAAGGGCTGGATGTTACTGTTTCCGTTGGTAACGGTGCCGACAAATCCATGACCGCTTTGCTCTCGGATTCGGCAGATATTGCATTACTTGGTACAGAAGCAGGTATTTATGTTTACAATGAAGGAAAAGAAAACTATCCCAAAGCATTTCTGCAGTTAACCCAGCGAGCCGGAAATTTCTTGGTTTCTCGCACAGAAGAACCCGATTTCCAATGGACAGATCTACAGGGAAAATCCGTCATTGGCGGTCGACTGGGCGGCATGCCGGAATTGGTACTGGAATATATACTTCGACAAAACGGCATGGAACCTTTCACTGATGTGGATATTGTCAATAACATCGACTTTACTTCCACAGCTGGTGCTTTCACCGGTAATGTCGGCGATTATACGGTAGAATTCGAACCTACGGCAACTGCATTGCAAAATAGCGGTGCCGGATATATCGTTGCATCTTTGGGCGAAGCCAGTGGATACGTACCATACACAGTCTATATGGCAAACGACTCCTATATGAAAGCGAATCCAGATGTCATGGAAGCCTTCACTCGCGCCATTTATCGCGGTCAAATTTGGGTTGCAGAACACTCTGCTGAAGAAATTGCCGAAGTTATTCTGCCACAATTTCCGGATTCCGATTTGGAAACACTGACCAGTATCATCGCTCGTTATCAGGCACAGGATACTTGGAAAACCACCCCCGACTTTTCCGAAGAAGGATTTACATTGATCCAAGATATTATGGAACAAGGCGGTGAATTAAGCGCACGTGTACCCTTTGATGACTTTGTAGACAATACGTATGCCAAAACGGTCATGGCAGAAGGAATTTCAGAATAAAAATTCCGCAGGAAGAATCAGGATCACCGGCTTAACCAGTGGTTATGATTGGATTAACCCAATCAAAAAACGGCTCCGTTTCTTTTAGAGGAGCCGTTTTTTACCTGGAATATAAACAATGATCTGGAATCACAGAAAGTAATTCGAAAGTTAGACCACATTTACACATTTATCAGAGAATATCCGGACAAAAAAATCTTTGCGTCATCCCACTATTCTTTTCAATCTAACATCTATATCCTTCAAAATCTCAAACAGAAAATGATGCTATCCACTGTATTCCGCTGCCTGTATTTTGTGTATTCCATCAAACAACGTATCCCTCCATGACGCAAAGCTTCATATAAATTAAATCTCAACCAGATTTTCAGCAGCATTTTAGAAATTGAAACAGTATATCTGGATTGTTCTCATTTGATTGACACCATTCTCTGTTCTTTTGTTTGAAAAACAAAGGATCGCAGTTTTGCTGTTTCCTCTTTCAAATCAACATAGTATTGAGATTTCAAAACGAAGATTTTGCTTCTCTTTTATATGCTAAATCCTCGGACATTGGGATGATGTGCCAAATATTCTGCTAAGTCCGAACATGTTGCATCCTTTTCACCGCTAACCTGCATGGTAATCGTAGTTCGGTGTTCCGCTGTATTTTGTTCCATTTTAATATTATGAATCATAATGTCGCGAATTTCTAATTCCTGTTTGATCCATTCCATCCCGTTTTCCATATTTTCATAAGTAACGGAAATGGTTCCATACACAGGTCCATCCCATTTTCGCAAACAATCATGGAGCACTACCTGAATCAACAGAATCAACAACGTTGTTGCAATCCCAACTACATATAGCCCTCCGCCGATCGCCAAACCAACGCCAGCAGTTGCCCAAATACCAGCCGCAGTTGTTAAACCGCGTATCGAAATACCGCGTACAAAAATGACGCCTGCTCCCAAGAAAGAAATACCAGTAATCACATTTGCCGCAATTCTGGATGCATCTACCGTCAAATCTCGATATGCCAACACATCAAAAAACGCATACTTTGATACAATCATCATCATTGCAGCTCCTAAAGCAACAATAATATGTGTACGGATTCCTGCTTCTTTCTTCCTCCGACTTCTTTCATATCCCACAATACCACCGCATATACAGGATAAAATCAATCGCAGCACAAATTCCGATTCTTTTATGATGGACAATAACAAGTCTTCCCAAAACATAGACTCACCCCATCTTTCTTAACATGATTTAACTTGATTATATCAATGTTGAATGATAATATCAAATTATATTATTTTCCCAAGATATAAAATTTTTTAATAAAGAGGAGTTCTTTTATGATAGATGCAAAACTCACTACGCTGCTGGCTTTGATTGAAGCACAAAGTTACACCAAGGCAGCCCGAATGCTTTCGCTGACACAGCCTGCTGTCAGCCAACACATTCGTGGATTGGAACAAGAATACAACATCAAAATCTTTCTGAAAAATACCAAAGGAATGATTCTGACACCCGAAGGCAAAATATTGGAGAAATATGCCCGTCGAGAAATTGCTTTATATAATAATTTACGAAACGACATTGACGCGTATCGCAATGGAGTTCATCGCTTTGTCATTGGTATTACTCCTTCTGCAGAAGAAAATATCGTGCCACGGATTCTTGCAACATACTGCAATCAGCATCCAGATACCAAAATTACGATTATAACCGACACGCTTCCATCCATCTCCAATAAATTAAAAACATATGAAGTGGATATTGCCATTGTAGAAGGAAAAATTGCAGAAGAAGGATTGACCTCCATTTTACTGGATACCGATTATCTTTGCCTGATTGTTTCTCCGAAACATCCATTTGCAGATCGCAGCAGTGTTTCTCTTTCGGAATTAAAAAAAGAACGTTTAATTATCCGTCCACAAGGGGCTGGAACACGACGCCTATTTGAAACATTTTTATTTGGTTGTGGCGAAACTCTAAAAAATTTTCACGTAATGCTGGAAATGGATAACGTATCAACCATCAAAGAATTGGTTCAATCCAATCTCGGTGTTTCTGTTATCGCCCACTCCACCTGTATTACGGAAGAACACAACGGACAACTAAAGGTAATCCCCATTGAGCATTTTCAGACATTTCGAGAAATCAATCTGGTCTGCCGAGACGATTTCACGCAAAAACAACTCCTAGAAGAACTGTGTCATATTTATCATATCTGCTCTTAACCATTCTTTGTATTAGATAGAAGACTCTTGCCCCACAAAACGGGCAAGAGCTTTTTATCTATAATTTCAAATTATTGTCAAATAATTATTTATCATTTTTACAAATGGAAAATTTATGTTATACTGACATCAATTATTCAGTTGTATGTTTTATCAATAAAAGGAGGATTCATATGTCTCAACAAGCAGAAAAAATACCTGGTCTTCTCTTATGCTTTCTGATTGCCATTCCATGTTGGTTCTTGGGTCAAATGCTGCCGGTAGTTGGCGCTCCCGTATTTGCCATCTTAATTGGTATGGTACTTACTCTTTTCTGGAAACAAAAGACTACCTGTCAACCTGGAATTGCGTATACTTCCAAAAAAATACTCCAATATGCGGTAATCTTGCTTGGATTTGGGCTGAATCTTTCTGAAATAGCAAAAGTCGGCGCTTCTTCTTTGCCGATCATTCTCTCTACCATCGCAACCTCACTGATTGTTTCTTATATTTTGTATCGTTTGATGAAGATGCCCAGTAATATCTCCGTATTGATTGGGGTTGGCTCTTCTATTTGCGGCGGTTCTGCTATTGCTGCCACAGCACCTGTCATACGTGCCAACGATGAAGAAATTGCCCAGGCAATATCGGTTATTTTTCTTTTTAACGTACTGGCGGCTTTGATTTTTCCGTCTTTAGGCGGAATATTAGGGTTGAGCAACGAAGGATTTGGATTGTTCGCAGGAACAGCAGTTAATGACACATCTTCTGTCACTGCAGCAGCTTCTGCATGGGATGGTATGCATCCTGGTGCAAACACCTTGGATATCGCAACCATTGTAAAACTGACACGTACTCTGGCAATCATTCCGATTACTTTAGTACTTGCATTTTATCAAACCCATAAAATGAAACATACCGCCGGCATTGAACAAAACAATTACAGCTTGAAGAAAATTTTTCCTTTTTTCATCCTGTTCTTTGTTTTGGCATCTGTCATTACCACAGTCTGCACCATGAACGGGGTCAACAGTACGGTATTTGCGCCTTTGAAAACATTATCCAAATTTTTCATTGTCATGGCAATGGCAGCCATTGGACTCAATACCGATATTGTAAGACTGGTAAAATCTGGCGGTAAACCAATCCTCATGGGATTCTGTTGTTGGCTTTGTATTTCTTTGGTCAGCCTTGGCATGCAGCATGTACTTGGCATGTTGTAACATACCATGGGTTCGACATATGTTCTCTGCTTTTCCTGCCGTAATCTCTTCACGATATCTCTCTCTTAAGAAAAAAACAGGGGCATCGATCAAAGCCAACCACCGATCAAGAAGTATTGAAAACAAACGAACTTAACGGCTGGCAGACAGGTTGCAACGAAAAGCGGGTAAGAGGTCAAAAACTTCTTGTCCGCTTTTCCTATGCTATGTGGAATCATAGAACGATATTTTTGCACTTTCAAGAGATATTATATTACCTACCCGATTTCTATCCTCTGCAAGCCATATAAAACAAGACTTTTTGGCTGTCTAAATATCCACGCTAACATGGCAAAATGTTACGCAATAGGACATCATTTTTGAGGATGGGAATATAAACGCTTAATGTTTTACTTTTCAACGCTGCAAAGCCGTGTCGCACAAGGCTTTCTCCCTTCCTATCGCGTAACACATCATCATGGATTGAGAACGCAAGCGGTTTATCCGTTTGCGCCCCTTGATTACCCAACAGCAAAGGTGGAAATTGAGCAAGGCTTCCATTCAGTGTGCTTTCAAATAGCCCTGAATATCGTCGTTGATATTGCTTTGAAAGTAGGGAAAATACTTTATGTACCCGGTATGGGGTTGAATGACGGTGTTCCCCCGGCAAATGCTCTTACAATCATTTCATAGGGCAGCAAGTTGTGCTTCCTATTCTTCATCCTCTAACACCTCTATTTCTTTTCGCTCTCAGTGCAAGGCAATCTTTCGCCAGCGGAAAACTGCACTTTTGCTAATGCCGCAGATCATCCCGAATTCTGCATCGCTGTAACCGATAGTACCGCAAAAACAGCACTTCCCGCCGCTTTTTCGGCAAGTGCAAAAGTGCGGTGGCTAACTGGTCACTTTCCACAATGACTATTTTCCCGCGAACGGCAAAGACGGTAAGCGTATCGTATTTCACAAAATACCCGTCTGCTGGGGCAACCGGCTCTAAATCAAACTCCCGAAGATCATTGAGAGATCCTTCAAACTGCCGCTTTCTCCGTATTTTCTTGCAAGTGTCCAGCGCCGTGCAGTAAAGAACAATCTTGTAAAAAGCGTTAAAAGTACGCTCTATGTCCTCCCGGTATTGCCCACTATTTCTCATACTTTTTACCCGCTTCCTTCCCAAGCAGGAGGCAAAATAGCAAGCGCCCATGCAGCATAAAACCGCATGGGCGTTGACTGTATAAAATTATTCTAATGTATGATGTTCCCGATTCAATCTTGCTTTTGCTTCTTCAATGGTTTCCCCGTCTTTCGTTAGATAGCGGTCAATAAAAGCGTCCTCGATTTTGGCGTAGCCACCGACAACCGTATCTTCCATTTTTTTATAGGTGTCAACAACTTTTTCTGCTATTTTCTCATTTGCTTCTACAAGTTTTGATTTTGCCATATTTCCTGTTCCTTTCTTCGTGATTTTACTATCATGGACAGACCGAGTATCAGTATAAATACGCATACAACGGCTCCCGTCATTGCGTTCAGAAAGCGCATCTGTCTGCTATCCATTGAACCAAAGGAAACAAGCATAGACCGCTGTAAAGTTAATATAGAAGCAGATACTTCCGCATAACCGATACTTCGGATTGTCTTTAATAGTGGAGAGGGATTTTTGTGTTGCTTTACGGCTTTCACGATTGCCATTGTGATTTTATAAAAGGTGTAGGTCGCAATCGTTATCATAATGATTTCTTCGTGTTTTGTGGCAATATTCTGCGACAGACTGACATAATTGATGGTTGCAAGCACAATACCCAATATGACTAACAGTATGCCGGTAAATTTCATCACAAACAGGTCCGTATCATCAGAGGGCAATTTGTAATGATTACGCTCACACAATACCGCAGAAAACCGTATTGTGGCTAAAATCCCATAGAAAGCACACATCGTGATAAACCAAAATGAAATGTTCAGAACGCCAAGTACGCAATGGTATATTGCATAGAGTAAATTGAATGCAAAGGCAACCGCAGCGGACAGAATAATACGGTAACGCTGGCTTGATACAATCTTGTTACCTATCTTTGTTTTGACAATCAGCGATATGGCTTTCTGATGCAGCTTCAATCCTTAATACCTTTTGTCAGAGGGATCAGGCAAAGTAAAACGACCATTCCAACAAGACCGATTACAACGCCCATAACCAATTTGCCCCAGACCATGCTAAAGCACATACCTACGCCCAGTGCTAAAGCACCGACCACACCAATAATGACAGTTAGAACAGTCTTTCCGTTAATATGGATCGGCTGCTTATGTTCCATTTTTCTCCATACAATCAGCGTGATGAGTCCGAGAAGCAGACCAACGCAGCCGAAAATAATACCCGGCTTAAATGCGTTCCACTCCGAGATGGTTGCCATACACATGCCGAGTGCGAATAGGACAACGCTGACCGTTCCCAATACCATTGCTACAAAACTGCTTTTTTTCATCTGATAAGCACCTCCAAAATATTAAAACAACAGTTGTTGTTTTTTTGTAAGTCAAGTATAATAGACTTGTAGACGGAAAACAATCATCAATTTACCAACAACTGTTGAGATAAAGGAGTTTTTTATGAATACACCAAATAACAAGCGAAAAAAAGAGTCTATGGAGCGTATCGAGAAAGCTTTTATTGAATTGCTTCAAACAAAAGAATTGAACGAAATCAGCGTGTCGAATATTTGCAAACGCGCTGGACTGAACAGAACGACATTCTACGCGAACTACACGGATATTTATGGGTTAGCCGATGCAATCCGGGATAAACTGGAAAACGAAGTGTCCAATTTGTACAGAGAGGAAGTCACGCAAGGGTTCAACAGTAACGATTATTTGAAACTGTTCCGGCATATCAAAGACAACCAAATCTTCTACAAGACCTATTTCAAGTTGGGATATGATAACAACTACAAAATCTTCCGGTATGACACTGCTCTTGCCCATAGGCATTTCCAGAACAGATTTATCGAGTATCACATGGAATTCTTCAAAGCAGGCATTACCCAAATCATAAAAATCTGGCTGAAAAGCGGTTGTAAAGAAAGCCCGGAAGATATGTTTGAAATCATTAAAAGCGAATATAGCGGACGCACAGAATGATAAAAAATAAAGCATTGCAGATTGAAAAACTTGCAGCACTTTATTGTACACCGAATAGGCATGACAAAAACAGGACAGCATAGCAATTTGCCATGCTGCCCTGCAAGATACGATTACTTCCTTATAGGTGTGCGGATAATCGATGCCCCTGTTTTTTCTTACAACAAAATGCAGATCAAACCGCCACTTCCCTCGTTGACAATTTTTTGCAGTGTTTCCTGCAATTTCATTTGTGCGTCTTCTGGCATGCGGTAAATTTTGTTCTGCATTCCATCATTAATCATTGATCGCAGCGTACGACCGAAAATGTTCAAATCCCAAATTTTATCGGGATCCGTAGCGTAATCTGCAATCAAATGATCAATGAATTCCTTGGATTGTTCCTCATTTCCAATAATTGGAGAAACCTCTGTTTCCACATCTGCTTTAATCAAATGTATGGACTCTCCTTTGGCTTTTAATTGAATACCATACCGATTTCCCTGTCGAAATACCTCCGGTTTTTCCAACGTAATTTCTTCAAATGCAGGTGTTACCACGCCATAACCTTTTCGTTTCACTTCCCCCAATGCTCCAGATATTTTATCATATTCTTTCTTAATTTCTGACAACATTCGTATCGTTTCCACCAGTGCATAGTCATTTTCAATGGGAATATCTACAGTTTCACTAAGAATCTGATAAAACAAACCATCTGCAAAGGACAGAGAAATTTCTGCGGCTCCTTCTCCCGGCAAGATCCGTTCTGTATCCGCTTTTTTCAAATGCTCCGCCTGTGTCATCTCTGTCACTGCCGGTACAATATCTTCCAATCGATTTGCCCGCTCCATGGTCTGTTTCAATGATGCAATCATTTCCTGTTTCAGCCAATGTTCCTCTTCCAGTGTCTCCACCCATCCAGGGAAATAAAACCGCAGTTCTTTGAGTGGAAAACGGTACAGAATCCGTTCCAATATCGCGCGGATATCATCTGCTTTTAGTTGCGCTACATTCACTGCCAGTACCGGCACACCATACTGCGTCTCCATCTCTGCACGCAGCGTCTGCGTCTCCTGTGCATACGGTGTCGCTGTGTTTAACAGCACGACAAACGGTTTGCCCAATGCCTGCAATTCTGCTATGACACGCGCCTCCGCTTCCAAATAATTTTCTCGATCCAATTCTGTAACGCTGCCATCGGTCGTAACTACAATCCCCACCGTAGAATGGTCTGTTATAACTTTACACGTTCCTGTTTCCGCAGCCTCTGCAAAGGGCATAGTTGTTTCTGACCATGGTGTATGTACCATCCTTGGCATATCTCCATCCATATGACCTTCCGCTTCCGGCACCAGATATCCGACACAGTCGATCATACGCACACGAAAATCCGTATTGTCACCCACCGAAATTTCCACTGCTTCATTTGGCACAAACTTCGGCTCTGTTGTCATAATATTTCTGCCAGAAGCCGACTGAGGCAGTTCATCTTTGGCACGCTCTCTCGTATATGTGTTCTCAATATTTGGCAACACCAATAAATCCATAAATCGTTTGATAAATGTAGATTTTCCCGTTCGTACAGGACCAACAACACCAATATAAATGTCTCCGCCGGTTCGTTCTGCAATATCCCGATAAATATCGTATCCGTCCATCCAAATCCCTCCTGCAATAAGCGTATCCATACAATGTAATGTATGACGCATAAAATCGGAATAGAACAAACACTGCTGTAACCTTTTTACTTTCTGTGTCTCATGCAGCCAACCGAATACTCTGCAAAACGACTCACTGTCAGCTTATGCCGTTTCTTCCAATATATCTCCGTAATATATTTCTATATGACATCAATCCGAACGCTGTTACCTCAAAATTTCTGATATTCGGCATTGCTAAAAAATAAGACCTGTCTTTTTTCTCCATTCAATTCTACCGTCAACGCTTTTTGGAGTAGACGCTGCAATATATCCTGTCTTCTTTTCTACATCTTTTTCCAATCATTGCACTTCCCATCTAAAAAACAAAAAGAAACAGAAACAGGGCGTTCTATTGGCAAAATGCCCAGAACTCCCTGTTTCCTTCCCCAAAATAAGAATCTTACTGTGTGTGGAATCGATAAAGATTTTACAGATTTTCCCTATTTTGAACATCTCGTAACATCCACTTTGCCTGCAGTCTAAAAAATATGAGAACTCGTTCCGATCTCCTTTCATCTGCTTCTATATACAAAGTATCATCCATAATTGTTTTCTGCTTTTTCTGTCATATTATCAAGCCTGCCACATACATCGTTTATTTCTTTTATGCAAGGTTCAAAAAACGCTGCAACTCTGTTGTCAATGCCTCAGAGCGATATCCCACGTCATAAACCGTCGGCGAAAGCTGGACTTGTGTCAAATAAGAAATCAAATTATCATATAACAGTCTTTGTACCGCTTCTTGGTCATAGGATATCATCTCTCGTGCTAACCTCGCAGAATCCGTCATCTCCTCTATCGATGGTGCATAAGAACTGCCGTCCTGTGCCCAATGGATCTCCAATAGCTGCCAGCTTCCACTCTCCTGTATAAAATCCAAGCGTGCAGGAACGTGGGAACCACTCTCCGCTACCAGATAATAACCCGTTCCATTCAAACGAATCCATTTAAATTGTTCTTGTGCCACAATGCAGTACACCTGCATCCCTGCCTCTGTCTCTTCGATTTCCAATATCAGCGGTGCCACAATGGTCGTTTCCCGCACAGCGGCGTCTGTCGCTTCCTGTCTTGTCAACGCTTCATAAACCGCCTGCACACGCGGGTCCTTGGATGTAACACGTGAACGTTTTGCATCCGCAGACAGCGTCAAATGGTCTGTCTCCGGCATTTGTGCATATTGTGTTTCCAATCCGACATAAAACGATGCTGGAGGTAGTGTGGAATCCAACGCACAATATCCCCAATACCATTGCGCAGGTGTACTTGCGGCAATCTCTTCTACCGTTCGGCGCCCATCATACAACATCTCTTCCGCCACCAACATCTGCACATAACTTTCTGGATTGGTATCCTGTTCTCCGATTTGGGAAAGTTCTGTCAAACAATACAACAGCGCACCATCTCCAAAATGCAAAATTTCTTGAAATTCATTTTGACTGCGAATATCCGCCAGCCATTGTGCCAGCTCTGTTTCCATTGGCGTCTGCGCCAGCACGCTTACTCTTTCCGCCGTCTGGCTCCAGACTTCCTCCATCGATTTCTGCTCTGCCCCCGCCATGACATCCTCCGAAAACGGACACCGAAACAGTGTATTCAACTCTGCCGTGAACGCAGAGAACGTTTCCAAATCGGATGCATATGTACGCAAATCAACATCTGGATAATATACACGCGCATCTTCTCTGTCATAATGCAGAACCACGCTTTCTCCGCTGCTTGTGTCATGCAGTTCATATTCCACAAAATCTGCATTCTCCACTAACGCAAGAAAGAGATATGCGTTCCGTTCCAAATAACGAACAGTTATTGACAGACTCGAACGTTCTTCCGCAGAAGCAAGTTCCGTAAAAGATACATGTTGCTTCACACCAAACGGTTCCTCTTCGTTGGTATATAACTCCATACCTGCTTCATGGTAAGTCAGACAATCTGGAAGCGGCAAAAGTCCCAATACTTTTCCTACTGCAGACGCATTTCCAATATAGGGCGTTTTGGCATCATATAACTGTTCCGTCAAGTTTGTCTGTGCCCATGTATTCTGTTCTGCTCCTTCTTTTTTGTCCCATGATGCACAGCCAACACTGCTCAAACAAAAGAGAAGTACTAAGATCAGCATTACCATCTGCGGTGTTCCTTTCTTTTTCGGCTGCATATCTGTAATCCCCTCCAATCGCCTCCGCAATGTCCGTTTATTTTCCATAAACGCCGTTGTCATTTTTGAACGGCGCCGATTTCCTGCACGAATGCTGTTGAGAATCGCCATACCGTATGTTTTTCGTTCTGCCAGGGAAGCTCCTTTTACCGTTTCTGCATCACAGGCAAGCTCCATCTCTTTCTCCGTCTGCCATACCAACCAATGGACAAACGGATTAAACCAATGCATCATCTGGATCAGTAACAACAATAGCTTTACCGCAACATCCTGTTTCTGGCAATGTATCCATTCATGACGCAAGATCCACTGCATTTCATTCCAATCTCGATCCTCCGTATCAATATAAATGGTTTTCCGAATCAGACCAGTACACAAAGAACTCGGCAATCCTGGATGACAATACAAACGTGGTCTGCGTATCGGAAATCTCTGTGTTTTTTTCATTTCTTCCGCCAGTGTCATATACCCATCCAGTAGTGCTGCATCAGAAATTCGCCGTCTGCCACGACGCAAGTATCGCTCCATTCTGAGATATTGTATCAAATAATAGGAAAAAAACAAAACCATTCCCAATGCCCATACCTGTTCCATTTCTATTTGCGGCAGTACAACAGAGGGAGAAACCGGTTGAGTATCCGGCAACGTTGTTACCGGCTGCATTTGCTCCACGCCAGAAAGCTCCGTCCGAGAAAATGTCTCCTTTGTCCCAACCGTCTGCGCCACTTCCATCTCCCGTGCCACTGCTTCTTCCTGCATTTGTACGGTAAATGGGACAGACACAGTCACCATAGGCGCTCCCTGAGAAAACACCACCGGCAGCATCCAACAGAAACAGAGCATCCATACAAAACGACGATACCACCAAGGACCAAATTTTCGATTGACATACGGATGCAACACCATAAGAATCAGAACACACAAAATCACCGCTGGCGTCACCCGCCAAACCGCATCAAACCATGTTTGCAACAACCATGACACAGCAGTTCCAAATTTACCGATGATCGGTTCCAGAATGCTTCTCATGCTCTGCACCTCCCGTCTTTTCCTCAATAAATTTTGCTAATTCATCCAAATCCGAATCGGTAATCGAATGACTCTGATATAAAGAAGCTACCAGCTTCGTCAGAGAATTGGCATTTACTTTCCGCAAAAACAAACTGTTTTCATATGCCAGATACGCTTCTTCCGTGATCAAGACCGTATAATAACGGTTCTTTTTTTCTTTATAACTGGAAAGGAATCCACGATCAATCAAACGATTCAATAACGTTTGCAATGCAGATACATTCCATTGCCTGTGTTCCTCCAGCTTTGCCTTGATTTCCGAAGTAGACAGCACTCTTCCCTCCTGCCAAATCGCCTGCATAATTTCCAGTTCTGTTTCCGGTAGCTTTTGCATTCCATCTCTCCCCCTCTCATTTCCTACATTTGTATGTTTTCTATATCATACACTTGTAGGAAATCTTTGTCAACCCCCATTTTTCCTGGTTTTCACAGATAATCCAGCCAAGCATGCAAAAAATATCCTGACATCACGATTCTGCTATCCTTGTGGATTCGTCATCTTATCGACTGCAGACTCTACTACCCATGGAAATATTGTCGGTCATCCGCTGTCAAACAATATCTGCTTGAATACAATCGTTTTTTACGTCATATCTGCCTATTTCTACATATCGGAACGTTTACGCATTTTTTGAAAATTATGTCATAAACTTCCTCTCTTCCCTTGACAAATCCACGGTTTATGTTATGCTAGAAAATAGTTATTTTGATAGGAGGCGATTGATTATGAGCAAAACATATATTCCTGCAGACTATCAGTCTGTGCTGACATTATATGAAACACAAAATGCCATCGGCTTGATCCATCAGACATTTGAGGAACACCTCTCTCAGACATTGAATCTGAAACGAGTTTCTGCTCCCTTGTTTGTAGATCCAAGCACTGGTTTGAATGATAATCTCAATGGCGTGGAACGTCCCGTCAGCTTTGAAGTGCCTGCAACGGGTGTCACAGCGGAAGTAGTGCATTCTTTAGCAAAATGGAAAAGGATGGCGCTTTATCGTTATGATTTTCGTCCCGGCAAAGGGTTATATACCAATATGAATGCCATCCGTCGGGATGAAACACTAGATAACCTGCATTCCATCTATGTGGATCAATGGGATTGGGAAAAAGTCATTACACCAGAAAAACGGAACATTCAAGAACTGAAATTTACCGTACAGGGCATTGTCATCTGCATCTGTGACACTTTGGATGTACTGAAGAAAAAATACCCTCGTATCAAAACGGAACTTTGTCGAGAAGTTACTTTTATTACTTCTCAAGAACTGGAGGATAAATATCCAGATTTGACACCTAAAGAAAGAGAAGATCAGATTGTGAAGGAATATCATACCGTATTTATCATGCAGATTGGAGAAAAACTGCGTTCCGGTCAACCGCACGACGGTCGCTCTCCAGATTATGATGATTGGCAGCTCAATGGCGATCTGCTCTTCTATAATCCCATTTTGGATAACGCCATCGAAATCTCTTCTATGGGTATTCGTGTAGATGCAGCCACATTGGATCAGCAGCTGACCAAAGCCGGCTGTGATGACAGACGTGCTTTGACATACCATAAAATGCTTCTGGAAGGGAAACTGCCCTGTACCATCGGCGGCGGTATCGGTCAATCCCGTCTGTGCATGCTGCTTCTTGGCAAAGCACATATTGGAGAAGTACAGTCCTCCATTTGGGATCAGGAAACCATTGATGTTTGCAATGCAGCAGGCGTTACTTTATTGTAAAATCGTATTCATACATCTTCACCCATTGGCATCTGCCAATGGGATTTTTTTGATGATAGCAAAAAACGGATCTTTTCTGCCGCAGATAGACCCGTTACAAGCTGATATCTGATTTTGTCTGACACATTCCAACCAATGCTTTGGTCATGATATGAAATTGGCGCGTATTCTTTCTTCGTATATCGGAACAAATGAATTGTTTTCTTTTCCCATCTCCATATTTTTCAGCATCCATGCCATGTTCTGCGTCAACGTCCGCATCCCTTCCTATTCCTCTGCCCTCTTTTTCTGGTTTATACAATAGATTTTCCGATGGCATACTCAACAGTGCAGTCGATCCGGAAACCGTACACCATCCAGAACAGAAAAATCTTTTTCTTCACAGCAGACAATCAAGGCACATTCCTTTCCGGCAATCTCTTTTCCTCCTTCTCTCTACATTTCGCCAAGTCAACCGAATTGTTCCCTCAGCGTATGAAGCAGCATATGTTCCCGATGATGCGTTTTTCTACTTCTTACATCCGCCGATTTCTCTTCGCATCGGCAAAGTCTTCCAGTTTTCCCCATCCTCTTCCAGACAATCATGGAAGAGTTTTCCATCATCGGCGCAGCTGCACAAACCAGAAACCATCTCCTGCCGCATCCACTGTTTTGACACTGAATACGTCCTCTGATCCACCTTCTTTCTGAACGCATGTGTCTTTTCTGCGGTACAAGCATAGTCTGATTGGTTGTTCTCTTCATCGGCATTTTATTTCGCAATTCTCTCAGAAATGTCGATTTTCTACTGGCTTTAGCTATACGTTTTCCTGATCAATGGTAAGTATAAAATGATCATTCTTTATACTCTGATAGAATTTGGAGTTGTACGGTTCAACAAAATGAAAAAATATATCGGCGGAATTTCTTATAAAACACTGCGTTCCACATGAAAGAAACTAGAAGCCGACCAACTCATCCATCGCGAAGAATATCCGCCAATCCCGCTCAAGGTAGCATATAGTCTCACAGAGTGCGGAACATCCTTGCGCTCCATCTTGGATGGCATGTGTGAATGAGGGGGAGCAAAACCGTCTGCCGTAATCTGGACAGAGCCCCGATACCCAGCAAAAGAACCATCTGCCATATAAATGCCAAAATTGCACCTGCTTTCCAGAAGTATACAGGCATCCATTTTTCTCTCTCTTCTGAACATGCAAAAACAGCACTGGCTTTGGTGAAACAGAAAGCCAGTACTGTTTCTTGTATAACTACAAAACAGAACCCATCGCTTATCGAGCAAACCATGCTTTCATAGTATCCAATACCTGAACCAATTCTTCTTCTCCAATCACATAAGGAACCATGGCATACAGACATTGCAGAAAAGGTCTGCTGAATACGCCTCTTTCATAAGCAAACTGCTGATATCCTTTCAGTGTCATTGCATCCTTTACCTCTATGCAAACACAGCCCCCCATCATTCGAATTTCCTGGATACGAGGATCGGAAAAATCCATCATTTCCCTTCGAGTAATCTCCTCAATCCTCTTTATCTTTTCCATCTCCTTTTGTGTCTCGAATAATTCTATGGATTTCAAAGCTGCACTGCATGCAAGTGCGTTTCCTGCGAATGTAGGACCATGCATCAAGGCATGTTCCGCATGATCGTCATAAAAACCATCAAATACTTTTTGATTCGCAACGGTAACCGCATGTCCAATGTAGCCTCCAGTCAGTGCTTTTCCCAGCACTAAAATATCTGGTAAAACCAAATCCGCTGCAAAACGATGTCCCGTTCGCCCAAAACCGGTAGCCACCTCATCAAAAATCAACAGCACCTCATATTGATCACAAAGCTCCCTTGCCCGTCTCAGAAAAGAAACTTCATACATACGCATACCGCCTGCAGCCTGCAACAATGGTTCTACAATCATAGCATGCAATCGATCGTGATATTTTTCAAACGCTTCCTCCAATGCTTCTATCTGCGTTGGAATATGCTTTACATAGGCACTGGGTCCATATGCCTCCATCACAAAATGATAATCTGCATCATCCCCAACTTCCATTGCTTTGAACGTATCCCCGTGGTACGCATGCTCCAGCGCAAGAACCATCGTCCTGCGCTTCTCTCCACGGTTCCGATAAAATTGCAGCGCCATTTTCAATGCTACTTCTACCGCAACGCTTCCTGAATCAGAAAAAAAGATATGATTCAAATCTCCGGGCAAAAACTGTTCCAATTTTTCCGCCAGCCTTTGCACGGGCACATGGGTCAATCCCCCAAGCATCACATGGGAAAATCGCTCTGCCTGTTCCAAAATCGCCTGATTTAGTTCTGGATGTTTATAACCGTGAATGACGCTCCACCAAGAAGCAACCGAATCAATCAGCTTTCTGTTTTTTGTATACAAATAAACGCCTTCTGCATCCACAATTTGATATGGCGCTTTCATCCCTTTCATTTGTTCATATGGATACCAAATCATTTTTCTCCTCCTTTGGGAATGGGCTTTTTCTGGAACGGATTCTTCTTCCATACGCTCAACTGCGTTGTTTTTTTGGGGTTGTTGCACCATAGGCGCAAAACTCTACGATCCTACCTTGGGTTCCTGCCGCTTTTACATCCTTCTGTATTCACAAACAACACTCATTCATAGAACGCCTGGAGTTCCTCTGCCGAAAGTTTCAAATCCCTTTCGCCTTCCCGGACACAAGCAATTACCCTTCCTCCAGTCAACTCTTCACATATTTTTCGATTGTCTTCATGCATCATATTTCCCGGTTGAAAACGATTGAACACAATCCCTTTGAGCAATATTCCGTTTTGTTTCAAATAGTAAGCCGTCAGCCCCACGGCGTTGATTGTCCCCAATCCAGCATCTGCTACCAACAAACATCCCAAATTGCAGGCGCGAATCATATCCACAAGCCAAACAGGCTCTTCTTCATAACAAAGAGGGCAGAGTATGCCGCCGGAACCTTCCACGGTCACATATTCATACGCTTCGCAAAGCCTTTGAAATCGATCCAGCACCACCTGCATTTGAATCGGATTACCTTCGATTCTAGATGCCAGATGCGGAGAAACCGCATGTTCATAAAGATATGGGCACATTTCTTCCAACGGCTGATGAATTCCTGCCATCTCTTTGACAAACAGCGCATCACCGGGAATCAAACTGCCATTCGCCCTTCGCGGATTGCCACTCATTGCACCTTTGTAATAAGCCGCGGAAACACCACTTTCCTGCAGTTTTTTTACCATTAACCCAGAGATATACGTTTTTCCAACGTCCGTGCCCGTTCCAATGATAAACAACCCTTTACCCATTTCTGTCCCCCACTCGTATAGTATCTTTAGATACCATTATTCTTATATAAAATTTAATGGTTACTTTGTTCAATAGGCTTCATTAAACCCATGATATAATTGTCCCAGTGTCAATCAGGCAAAAGTTCTAGTCCCCCCTGTTG
>DXEB01000006.1 GCA_019115165.1 Candidatus Anaerotignum merdipullorum | reverse complement strand
ACCAACTGAGCTAGTGACCCGCAGCAACGTAGACTAGTATACACGGTCTTGCGTTGTTTGTCAACTGTATTTTTTGTTTTTATTTTTATACATAAAGCCTGTTCCGTGAAGAATTTGCAAGAACAGGCTTTGAAACAAGCAGAGGATATGTTATCAATGTTCCGGAACAATTTCTAACCAATAGTTATCTGGATCATGGATGAAATAGATTCCCATTTCTGGATTTTCGAAACAAATACAGCCCATTTCCTGATGTTTGGCATGGGCGGCATCGAAATCTGCAGTGGTAAATGCCAGATGAAATTCATTTTCTCCTAAGTTATAAGGTTCTACTCTTTCCCGCAGCCAAGTTAGTTCTAACTGAAAATCAGTTACGCCGTCTCCAAGATATACTAGTTTCCAGCTGCCGTCAGGTGCTTCTTTGCGGCGAACTTCCTTTAAGCCCAATGCTGCTTCATAAAAAGCAATGCTTTTTTCCAGGTGCAATACATTGTAATTATAGTGGTTAAATGCAAACTTCATAGCAATCCTCCTTGGTATCAATGATGATGGTGATCATGATGAGAATGGTCATGCCCACAGTCACAGTTGTGGTCGTGATGAGAATGGTCATGTCCACAGTCACAATCGTGATGATGGTGTTCTGGAGCGGAATCTGCAATGGAGTGATAGTGGTTTTCCTGGAATACGGTACCGACTTTGTCCACAATCAAAACTTTCTGTTCCGTAGAGACCGCTTTGTCGATGGATTCCATGACCAGATCCATCGCTTCCTGTACAGAGTAGATGGGAGGCAAGGCGCCCATCAGTGTCTGCATCGCTACTTTTCTAGTCTGCACCGGAAGAGTTTCTAAAGAACTGCGAGTTTTTTCTAAAAATGCTGCGAACAATTCTGTTTTTTCGTCGTCAGAAGCAGCAGGCAAATCTTCCGGCAGATGAAATTGGAACAGTTCATCATTCAAATCTCCAAAAAAACAATCGCGAATGAATTCTTCCGTCATCAATATTTTACGAGTGTCCTCGCTGAAATTCTCAAATGTGCCGATTTCTTGCAGCAGTGTATATTCTTCTTTCCCTATGGCGTTTGCACGGTCGATCACCGGTTCTACCGCCTGCTCCAGTTGTTCGTTTAAGGTGTCCAAATAGGCGGCTTTTTCTGTTTCATTCAACTCGCCGCTCCAGAATTCACATACGGTATGATACAGATCTGCATAGGTGCTATCACGTTCCGTTAGGTCGGAAAAGCGATAGGTTAGATAAAACAGCAGGATCAAAGAATTGAGGTCATGTAACATGCAGGAAAAGAATTCTTCGATTTCCTGAAGACTCTCCAGAACCGTTTCCAAATCTTGATAAAATTCCTGTAGCTCCGCATCGCTCATTTTATGTGGCAGTACGAGCCGTTTTTCACCTAGCCATGTGGCAATTTCACCAAAGTATTTGCCGTAGAGTGGATTGGTTTCCGGGCAGCAAAAGCCTTCAAATGCGCGCAGAGATTGTTCGATGCACGCACGGCTTTCGCCAGCAAACGCAGCCTGCAGACTTTGTCGAATGATATCGTAATATTTTTCTCGTGCCATATGCATTGGCAGACATTTCAATAATTGTCCCATATCTTTTTTTTGTTCTAACAGCGTTTTGCCGCTTTCCATAAAAGCGTGACAATCGGCAAAAAACAGGGACCAGTCTATTTTGTCATCAGAAATGCTATCTTCCCGATATTTGCGCAGTGCGATTTGGTCGCTGACCAATGTAGAAAATAGATTCCACTGAGAAAAATAACTATAAATGGTTTCGTAAATACGAAGCAGCTGCGCTTTGGCGTCTAGGCATGATTCCAATGCTTCTGTGCGCAAGCAGGCTTCGCCGTCCAAAATATCTTCCAAAGATAATAAATATGTACGAATTTTGGTACGAATGGAAAGAATGTCTTCATGTATGGCATAAGGCAGAGGTGTCTCACCTTTTTCTACGTCTTCCATGGCGCTCATCAGCATCAGCAGCATACTGCCGACTGCCTGCTCATAGATATAATCCGCCGATAGATGTTTGATTTTTTCTTCCAAAGCTTTGGGCTGCACGGGGCAGGACTCCTTTCTTTTCCGTTTTCTTCCGCACTTATTATAAAGGAAAGATGGTCAGAGTACAAGTACAACAAAAAAAGATTGCGATTTTTTCTGTATAAATTTGGATAGAACGGGGAAAATGAATGTGAAATGACTTGACAGAAAGGGGTTTTTCAGGTATGAACGTAAAGGGCAGCAAAACAGAACAAAATTTATTGGCGGCGTTTGCAGGAGAATCCATGGCGGCAAACAAATATGATTTTTTTGGAGAACAGGCAGCAAAAGAAGGTTATGAACAAATCAAAGGATATTTTTGGGAAACCGCTGATAATGAACGCCAGCATGCGAAACGGATTTTCCGTTTTTTGGGTGGTGTTGGCACAACAGAAGATAATCTAAAAGCGGGTGCAGAAGGTGAACATGAAGAATGGGCAGATATTTACAAAGAAATGGAACAGGTAGCGAAAGAAGAAGGTTTTGAAGAAATTGCATTGTTCTTCCGCAATCTGGCTTCAGTGGAGAAAGAACATGAAGTGCGTTATCAGGCGCTGTTGCGTCTGATGCAGGAAAAACGCGTATTTCAAGACACAGAACAGACCGTATGGGTATGCAGAAATTGCGGTTTTGTTTATGTTGGGGCAGAACCGCCCAAAACATGCCCGGTTTGCCAGCATCCACAGGCGTTTTTTGAACGCAAGTCAAAAAATTATTGAGAGGGAAACCTCTCGTTACATAGAAAAGAGGAATGGAATTGGAATATCAGAATGAAATCGCTAAAGGAACTTTTTTACGGCGTCCCAATCGCTTTTTGGCAGAGGTGGCATGCGGCGAAGAATGCATGCAGGTACATGTGAAAAATACCGGGCGATGCAGAGAACTGCTGCAGGAAGGCGCGGTGGTATATTTGGAGAAAAGCAATCATCCAAATCGAAAGACACAGTATTCTCTGATAGCTGTCTGCAAAGGGGAACGATTGGTTAATCTGGATGCGCAGGCGCCAAATGCCGTGGCGGCAGAAGCATTGGCAGCAGGCAGAATTACAGAGCTGGGTGCGGTGTGCCGGATTCGGCAGGAAGTGCGCTTTGGGAGCTCACGGTTTGATTTATACTATGAAGCGGAAGGAAGAAAAGGATTTGTGGAGGTCAAAGGCGTGACGTTGGAAGAAGCGGGAATTGCCATGTTTCCGGATGCGCCAACGAAACGGGGGGCAAAGCATTTAGCGGAGTTGGTTTCGGCAAGACAGCAAGGGTATGAGGCAGCGGTGCTGTTTCTTGTTCAGATGCAAGGGGTTCATGCGTTTTGTCCAAATGCCAAACGAGATGCTGTTTTTGCACAGGCATTGCAAGATGCGGCACAGGCAGGGGTGCGTATATTGGCATATGACTGTCGCGTATGGGAACGTGGATTGCAGATGAACCATGCTGTACCTGTGCGGCTGTAAAAAGATACATATCCCGTATCGGTCAAACATAGAGTTTAGTAATGACAGATATGGAGGAAAACGTATGAAACAAAAAGTATGGTCAGCGGTGCTGGCGCTGCTGTTTTGTATGAGCTGCTGCCTGAGTGTTTTTGCGGCTGAGCGGCAATACGAAAATTTGACGGATTTGGGGTTGTCATCCCAGAGTGCTATTTTGATGGAAGAAGATACCGGCACTATCCTATACGAGCAAAATAGTCATGAAGCGCTGCCGCCAGCAAGCGTAACGAAGGTGATGACGCTGCTATTGATTTATGAAGGGGAACGGGACGGCGCATTTGACTGGACAGACACGGTACAGGTCAGTGAACATGCCGCTTCCATGGGTGGTTCTCAAGTGTTTTTGGAAGAAGGAGAGACACAGACAGCAGCAGATATGACAAAATGTATTGCCATTGCGTCTGCCAATGATGCGGCTGTAGCAATGGCAGAATTTCTGGCAGGAAGCGAAGAAGCGTTTGTACAAAAGATGAATGAACGGGCAAAAGAGTTGGGAATGGAGGATACGCATTTTGTCAATGCTTGTGGTTTGGACGCGGATGGGCATGTGACCAGTGCATATGATATTGCATTGATGAGTCGGGAGCTAATGAAAAATTTCCCGGAAATCCAGGAGTATACTACAACATGGCAGGATAGTATCATACATAAAACCAGGCGAGGAGAAGAAACATTCGGACTGACGAACACGAATAAACTCATTCAGTGGTATGATGGAGCAACTGGATTGAAAACAGGTTCCACTGGGAATGCATTATACTGCTTATCCGGAACGGCAGAACGGGATGGGATGCATTTGATTGCTGTGGTAATGGCAGCACCGGATTTTAAGGTGCGTTTTCAGGAAGTGATGCGTCTGTTAGATTATGGTTTTGCGAATTATACATTAGAAAAAGGTCGGGAAAAAGGATATGCGGTTGGAGAGGTGGCTGTTGACAAAGGAATGGAAGACACCGTGACGGCGGTTACAGCGGAAGAAATTTCAGTTTTGACACCAAAGGGGGCGGATTCCAAATGGGAAACGCGAACGGAACTGCTTTCAGCGGTAGAAGCGCCGGTACAAGCGGGAACGAAAGTTGGGGAGCTGGTTTATCTGCGGGATGGGGCAGAAGTCGGTAGAGCAGAAGTGGTTACGGCGGAAGATGTGGAGAAAATCAATATAGATACCATGCTGCGGCGGATGCTGGATAGGTGGTGCTGAAGAGGAAAAGACTGTAGTGCGAAAACGACGCACAGCAGTCTTTTTTGCAAAAGTTAGGATGGTACAGAAAGCCAAACGGAAAAGACTGAAATGGTACCATCTGGACTGAGATAAAGCAGAGACATGGGAAGAAGAGGGTGTATTTACAAAAAGCAGTGATACCATTGAAGAAACGAGGCAGGTTGGGAATCGCTTTGACCGTTTTGCTTTACATGAAATGGTTTTCAGATGGATGGACGGGAGGCTGCGACAAGTTTGATTGTTTTGGTATGGGATACTGTTTGGTCTTGGGATTGGAAGATATAGAAAAATGATAGACAGCGATGCGCAAAACCTTAAAGGCATCTACAGAATATGGAAAGTAGGGGCATTGTATTGCTGTGAAGCGAAAGAGGGAAATGCGGAGATGGCATGGATAGACTGACAGAGAGGTCAAGGATGCATTTTCAGACAGGAGCTTTTTCTGGATGATCGCCGCCTGTACTTTAGTATTGTAGCAGGATCTGCATGCACAAAAATAAACCCAAGAAAACACAGGAAAGAAGATAAATTTTGCAGAGATACAGGATACATCTTCGTGCCATTGGTAAGGATAGAGAATCAGATGGCAAGAAAATAGTCAGGATCCGGATGTCATCCGGTCTTTTCTGCTTTCCTGTCATCTGAGTTCCTTCCAAAATGATTAGACTAGAAATAGATGCGCATAAAAAATGGGGAAGTTGTTCTAAAGGTGTTTGGCATGCAAATTGTGAATGTGGAAGTAAAAGCCGCCGGATTAGGGATTTGGCAGAGATTGTTTGTTTTGCGCAATGGTTTCAGCTAATTCACTCAATTCCATCCAGCGTTCCATTTTTGCTTCCAATGCTGCTTCTGCAGTCTCTTTTTCTTCAGATAATGTTTGTAATTTTTGATAATCTGTGGCGCAGGTAGCCATTTCATGTTCCAATGCCGCGATTTTTTCTTCTAATGCGGTGATTTCATCTGTAATGCCATCATATTCCCGTTGATCTTTATAAGTCATTTTGAAGAGCTTTTTTTCTTTTACCTGCGGTGTAGAATCGGGCTTTGAGGCAGGGGAAGCAGCAGGAGTAGGTACTTCCCGTAAATATGCTTGGCGGAAGTCGGTATAGCCGCCTTCATATTGCTTAATTTGTCCGTTGCCCAGAAATGCGAAAATCCGATTCATGGTTTTATCCAGAAAATATCGGTCATGGGAAACGGCAACCACTGCACCTGGAAATTGTTCCAAATAATCTTCCAAGATCATCAATGTTTCAATATCCAAGTCGTTGGTCGGTTCATCTAAAAACAGGATATTAGGCGCTTCCATCAATACTTTTGCCAGGTATAGGCGGCGTTTTTCTCCACCGGAGAGCATGGAGATGGGACCGCGCTGCATGGAAACAGGAAACAAAAATTTTTCCAACAGCTGGGAAGCGGAAAGCTTTCCGTCTGCTGTTGTGACATATTCTGCTGTATCCCGAATATAGTCCAATACACGCTGGTTTTCATCCAATGCTTCGTTTTCCTGAGCAAATACGCCGATTTTTACGGTTTCTCCGTGGATAACGGTACCGCTGTCCGGTGCAAGCTGTCCGCTCATCAGTTTTAATAATGTGGTTTTGCCGCAGCCGTTATTACCGGTAATTCCGATTCGATCGTTGCGCAGAAGGATATAACTGAAATCACGGATGTATGTGATTCCGGCAAAGGATTTGCAGACATGATCCAGCTGAATGGTTTTTTTCCCAAGGCGGCTGTTGACGGAAGAGAGAGAAACGGTTTGTTTTTCTTCCGGTGCGCGCTGTGCAGAAATTTCCGCAAAGCGCTGCAGACGTGCTTTTTGTTTGGTGCTGCGTGCCTGCGCACCGCGGCGCACCCATTCCAATTCGCTGCGCAGAAAATTTTGACGTTTGCGTTCTTCCGCGGCAAGCCGGTCTTCTCGTTCGGCTTTCATCTCCAGATATTTGGTGAAGTTTGCCTGATAGGGGTAAATATGTCCCTGTTCCAGCTCTAACATGCGATTGGCAATCCGATCCAAAAAATATCGATCATGGGTAACCATCAGTAGTGCTTTGGTATATTTTTCCAGATGTTTTTCCAGCCATTCCACGGTATCATTGTCAATATGGTTGGTCGGTTCATCCAGAATCAGCAGATCCACGGGTGCAATGAGTGCTGCTGCCAATGCCACGCGTTTGCGCTGACCGCCGGAGAGGGTTTCCACTTTTTGCGTAAAGTCGGTAATGCCCAAACGGGTTAATATGGTTTTGGCTTCGCTTTCTAAAGACCATGCTTCTGCTTTATCCATTTGTTCAGAGAGTGCTGCTGCTTTTTGCAGCAAGGCGGGATGTTCTGGTTCGCGATCCAGTTGTTTCATTACGGTTTCATAATCTCGTACCAGACCCATTAAAGGATTATCTCCATAAAATACCTGCTCGAGGACAGTGGTACCTGCTGTAAATTGTGGAGATTGGGGAAGATAGCCGATACGCATGCCGTTCATGGTAACGATCTCCCCGCTGTCTGCCTGTCCTGCGCCAGCAACAATCTTTAAGAGAGTGGATTTTCCGGTGCCGTTGATGCCGACAACACCGATTTTATCTCCTTCGTGGATGCTAAATGAAATATCATCAAATATGACTCTGGTGCCATAACTCTTTCGAATATGTTCTGCTGTCAGTAAAACCATTGAGATCCTCTTTTCTGTCTGCGTAGTCGTTTTATTTTATCATATTTTACGAAAGATGTAAAAAAGAAAAAAGAGACCGATGTTTTGCCGATACTGGTGGAATGTTGGATATCCATGGCTTGTCCTCATGGAAAAAGCAGTTTTTTGCTCATATTTGTCCGGTTTCTTTCATAAATAGAAAAGGACAGGAGGAGATGGCATGACAGAGAGAGAACGTAGAAAACGCAGACAAGAATGGCAAAGACGGACAGCGTATCGACGGCAGGAGCGTATGCCGGAGAGCGGACAGAAGGAAAAGGACTTGTTTTTCTTTCGTTTCTATGTGACGGTGGTAATCAGCGGAGGAATTTTCCTGTTGTCCTTGTTTCCGACAGAAACGGCGGAACGGGCAACCCAACGGATAAAAGAGGTGATTGCCTATGATATGCCGCAGGAAGAAATACGGGCGATTGGTGAGCGGGTGACCGTTTTTTTCCAACAAAATCGCTGGGCGCTGCCTTCTGTGCAGACAGAACAAACAGAGAATGAAGCCCCCTAGTTTAGCGGCGTCAGTCACATGGGTAACAAAGCCGGAGGAATGGATCAATCCAGCGGAAGGCATGATTACCTCTTCCTGTGGAAAGCGGGAAAATCCGGTATTGCAAAAAACAGAGTTTCATGACGGACTGGATATTGCAATGGCAGAAGGAACGGCGGTTGCGGCGGTGCAAAGCGGTACAGTAACGTCGGTACGGCAATCGGAAACGTTAGGATTGGTACTGGAATATGAGACAAAAAGCGGATTTTTGGTGCGGTATGCGCATTTGCAAAGTGTGCTGGTAGCAGAAGGAGAGACCATTCGGCGCGGACAAACGGTAGCAAAGTCTGGAAACAGCGGGCTTTCCACAGGACCTCATTTGCATTACAGTCTATATCGGGAAGGAATGTTGATTGATCCGATGCCCTATGTTTCTTTGCCTTATACGGCGGATGTGGAAGCGGAATATGCCGCAAGAGGAGAAAAAATGAATCGCGTATGAAGATATTTCGTGCAAAAGTACGTCATTTCCTGTATCATGGAACAAGAACGGATAAGGAAGGAGGATTTCCATGAAACGGGTATTGATGGATATGGACTTAGATATGTTCCGGATGGCATTGTTGGAGAACGGCGAACCGGTGGAATTTTATGCGGAAAGCAAACGAAAGGAAAGTCTGGTAGGGAATGTATACATCGGCAGAGTAGCGCAGGTCATACCGAATTTGCAGGCGGCATTTGTGGATATTGGAACGGGCAGAAACGGATATTTGTATTATGGTACAGCACGGGCGGTATCAGATGAAACAAAACAAAATCGTCCCAAAGCAGGAGAACAGATCGTGGTACAGGTACTCAAAGATGCGGTTGGAGAAAAAGGCGCTGTCTTGACACGGCAAGTATCGTTCTCGGGGAAGTATTTGGTTCTGTTACCGGAAGAAGCAGGAGAAGTTGGCGTGTCTCGCAAGATTAAGCAGGAAGCAGAGCGTAGGCGCATCCGGGATTGCATCCAGGCGCTGTTGCCGCCGGAATGCGGAGCGGTAGTCCGGACAAACGCAGTAGGCAGAACAGAAGAGGAATTTGCAAAAGAATTGGAAGAGTTGCTGCAAAAATGGAAGGACGTACGGCAGGCAGAATATCAGAGGGCGCCTGCACTGCTGTGGCAGGAAAGTACATTTGCACTCAAAGCGGTGCGGGATTTTTACGGCGCAGATGTAGACAGCTTTGTGGTAAATGATGCACAGACATATCGACAGTTAAAACAGACCGGGGACTTTGATGGGCAGGGGCAGCCGAAGTTGGTGCACTATCAAGAAAAGACACCGTTATTTGCTACCTTTTTTATTGAAAGCAAATGGGAAAAAGCACTGGCAGAAAGGGTCTGGCTCAAAAGCGGCGGCTATTTGGTGATTCAGGAAACAGAAGCTTGTGTGGTCATAGACGTCAATTCTGCAAAAGCTGCTGGAAGAGGAGATTTGGAAAATATGATCTTAAAGACAAACCTGGAAGCTGCCGCAGAAGCAGCAAAGCAGATGCGGCTGCGCAATTTATCTGGTATCATTATCATTGATTTTATTGATATGGTACAGGAGGAGCATAAAAAGCGGCTGACCAAAGCGCTGGAAGAAGCGGTGGAACAGGATCGGGTGAAGACTGTGGTGGTCGGAATGACAACACTTGGATTGATGCAGGTGACCAGAAAAAAAACCAGACCATCATTGTCGAAACAGGTAACGACAAAATGCCGTGTTTGTGAAGGTAGTGGGCGCATGCCGTCAGTGGATTCCGTAGCCGCCAGGATGCGGCGAGAGACAGAACAGATCTTTGCCTCTACCATATATCGAAAGGTTTTGGTCTATGCAGATGCCCGGCTGCTGCATGCATATTTAGGAAGGGACGATGCATTTGCAAAAAAAATGCTGCATCAATATCAGGCGGAAGTTGATACAGAAGAAAAGAAAGGTGAAGCCTTTGGTTGGTATGATATCATTTCTGTGACCCCAAAAGCAAAAGAGAATACATAATTTTTCGTGCAATTCTAGCAAGAATTTCAATGGAAATCAGGCTTTTTTTGGCTTTTTTCACGAGGTGCTTAGGAAAGGACAAAGAAATCCAGCTTGACAGGTATATAAAAAAGCTATAAAATAAAAAAGGTGTATATTACACTGCTTATGGCTATGTAAAATCATAAATGTACATTGAAAATTGAATAAGGAGGTGTTTTTCATAGAACCGATAAGTGTAATCTGTGGTGCTGTGATCGGACTCCTTCTGGGGATGATTGTCGGAATTTTTTACAGAAAGCGTATTGCGGAAGCGAAAGTGGGCGTGGCAGAAGACCGTGCAAATAAAATCGTGGACGAGGCCGTAAAAGATGCAGAGGCAAGGAAGAAAGAAATCCTCTTGGAGGCCAAAGAAGACAGTATCAGAACAAAAAATGAGCTGGAGAAAGAAGTTCGAGACAGAAGAAACGAACTGCAAAGAAATGAAAGACGGTTGTTCCAAAAGGAAGAAGCGCTGGACAGAAAAACAGAGTCTTTGGAACGTAAAGAAGAACAGATGTCCAGAAAGTTGGAAGACTTAGAAAGACAGAAGGAAGAAGCAAAGGAACTGCGGGAAAAACAATTGCAGGAACTGGAGAGGATTTCTGGACTGACAACCGAAGAGGCAAAAAATTACATTTTGGCAATGGTAGAAACCGATGTGAAACATGAGGCAACCTTAATGATCAAAGAGATCGAAAGCAAAGCCAAAATGGAAGCGGACAAACGCTCCAGAGAAATTGTGGCAAATGCTATTCAGAGATGTGCAGTGGATCATGTGGCAGAAACGACGGTATCTGTGGTACAACTGCCTAATGACGAAATGAAAGGGCGCATCATTGGACGGGAAGGTAGAAACATCCGTGCATTGGAGACATTGACAGGCATTGACCTGATCATCGACGATACGCCGGAAGCAGTCATCCTTTCCGGCTTTGACCCAATCCGCAGAGAGATTGCCAGAATTGCACTGGAGAAATTGATTGTGGATGGGCGTGTACACCCTTCTCGTATTGAAGAAATGGTGGAAAAAGCGAAAAAAGAAGTGGAAGTTACCATTCGAGACGAAGGAGAAGCGGCGACATTTGATACAGGTGTCAATGGGCTGCATCCAGAACTGGTTCGACTGTTGGGCAAACTGAAATACAGAACCAGCTATGGTCAAAATGTGTTAAAGCATTCGATGGAAGTTTCTCATCTTGCTGGGTTAATGGCAGCGGAATTGGGCGTGGATGTCAATATGGCAAAACGCGCCGGGCTGTTGCATGATATTGGCAAGAGTGTGGACCATGAAATGGAAGGCTCACATGTCAGCATCGGCGTAGGGCTGTTGAAACGCTATAAAGAAAATCATTTGGTCATCAACGCGGTGGAAGCACATCATGGAGATGTGGAGCCACAAAGCATCATTGCAGTTTTGGTGCAAGCGGCGGACGCGATTTCCGCGGCAAGACCGGGTGCAAGACGCGAAACGCTGGAATCTTACATCAAACGGCTGCAAAAGCTGGAAGAAATTGCGGATCATTTCAAAGGTGTCGAAAAATCTTTCGCAATTCAAGCTGGGCGCGAATTGCGAATTATGATAATTCCCGAAGACGTCAGTGATGATGGTATGACACTTCTGGCAAGAGAAATTGCCAAGAAGATCGAAGAAGAGCTGGAATATCCAGGTCAGATCAAGGTCAACTTGATTCGGGAAACAAGAGTAGTAGATTACGCAAAATAAAGAATTGGAACGTCCACGGAGCCAATGGCAAACGGGACGTTCTTTTTTTTTGACAAATAGAAAGGAGTAGACAGAGTATGAGAGAAATCAAATCGTTTTCTTTTCGATATGGCAGAAACGATGGCACTATGGCGTGGTATCGGCTGGATAATGAAAAAGGGGTGAATGTGGGTATTGACCTATATGACGGTGAGGAACACAGCCTGAGATGTGAACCGCCGCAGGAGCTGGCGACAGAACTGGCGAAACTGCTGGAGGAACAGAATGCGGCGGCATGGGATGGGTTTTATGATATTGATACCTGTATTTGTGCAGGAGACAGCTGGGTGTTCCATGCCTATGGCAAGGAAGGGGAGGAAATCCACGCCATGGGACACTCCAAGCATCCGGCGGGTTTTGTAGAAATGAAGCAAAGGCTGGATGATTTTTTTGGAAACATCTACCGCAGTTATGGGGAATCAGAAAGATCAGCGGAGGAGTGACCGACAGAAGAACACACGGACTGTCTGGTGGGATCCCAATTTTTTCAGTTCCCTGGAAGCTGTTTACAGGAAGGCGGACCCGTTTTTATAAAACCGTGAAACGAAGGGAGATTGGAGAGAGGAAAAAACGCTTGCAGGCATGTTCCTGTATTCCATTGGCAACGACACATACGAAAAAAAGTGCGGCGCCTTGGCATAAGCCAAAGGCGCCGCAACTTTTTTTCTTGGGATAAGAGAGAAAGTGGATAATCCACATTTATATGCACCGTTTCAAATCCATGTATCCAGGAACAGAAAAGACGATAGAGCTCCTTCTGTTCTCAAAGAGGATACCTGCTGCATTTCTTTTGTGCGGTACGTACTGTTTTTGGAAAAAGAGAGTTTGTTTTTCTGTCTCCGTGAAAAAGGAATCCATTTGGCGGACTTGGGGAACTTCCAGTGGATGGATGTAGTCAGATCGTGCATTTCGTCAAATTCCAGATCCCTGCCGAAAAAATATTCGTTTTTCCGTCCATCTAAAAAATGTGCCATACCGTCTCGCTCGACGATGCAGATTTTGGCATTGGGTACGAGCAGGCGCAAAAGCTTCGCGACAAATTCCGGCGGGAAGGCAGTACCGCGATGATAGCTGTCGCAGAATTGGTCGAAGCTCTGCCCGTTGGGTAGCATCTGTTCCAGTTCTGCGATTTCCTGCGGAAATTGTTTCAAAAGGGTGTTTGTCTCCCAAAAGTCATGGGCAAGACGACTCCAGTTGCCGGCAGGCGTCATGCGCAGCAGCAAACCGTCGCGATCTTCTTCCATCTTCATGCCCACATCTGTCCGGGATAGATCCAGCAGGGACCAGGAATCAAACAGAGGATGCAGGCATCTGTTCTTTACTTTCATAAAATCAAAGGTGCGTTCTGTGCCATTGATATCCACTGCATGCAGCAGCACGCTCATTTCAGAGGAGCAGGCATATTTCTTCCAGTCCACAAAGTCCTCCAGGGACGGCTGTTTGGGTCTGGCGTGCAAAATAGAATCTGCGCCGGTGGGAGAGAAATAGGAAAAATAGCCGACGGTATCTGTGACGGAAAAGTTTACTTGCAGGGTGACTGCCCATTCTAATTGCGGGCGCATATGGGCAATGCCATCGATGAAATCCAGCACCACCAGAGCAGCATTGGAAAAATATGAAAATGTTTCGGTCACGATGGTATCGGCATCCTGTTTTTGGCATCTTGTACCGATCGCCCGCAAGAGAGATTGTATCGCGGCAAAATCACCGGCAGTATCGGGCGCAGGGGAATCTTACGGTTTTTCTGATACCCATTTTTGCAGCAGATCCGCCAGAGAGGTCATCTGTCCTGTAGGACCGTGGACTGCCGCATGAATATATCCATCGTAATGCATGGAGATACCTCTTTTTTGGTTTGAAGTGATTTGGAATAAGTCTGAATTTCTGTTTCTTTTATGGTACGTAATCAAAAAGTGGAAGTCAAGGCGAAGCAGCGAAAAAAGGAAAACTGCCGCATCCAGCGGATGCGGCAGGAGATTAAGATTGGGAAAGGGTCTGGACTTTTTCTTCTTCCGGTGTAATATAAATGGTTTTGTTGGTCAAATAAATGACCATACCCGGTTTTGCGCCATTGGGTTTTTTCACATTTTTTCGTTGTGTATAATCCACAGGAACCAAGCTGCTTTGCTTTGCCTTGCTGAAATATGCTGCTAGGGTTGCAGCTTCTTCCAGAGTAGAAACTGGCACTTCCTCGGCGCCATTCGTACGAATAATGACGTGTGATCCAGGGATATTCTTGGTATGCATCCAAATATCTGTAGGTTCTGCTGTACGCAGAGTCAATTCATCATTTTGCAGATTGCTTTTGCCCACTAGAATTTCGTAACCGTCAGAGGAAAGAAAGCGCATAGGCTTGGCTTTTTTTGGCTTGGACTGCCCCTTTTTGGCGGCAGGTCTGCGGATGAAGCCGCTTTCTGCCAATTCCGTACGGATTTCCGACAGGTCTGCATCGTCCTTTGCTGTATCCAATGCCTGCAGTACGCTTTCCAGATAGGTCAATTCTTCTTCGTTTTGTTTCTGTTGAATTTCCATGGCTGCCAGGGTGCGTTTGGCTTTGTTGTATTTTTGGAAGTATTTCTGCGCATTTTCCGCCGGGGTTTTTGTGGGATCCAGTGCAATCTCGATTTCCGGCAGATTCTCATCGTAAAAATTGACGGTGCGGAAAGTGTTGGTATTGGGCGGGATGGCGTAGATATTGGCGGTAATCAGTTCTCCTTTTAATTTCCATATCTCTTTTCCCGCAATTTCCTGCAGGGTTTTGCGTTGGATTTCTTTTTTCTTGACACAGCGTTCCACATGGTTGAGCACCAGCCGTCGGGTATCATGCGCCTTTTGGCGGATATGGGCTGCGTTGTCCCGTTCGGTATAAAAGGCTTCCAGTACCGCAGATACGGATGGAAACGATTTGACAGGGCAGCCAGTGAACTGCTTCATTTCCAAAACGGAGAAATCCAGGATGGAGCCGCCCTGTGTTCGGTAATACAAGGCAGGAGAAAAGTTTCCATGACGTACGTCTTCCATGACGGCGCCGAAACTTTGGAAAAGCGCGGCTTCCTGCTGTGCGTGGATTTGTTCACAGGCGTCAGAAGGGTCTATCCCTGCGCGGCAACAGATTTCCGCAGCCATGACTGGGCTGATGCCGGTGTAAGACTGATAAAGAAAATCCTGCACTTTCTTTCCTTCTTGGATGTGCAGCAGTTTATAGAAGGTCTTTGCCTCCAATTCCATGGGATTTTGTTTATTTTGCGAAGGCGGGAATACATACGTTTTTCCGGGAAGTACTTCCCGCACGGAACTTTTGTCGTGAGAAATTCGTTTGATGGCATCCAGAATCTTCAGATTTTCATCAGTCAGAATCAGATTGCTGTGCTTTCCCATGATTTCCAAAATCAGATGTTTGATGGTCAAATCTCCCATTTCGTTGGCAGATTCGATTTTTAGTATCAGAATTCGTTCAAAATGAGGCTGGCAGATGTCCACGATTTTGCCGCCGGCAATATATTTTCGCAGCACCATGCAAAACAGCGGGGCCTTTAGTGGATTTTCCCTGTTGTTTTCGGTGATGTGTATGCGGGGATGTCCAGAGTTGGCGGATGCCAGTACTTTATAATTTGCGCCTATGGCACGTACAGAAAAGCGGATTTCATCGGCAAGAGGCTGATGGATCTTGTCGATTCTGCCGCCTAGAAGTTTTCCTCTTAATTCTGCAGCAATTGCCGCAGTGGTAATGCCGTCCAGAGCCATAAAGTCTCCTCCTTTCCGTTGTCAATTTATTAGTATACCATTTTTTTGTAATATGGAAAAGGAGTCGTCTCGGAAAAGAAAGATTAAAATTTGATGAAAAATATTGGATACAATTTTGGGTTTTTCTTGCGTATAGAGAGGGAAATGGGTATAATGATACCGTTCATAATGAAATGCTGAATGGAATGGAGAAAGGAACAGACATGAGCGCGAATGTGAGAAGTATGACAGGGTATGGAAGAGGAGAACATATCGCGGATGACAGAAAGTTTGTGGTGGAAATGAAATCCGTCAATCACCGGTATAACGATATGACGATTAAACTCCCTCGTTCGTTGACAGGTTTGGAGGATAAGGTGAAAAAGCGCGTAATGCAGGAAGTGTTTCGTGGAAAAACAGATGTGTACATCAGTTTTGAGAGCTTTTCTGCAGACGATGTGGAAGTAAAGCTGAATGCAGGATTGGCGCAGGCATATGCGCAAAAGCTGCGGGAGATGGAAAATCTGCTGGGGGTCAATGGTGCGGACCTGCTGTCTTTGACGGCAAAGTTTCCAGACGTGATTACTGTGGAAAAAGCACAGAAAGAGGAAGACGTGATCTGGGCAGCGCTGTTGCCCGCGCTGGAAGAGGCGGTGGAACGTTTTGTTGCGATGCGCGGGATGGAAGGCGAAAATCTGAAGCGGGATATCTTGCAAAAAGGTGAGCGGATTCGAGAATTGGTGGAAGAAGTGAAAGCCTATGCGCCGTTGGTAGTGGTAGAATATCAAGAAAAGCTGCACAACCGTCTAAAGGAATTGCTAGGGAGTGTGGATGTGGATCCACAACGCGTTGCGATGGAAGTGGCAATTTTTGCGGATAAAGGCTGCGTAGACGAGGAAATAACCAGATTGGAGAGTCATCTGGCGCAGCTGAAAGAAATCCTGGAGAAGGGCGGTCAAGTAGGTAGAAAACTGGATTTTTTGGTGCAGGAGATGAACCGGGAATCCAATACCATTGCATCGAAAGCCAATGATATCCGGATTGTAAAAGCAACCATTGAACTCAAAAGTGAGATTGAAAAAATTAGAGAGCAGATTCAGAATCTGGAGTGATCCTATGGAACGAATTCAATTCTTAAATATCGGTTATGGAAACGTGGTTTCTGCAAATCGCGTGATTGCTATCATCAGCCCGGATTCGGCGCCCATCAAACGCGTTGTGCAAGAGGCAAAGGAAAAAGGGAATTTGATTGACGCAACCTATGGCAGAAAAACAAGATGCGTGATTGTGATGGATAACGGACATGTGGTGCTTTCTCCCAATATGCCGGAAACCATCGGTGGACGTCTTGCGGCAGAACAAAAGGGGAGTGGAGCATGAAAAAACAGGGCTTGTTGCTAATCATTTCCGGACCATCTGGTTCTGGAAAAGGGACCATTGTAGATCAGTTGAAACAAAAAGAAAATTTTTCGCTGTCTATTTCTGCGACAACACGGGCACCCAGAGAATATGAACAGGATGGCGTACATTATTTTTTTCGTACCAAAGAGGCATTTGAAAAAATGATCGCCAATCAGGAGTTGTTGGAATGGGCGGAATTCTGCGGCAATTGTTACGGAACGCCACGTGCCTATGTGACAGAACAGTTGCAAAAAGGGCAGAACGTGATTTTGGAAATTGAAGTACAAGGCGCGCTGCAAGTGAAAAATTTATATCCGGAGGGCGTGCTGATTTTTCTGGTGCCGCCCAATTTGGAAGAACTAGGCAGGCGTCTGACCAATCGTGGGACGGAAGATAAAGAGACAATCAATCGCAGAATACATCGCGCGCTGGAAGAGATGGAGTACGTGCAGAATTATGATTATGTGGTAATCAATGATACGGTTGCGCAGGCAACGCAGGATATTTTAGATATTGTGCATGCGGAAAGCATGCGGTGCAGCAGAAACAAAGAAATTCAGAAAATTTTCAAAGGAGAGATTGGAATATGTTAAGACCTTCTTATACGGATTTATTGGATGTGATTTCTCAAAATACGGATGATATTACACTAGGCAGTCGTTATACTATTGTGATTGCGGCGGCAAAACGCGCCAGACAGTTGGTAGATCATGCGGAACCGTTGGTCAGCGATACCAAAGTAGATAAGCCGGTGTCGATTGCCATCAATGAGTTGTATCAGGGGAAAATCAGCGTGCATCAGGGGCGTCCGGCGGAAAACGCAGAGACAGAAGAAATCACAGAAACAGAGGAAACACAGGAAGCGGAATAACAAACGCGAGATACAAGCAGAGCTTTCAAAGTGATTTGAGCAAAATGGACGAGGATCTGCCTGTGAGAAAGACAAAGAGTAAAAGCAATCGGGAGTCCGCCAAGCAGGGGATTCTTGATTGCTGTTTTTCTTATGCAAAGAACTCGGATGGAAGAGAGGAATATGTTTTTTGTTCCATATCTCTGAAGAGAAGGGAGGGAGAAGATGTTCGTACAGGTCATTGTGGATTCCAAACATCCCCAAGTAGATCATGTATTTGATTATCGTGTGCCGGCAGCATTCACGCAGACGATTTGTGTTGGACTGCGGGTACTGGTGCCGTTTGGCAGACGGAATACAAAGAAAGAAGGGTATGTGATTGGCATATCAGAACACACAGATGTGCCGCAGAACAAAATCAAAGAGGTATGGGAAGTGTTGGATGATGGCAAGCCGGTTTTTACACCAACGACACTGGCGTTGGCAGAGTGGATGAAACAGACGTATTTTTGCACACTAAGCCAATGCTTGCAGGCGATGATGCCGCCGGGAATCCGAACCAAAAGCGTTTGGTATGCACAGGCGCTGACAAAAGAGGAGGAAGTGGTAACGGAAGAGGAAGAACGCTTTTGGAACGAATTACAGGAGCATGGCGGCAGTATGTCCTGCGCAGAACTGGAACGACAATGGGGTGTTAGGACACAGTATTTGCTGAAAACACTGCAAGAAAAAGGATTGTTATTCCTGCGGCAAGAAATCCAGAAAAGTACCTATCGAAAGGAACAGCGTCTGCTTGCATTGACGCAGGACAGGCAATGTCTGGAAGAAGTATGGGAAAAAGCGCGGTGCACGAGTCGTCTGGCAGGACAGTGCCGTGTGTTGGAAGTATTGGAAGCGGAAGGGACACTGACATGGGAAGAATTGCGGGAGGCGGCCGCCGTTTCTGATTCACCCATTCAAACGTTGCTGAAAAAGGGCGTTGTGCAGCAGACTAGACAGGAAAGGAAGCGGGATGTGTTCCGTGTGGAAGATTTTATGCCGACAATGCCGTTTTTACCTACTGTACCACAGGCGAAAGTGCTGAAAATGCTACGAGAGGAACTGCAGAAAGAAGAAAAACGACCGGTATTGCTGCACGGAGTAACTGGAAGCGGGAAAACGGAGATTTATATGCAGTTAATTCAGGATGTGCTGCATCAAGGAAAGCAGGCGATTGTACTGGTGCCGGAAATTTCGTTGACGCCGCAGATTATGCAGCGATTGATTTCTCGTTTTGGCAGACAAGTTTCTGTAACGCACAGCCGTCTGTCGGTAGGAGAGCGTTTGGATCAGTGGAAAAAAGCCAGAGACGGAGAAATTTCCATTATGCTTGGGCCGCGTTCGGCGTTATTTGCACCATTTTCTAAAATTGGTCTGATTGTGATGGATGAATCCCATGAGAGCAGTTATGATTCTGACAGTACACCCAAATATCACACACGTGAAGTTGCAAAAAAGCTGGCGGAACTCACAGGAGCAATGCTGATCATGGGAAGCGCGACACCGGATCTGGTCAGTTATCATCGAGCATTGCAGGGAGAATATTTGCTGTTGGAATTGAAAGAGCGGACAAACGGCAGCCGGCTGCCGCATATGCAGGTAGTGGATATGCGCAGGGAATTGGAAGAAGGGAATCGATCTGCTTTCAGCAGAGAACTGCAAGCGGCGGTAGCTGAGAACTTGGAAAATGGGCAACAGACAATGTTATTTTTGAATCGCAGAGGGTATGCTACATTTGTCTCCTGCCGAGCATGCGGAATGGCACTGCTCTGTCCGGACTGCAATATTTCTTATACGTATCATGCAAGGGAAGCGGCGATGATTTGTCATTACTGCGGCAGACAGGCACCGGTGCCGCAAGTATGCCCTTCCTGCGGTTCCAGATATATTCGTTTTTTCGGTACGGGTACTCAAAAAATAGAAGAAGAAACCAAGAAGTTGTTTCCCAAGGCGCGAGTGCTGCGGATGGATTGGGATACCACAACTGAGAAAAACAGTCATGCACGAATTTTGGAACGGTTTTCTAAGGGGAATGCAGACATCCTAGTTGGAACGCAGATGATTGCCAAAGGGCATGATTTTCCGAATGTAACCTTGGTAGGAATTATGGCGGCAGATATCTCTTTGCATGCGGGAAGTTATACTGCAGCGGAGAACTGCTTTCAATTGATTACCCAAGCAGCAGGCAGAGCAGGAAGAGGCGCATTGCCCGGCAGGGTATTCATTCAGACATATCAGCCGGAAAACCATGCGATTCGGATGGCAGCAGAACAGGACTACCATGGATTTTATGAAGAAGAAATTCTTTTGCGGCAAGCGATGGATTATCCGCCGTTTACGAATATTTTTTCTGTGTTGCTGACGGGAGAGCAAGAAGAAGAGGTGATCCGGACGGCACAACGGTTAGGCAGAGTGTTACAGTATTATCAGCAGCGTGCAGGATGCAGTGTATTGGGACCGTCGCCTGCTGCACTGCCGAAGTTCCGGGGAGAATATCGATGGCGGCTGTTTGTGAAAGGAAAGGACGAAGAAAGGCTGAAACGCTTTGTGCTGTATGCAGTGGATAAGGTTCAGAAAGATTCAGGACGAAAGATACAGTTTCATTTGGCTTTCAATCCGCAAAATCTTGTATAGCAGAGGGGATTGTGATAGAATATATCATTGAAATACAGAAAGGAAGATCGGTTAAACTGATTGACAGGAAAACGATCAAAAAAGCGTCGCTTTAGGAGGAGAAATATGGCGAAAAGACAAATACGATTAAGCACGGATGAAGTGCTGCGCAAAACCTGTAAACCGGTAAAGGAAATTACAGCTAATACACTTACACTGTTAGAAGATATGGCGGAAACGATGTATGATGCAAACGGTGTAGGATTGGCGGCGCCGCAGGTGGGAATATTAAAAAGAATTGTTGTGATAGACATCGGAGAAGGATTGGTAGAGTTAATCAATCCGGTGATTGTAGAGACAAAGGGCTTGCAAATTGATTATGAAGGCTGTTTGAGTGTACCCGGGACAAGCGCGCGGGTGGAACGCCCGGCATATGTGAAAGTGGAGGCGCTGGATCGAAACGGAGTCCCCATTGTTGTAGAAGGCGAAGAATTGATGGCAGTGGCACTGTGTCATGAGCTGGATCATTTGGACGGGGTGCTGTATATTGACAAGGCGCTGCCAGAGGAAGAAGAGGAAGAATAAGGAGACGAAACCATGCGAGTGATATTTATGGGAACACCGGAATTTGCGGTACCATCTTTAGAAGCGCTGCTGCAAAAGCATGAAGTGGTGCTGGTGGTGACACAGCCAGATAAACCAAAAGGCAGAGGGAAGAAAATGATGCCAACACCGATAAAAGCTTGTGCGATGGCACATGGAATACCAGTTTTGCAGCCGGAAAAGGTAAAAGAGGCGCAGGTTATAGAAGAACTGCGGAAATACCAGCCAGATTTGATCGCTGTAACGGCATTTGGGCAAATTTTGACAGAACCGATTTTGGAGCTGCCAAAATATGGCTGCATTAATGTACATGGTTCTCTATTGCCAAAATATCGCGGTGCAGCACCGATGCAGTGGGCAATCATCAATGGTGAAACGGTGACGGGCATTACCACGATGTATATGGCGAAAGGGCTGGACAGCGGGGATATGCTGCTAAAGAAAGAAGTGAGGATATTGCCGCAAGATACCTTTGCACAAGTACATGATAAAATGGCGGAAGTTGGGGCACAGCTGTTGTTGGATACATTGGACGCGTTGGAAGCAGGCACCTTGAAGCGCATTCCTCAGGATCATGATGCGGCAACTTATGCACCAATGATTACCAGAGAAACCGGACACATTGATTGGAACCATTCGGGGCAGGATATTCAAAATCTGATTCGCGGACTAAACCCGGCGCCAGCGGCATATACCGTTTATGAAGGGGAAACGTTGAAGATTTTTTCGGCTGAAAGATTGGAAATGCCGACAGAAGGCGATGACTGCGGTATGATTGTGTCTGTGACGAAAAAAGGTTTTGCGGTCGCCTGCAAGGATTGCTGCCTGCTGATTACGGAATTGCAGGCGAAGGGTGGAAAGAGAATGACGGCGGATGCATATCTGCGCGGACATGAAATCAAAACAGGCGTCCTTTTACAGTAAGAATTTCTTATTGGAGAAAAAGGAGGAATTATATGGATTACATTATATGGCTCATTATTGCGATGATTTTTGCTGGTGTGGCACAGGCGAAGGTGTCTTCTACCTATAAAAAATATTCGAAAGTGCCCAATAAACGTGGTTTTACTGGAGAACAGGTGGCTACACAGATGTTGCTGAACGCTGGCATTACAGATGTGAGAGTGGAGCGGGTCGCCGGACACTTGACGGACCACTATGACCCCAGAACCAAAACACTGCGTTTATCTTCTGGTGTATATGATGGCAGAAGCGTTGCGGCGTTAGGGATCGCAGCGCATGAAACGGGGCATGCCATACAGCATGATACGGGATATGTTTTTTTAGTATTACGCAGTACTTTGGTACCACTGTCTAATTTGGGTTCCACACTAGCATGGCCGTTGATTTTGATTGGGTTGCTTTTTGGCGGCGGTTCCAGCAATACATTCATCATGCTGGGTATTTTGTTTTATGCTTTGGCAGTGCTGTTTACGATTGTAACACTGCCTGTAGAATTCAATGCTTCCTCCAGGGCATTACGCTTGCTGGAAGACCAGTATTTTTTGGATGGGGATGAAATTGGCGGAGCCAGAAAGGTATTGTCTGCTGCGGCGATGACATATGTGGCTGCGGCTGCAGTAGCGATTTTGGAATTGCTGCGTTTGTTGGCCATTTTTGGCAATCGAAGAGAATAATAGAAGGCTAAATAAGAGCAAAATGGGTAAAGTCGAGGAGGTTTTATCCATTTTGCCATTTTTTTATCTGTCATAATATTCCGAACAGATGATACACAGAATGCAAATTTTGTGGGAGAAGCGTGAAAAATGGCGAAAAATATTGATGAATCAGTGAAAATCACGTATAATAATATTTTGATAAAGAAATGGAAAACATGGAAGGAAATCATCTCTTATGATACAGATCAATCCCAGAGAAATCGCCGCAGAAGCATTGATGCAGATTTTAGCGGAAGGGGCGTATAACCACACGGCATTGCGCAAGCTACTGCGCCAAAACGGTGCAATGCCGGCGCAGGATCGGGCATTTGTGACAGAAATTGTCAATGGAACCCTACGCAATTACTATTATATCGATTATGTAATCAATCAATTTTCCCATACCAAAACAGAGAAAATCAAACCATGGCTTTTGGCAGTACTGCGAACAGCGGTATATCAAATGCTGTTTCTGGATGTGCCGGATAACGCCGCTTGCAATGAAGCTGTGAAGCTGGCAGGTGTGCGTGGATATCGCAGTCTTTCTGGCTTTGTCAATGGAGTCTTGCGCGCCATTGCCAGAGGGAAACAAGATATCTGTCTGCCTCAAAAGGGAACAGCGGAGTATTTGAGTGTGGTATTTTCTCATCCGCTTTGGTTAGTGAAGATGTGGATTGCTTATTACGGTTATGAACAGACAGAGGCATTATGCGCAGCCGACAATGTTGCACCAGATGTAACCATACGAGTGAATGTTCTGCGAACAGATGTTGTTGCGTTGACGCAGAGCTTACAGACGGAAGGTGTGACGGTCAAATCAGGTATCTGGGAAGAAAATGCGTTGCATCTGAGCAAAACGGCGGACTTGCAGCGGCTGGAAGCATATCGGAATGGTTGGTTTCATGTACAGGACGAAAGTTCTCAGGTTGCAGTTGCAGTTCTGGATCCACAGCCGGGAGAATGTATTTTGGATATTTGTGCAGCTCCCGGCGGAAAATCCTTTACCATGGCGGAGCGCATGAAGAATGAAGGAGCATTGGTGTCACGGGATCTATATGTACAGAAAACGATGCGAATCGCGGAAGGAGCAGAGCGGCTGGGAATTTCTATCATACAAGCGCAGCCTTGGGATGCTACGCTGGAAGATCGCACATGCATCGGCAGATTTGACAAGGTGTTAGCCGATGTGCCCTGTTCTGGGTTGGGATTGTTGCGCAAAAAGCCGGATATTCGACTGAAAAAAGATGGAAGTGAAATTGACAGCCTATGGAAGATACAGCGCAATATTTTGATACAGGCGGCGCAATATGTCAAAGACGGCGGTGTGCTGGTATACAGCACTTGCACACTGAGCCGGAAAGAAAACGAAAAAAATGTCATGTGGTTTTTGCAGAACCATAAGGAATTTCAGTTAGAAGATTTGCGGACATATCTGCCGCAGTCATTGTCGACGCAAGGAGAGGCGGGATATATTACGCTGTTCCCGCATATCCATCATACAGATGGATTTTTCATTGCGCGGTTGCGCAAGAAAGGAATGTAAGGCATGGGAAAGACAGATGTAGCATCCATGGATTTGGCGGAGCTGCAGGTATTTTTTGATACACTGGGAGAACCAAAATTTCGGGCGAAGCAGTTGTTTGAATGGCTGCACCAAAAGCAAGTAGATACTTTTGCGAAGATGACCAATCTTCCACAAAAACTGAGAGAGAAACTAGAAGAAGAGGCAACCATCGGCGGTGTGCAAATGGTGGAAAAGCTAGTATCTCGTGTGGATGGGACCAGAAAGTATTTGTTCGCACTGGAAAATGGTTCCGTGATCGAAAGTGTTTTGATGCAGTATGATTATGGCAATACGGTATGCGTTTCGACGCAGGCTGGCTGTCGAATGGGCTGCCAGTTTTGTGCTTCGACGCTGGATGGTGTGGAACGGAGTCTGACAGCAGGTGAAATGTTAGCTCAGGTATATACCATTCAAAAAGATTTAGGACAGCGGATTTCCGGGGTAGTGCTGATGGGAAGCGGAGAACCGCTGGATAATTATGATGCAGTTCTTCGTTTTATCCGTTTGCTGAATGATGCAAATGGGCAGAATATGGGACAAAGGCATATGACATTGTCTACCTGCGGACTGATTGCGCAGATCTATCGTTTGGCGAAAGAGCAGTTGCAGATTACGCTGGCGGTTTCCCTGCATGCACCCAATGATGAGATCAGACGGCAGATTATGCCGGTGGCACGGGCAAATCCCATGGAGGAATTACTGCAGGCTTGTGTGGATTATGCAGCGCAAACCAAACGGCGTATTACGTATGAATATGCGATGATGCAGGGGATCAATGATAGCGATGATTGTGCCAGAGAACTGGCAAAACGGCTGCGGCATACACTTTGTCATGTGAATTTGATTCCTATGAATCCTGTCAAAGAACGGGCGTATACCAAAAGTTCAGATCAGCGGGTACAGCGTTTTGCACACTTGTTGCAGCAAGACGGGGTGGAGACTACAATCCGCAGAAGACTGGGAAGCGATATTGATGCAGCGTGTGGGCAATTGCGCAGAAGATATATGCAAAAATAAGAAGAAATACATGCGGCTTTGGAGCAAGTTTAGGAGGTGGATTTATTGAAAGCAGCCGGAATCAGTGACATTGGAAAGTGTCGGAAAAATAATGAAGATGCGTACTATATGGCGGAGGAAGGCGCTCCGCTGAGGCATTTATATATTGTAGCGGATGGTATGGGCGGATGCAATGCAGGGGAAGTGGCAAGTCAGAGTGCGATTGCCGCCTTTTTGGACTATGTGAAAGAAGAACACGAAGATCAGGAACTTTCGGACTTGCTGGCGGGGGCATTTCAGGCGGCGAACAAAGCTGTTTTTGATCAATCCAATTCCGCATTGGAATTTGCGGAAATGGGAACAACCATGGTGGCAGCAGTGATTGATCAGCCTCGCGCCTATGTAGCTCATGTAGGTGACAGCCGGGCATATTTGATGCAAAAAGGGGAACTGCAGCTGCTGACAACCGATCATTCCTATGTGATGGAGTTGGTGAAGATGGGAACCATTACCAAAGAAGAAGCGGCAATGCATCCCAAGCGCAATATCATTACCAGAGCAGTAGGAATCAAAGATACCGTGGAAACAGATATGACAGTAGTGTCTGTGCAAAAAGGAGATTTGCTTCTGTTATGTACAGACGGACTTTCCGGAATGCTTTCCGACGAAGAATTGACGGAGATCCTGCGGCAGAAACAGTCTGTGAAAAAGAAGGCGAAGCTGTTGGTGGAAGCTGCTAATTTGCGTGGCGGATACGACAATATATCTCTCATTTTAATTGAAATTTAGGAGGGAACAACTGATGTTATTGAATCCGGGCACTGTCCTTGGGGACAGATACGAAATTATAGAGAAAATCGGTTCCGGCGGCATGGCGGTGGTATACCGCGGGAAAGATCGGAAATTAGATCGATATGTGACAATCAAAGTCTTGCGGGAGGAATTCATCGGCGATGAAGAATTTATTGAACGATTCCGTTCGGAAGCCTGTTCTGCCGCCAGATTATCTCATCCCAATATTGTTCGAGTATATGATGTGGGAGAAGATGGCGAGATCAATTATATTGTCATGGAATATATCCATGGTGATACACTGAAGACGGCGATCAAGAAAAAAGCGCCTTTTGATTCCCGTTCTACCATCAATGTGGCGATTCAGATTGCGTCAGCGCTTTCTCAGGCGCATAAAGCGCATATTGTACATAGAGACATCAAGCCACAGAATATTCTGGTAGGAACAGACGGTGTGGTGAAGGTGACAGACTTTGGGATTGCACGTGCTGCTCGGGCGACGACGATGACGACAACAGCAAATGCAGCTGGGTCAGTACACTATTTTTCACCGGAACAGGCGCGTGGTGGATATGTGGATGAAAAAAGTGATATTTATTCCTTGGGAATTACCATGTTTGAGATGATTACTGGAGTACTTCCTTTTCAGGGAAATAATTCTGTGTCCATTGCGCTGAAACATATCAATGAAGAACTGCCGGATATCCGCCAGTATAATCCCAATTGTTCTCCGTCGTTGGAAGGGATTATCAAAAAAGCAACGATGAAAAAATCGGACGAGCGGTATACCAATATTGATTTGATGCTGGCAGATTTGCTAAAGGCAAGGACAGATGCAACCATAGCGGCTGCGGCGGAAAAGAAAACGCAGTCACAAAAGCCAGAGGAAAGCGTATCCGTTGCCTCCGGTGTACGTATGAGCAGACGGGCGGAGGCGGCAATGGAGCTGCGGGCAGCCCAGGAGAAGAGGAAACAGGAAGATACCGAAAGGAAAACACAGCGAGAAGCGGAACAGCCGAGGCAACAAACACAGCAAGATCAGATGATGGAAAATCCATTGGTACAAAATGTATCGGCAGTGGATACGCTGGAACAGATAGATGCAGAAACGACGCGCAAAGCAGAACCGCAGGAGCTAGAGTATATTCGTCGGACAAAAGCAGACGCTAGAGTACAGGAATCCATGCAGGAGGAAAAAAGCGCGGCACAGGAACCTTTGGTGAGTTTTGAAAAATATGGAAAGAAGCTTCGTATTTCCAAAGATGACAATTATGAAGGGGAATATATGGCGGCAGAGGAAGTAAAGAAAAGCAAACGACCAGAGCGAAAACGGCGCAATCCCCGCAAGGAAGCGGAATATGACAATGACCGGGACAGAAACGCAGAGCGAAAGGTTATTGCTGCGGCAATTGTGACGGCAATTGTAATTATTATTGCGATCAGTGCGATTGGATTGCGAGCGCTGGGCGGCTTCAATGGTTTTGGCGGCGGAGAAAGAGATATTGAAGTGCCAAGCTTTCTGGGAATGCCACTGGACGAAGCGGAAGCAGAAGCCCAAAGACGCGGCATCCAGTTAGTTCAGGAAGGGGAAGACTACAGCAGTTACTATGATCGGGATTATGTTATCTGGCAGGAAGTGGAAGAAGGCACCATGGTTACCAGAAATACGAAGATTGGTGTGAAAATCAGTCTGGGATTGACAGAACAGGAAATGCCTTCGGTAATGAATCAATCAGAAAATGCGGCAAAAGAAGCCATCATTCGACTGGTGGGAACCTCTCCGGTGATTGAGTATGAAGAAAGCGATGAGGTGGAACCGGGGCATGTGATTTCTCAGAGTCCGAATGCAGGTACAAGCATTGATGCGAATACCACCATTACATTGGTAGTTAGCAAAGGCAGTGACGAGGAAACGGTGATTGTGCCAGATGTGATGGGTGATCCGGAAGCGGACGCCATTCGCAGCCTGGAGGCAGTTGGTTTGCATGTTAACAATGTTTCCTATATTGAAAGCGATACGGTATCCGCAGGGCTGGTGATTACTCAGACTATAGCACCAAATACAGAAGTTCCGCATGGGAATACTGTGAATTTAGTGGTTAGTAGCGGACCACCTGCGCAACAATCGCAGGAAGAAGAACCACCCAGACAAAGTGGCAGCGGAGAGCCGGCAGATGCCGATGATACCACACAAACCAGTGGTACACAGTACTTTACGATTCAGGCGCCTGCAGGAGCGGGAGATACAGTACATGTTCAAGTGGTAAAGACGGACGCAAATGGAACGGAAACAGTTTTGGATGAAACCAGAAATCTGTCGGATTTTCCGTTTAGTATTGCGGTGACTGGTACGGGAAGCGGTACAGTGACAGGGTATTTGGATGGTGCTGTAGGATTGTCCGAAAGTGTGAATTTCTCGGAATAAGGTGAAAGAGATGTTAGATGGCGTGATTCTAAAGGGAATTGGCGGATTTTATTATGTAGATACCAAAAACGGTGTATATGAATGCCGTGCCAGAGGCATTTTCCGTAAGGAAGGGATTCGCCCAACAGTAGGAGATTTTGTACAAATATCGGTATTGGACGAAGAAAAGCGGAAAGGCAGTTTGGATGTGATTTTGCAGCGGCGCAATGAATTGATTCGTCCGCGGGTGGCAAATGTGGATCAGGCAGTGATTGTATTTGCTGCGAAAAGCCCCAATATGAATTTAGAGTTATTGGATCGGTTTTTATTGCTGGCAGAAGAACAAGAATTGGATATTGTGATTGTCATCAATAAAATTGATCGTGACAAACAAAAAAAATACGAGGATGCTGCCGCTCTGTATCGGGCGGCAGGATATCTTGTCATTTGCACCAGTGCAGAAAAGAAAGAAGGAATTGCGGAACTGCGAAAGGTATTGGAACATAAAATTTCTGTGTTTGCTGGACCTTCCGGTGTGGGAAAAAGCAGCCTAATCAATGCGGCATTTCCGGGCGTGGAGCTGCATACAGGAGAAATTAGTGAAAAGATCCAGCGGGGGCGGCACACCACCCGCCATGCAGAACTGATTCAGATGACAAATAAAAGCTACGTAGTAGATTCACCTGGCTTTACATCGCTGTATCTGAATCATATTCCAGCAGAAAAACTGCAATACTATTTTCGGGAATTTCAACCTTATGTCCATGCCTGTTATTATCATGGATGCATGCATATCAATGAGCCGGATTGTGCAGTGAAAGCGCAAATCGGTAAAGCCATCGACAGCCGAAGATATCGGCGGTATGTGGCGCTGTATGAAGAACTGGAAGAAGAGAGGAGAAACTGATATGACAAATTATTTGTCCCCGTCCATGCTGTCGATTGATTTTACCAAAGTGGGGGAGCAGCTGAAAATCATAGAGGACGCTGGCGTTCCTTATATTCATCTGGATGTGATGGATGGGGTGTTTGTACCAAATATTTCTTTTGGTATTCCTGTGATTCAAGGAATCCGGAAGACAAGTAACATGGTATTTGACGCACATTTGATGATTGTGGATCCGGAGCGTTATATAGACCAGTTTCGCAAAGCGGGCGCGGATATCATCAATTTCCATGTAGAGGCAACGAAAGATCCGGTTGGATGTATTGCGAAAATCAAAGAAAGCGGTGCCAAAGTTGGTATTACCGTTAAACCGAATACACCGGCAGAAGTGATCCGCCCTTATTTGCAGGATGTGGATATGGTATTGGTGATGACAGTAGAGCCGGGATTTGGCGGACAGAAATTTATGGCAGAGCAATTATCCAAAATTCGTACATTGGCGAAATGGAAAGCAGAATGCAGTTTCAGCTATGACATACAGGTAGATGGTGGTATTACACTGGAGAATGTCAGAGAAGTGCTGGATGCGGGGGCGAATGTGATTGTGGCAGGGTCTGCAGTATTTGGAAAAGAGGACATCGCCGGGGCAGCAAAGGCATTTCTGAATATTTTGAAGGAGTATGAAGTAAGATGAAAGCGGTGTTGTTTGCAGGCGCGGATATCGGAGATTATACATTTTGCCATGCATATTTACAGGATGCGGATATCATAATCTGTTGTGATGGTGGGGTACGCCATACGAAGGCTCTGGGGATTCAACCACAGTACATTGTCGGAGATTTTGACTCGGCACCGCCGGAAATATTGGAAGAATATCGCCGCCAAGGCATTGTAATGCGGCAGGTACCGACGCATAAAAATGAAACGGATATGCAGTTGGGAATGTTATTGGCGCTGGAGCTGGGAGCAACAGAGTTAATTTTATTGGGTGGCATCGGTGACCGACTGGATCATACCCTTGCCAACGCACATCTGCTGCTATATCTTTTAAAGCAAGGTGTAAAAGCAGTATTGGTGAATGAGAAGAATCGAGTAGAATTGATTGATCATGCAACCACGCTGCATGGAAAGGCGGGAGATTTGGTTTCTATCATTCCGTTGAGTATGGTTGTGCGAGGAGTAACATTAGAAGGTCTGGAATATCCGCTGGTGCATTATGATTTGGCAATGGATGATGCGCTCATTGCGGTGAGCAATGTCATGTTGTCGGATACGGCAACTGTAACCATTGCAGACGGATATTTATTTGTGATGCAGACAAGAGATTAAGAGAAAAACATGGATATGCAGCCGCAGTCCATGTTTTTTACGTAGAAAAGAGGTCGGGAAAATGTTGATTCAGTGGAAGCAGAAAGAAGAAATCGGTATCCCGCATTTGAATCAGGGACACGGAACAGTATTTGCGAAAATGGTAAGCGGCAGGGATTGGAAAGCGATGATTAGCAGAATGCCTGTAGGCACCTCTATCGGGCGGCATACGCATCGAACCAGCATGGAAATCAATTTTGTCTGTCAGGGAACAGGTATGGCGATTTGCGATGGCGTGGCGGAACCTTTGTCTGAAGGCATTTGCCATATTTGTCCAGTAGGTTCGACACATGAGATTCAAAATACAGGAAGGTAGGACTTGGTATTGTTTACGGTGGTAGCAGAGCGATAAGCGCGGGCATATCTGTCAGGAAGCAGAAGATGAGCGAAGGATGCCTGAAACAAACGGAAAATGGCTGCATAAAATAAACAGAAGGAGGTGCAGCCATGCGGAGACGATGTCATAATGATTGGAGAAAACAGGTGTGCGGTATGATTTTATTATCTCTAGGGATTGGGATGTTTTTGGCAATTTTGTTGCCGAGTTGTATTTTTTTGGTGGCAACCGCATTGATTTGCTGTGGGATATGGCTGATCCGAATCAGCCGATTTTGACAGTAAAAAAGCCCCTTTCGCGCAGGTCGCACAACAGGGAATTGACCCATCATAAGACCAAATCGAAAGGGGCGCTTGGGAAAAATTGTAAAATTGGTCAGATTAGCCGTTTGTCTTTTCTGCCATCATTTTTTCCTGAGCTTCGATCATTTTTTTCACCATATAGCCGCCAACATAACCGTTCTGAGCGGATGTCAGGTCGCCGTTGTAGCCTTTTTTCAGAGGCACACCGATTTCGTTTGCCACTTCATATTTGAACTGTTCCAAAGCGGCTCTTGCCTCAGGTACGTTTACTTTATTGCTTGTAGAAGATGTGTTGCTCATGGTTTCAAACCTCCTTCAAAAAAACTGTTGTTTGGTGTTGCAATCTTAGTATGACACAATGTATCTATCTTATGACAGGAACTTACTGGTACAAATTTTGCCGTTTTTTTGCACAAAAACAAATGATAGGAAAAAATCATGCATGGCTGCAGAATAAATCTTTTGTAAATGGAAAAGAATGGGCGGATTGGTGTTTGGATGGCTCTGCGGTCGTTTGCAAAATACGAAACCTTGTATAAATGTTATTGTTTTATATTCATGACATAGTTCAGGAGAGAAAGCATTGGTATGAGGAATGGAATGCATCAATGTAGACGATAAATGAAAATAGTTCAATGAGATATTTTATAGATGGATGCAATGGGATTTCGAATAGAAAAACGAAAAGGACCGAAACAAATATGCAGTGCACAACAGAGAAGAATGCATCTGCAGAAGAAATGGTCGCTTTTTTGAAAACGGGCAGAATGACTCCGCTTCTTTTGGTGGAGTCTTTTGTTGCGCTATTTTACCGTTTGAAAAAAATTCCTGTGTACATATTTTGAGGGTTCTGAAATCAATTAGAGGTTAGGGAAAAGGGTTTTATCATGAATTGCAGAAGAGCTTTAAGAAAAATGGATCAACAGCAGTCAAAAGGAGAATGTTCTTTTGACTACTGTTGATGCAGACGGGGCTTATGTATCGAGCTGATTATTTCAATTGTTCATATGCGGCAGAATCGACAGCTTCTAACCATTCGCTGGAAGCGCCATCAGCAGGTACTTCGATGGCTAGATGCTGAAACCAACTGTCTTTGGCAGCGCCATGCCA
>DXEB01000044.1 GCA_019115165.1 Candidatus Anaerotignum merdipullorum | reverse complement strand
CTGCTTTTTCAGTACATATTTAGAATTTGGTAACACAAATTATGCTGATTTCGTGTTACAATACATATAGCAAACGGTAAGATAAGGGCATCTGCACTTTGAATTTGTACGGCATATCACTATGCTGTATTTCGTATCATTTGGCAGTACTCAGCAGGTTAGACTTGAACTAAAAACAGCCACCATTTTTCAGATGCTCAGCTAATTACTTGCCAATTAGACCTGGTAAAATCCCCTTGTACAGGCTATCACACGGTAGTATCTTATGAGATATAGAACAGTGAAAAAGCCTTGAAATTACGGGATTTCTTAGCACTATATAGCACTTCTTGATGTCGTATCGGAGCTTCTCCTAAGCGGTAGGTCGGGTGTTCGAATCACCTCGGGAACATTTCCCGTTTGCTGCAACCGTTTCTTCTTGACGGTTTGCAGCATTTTATTTATCCAGATCCTTCCCATGCATCCCTTTTTCCTATCTGGTCCGCACATATCACTCCCATTTTCACAAACACCAACGTCTCTCCCTTCCACCGCATTTGGCTCAAAAAAACACAGGTTTTGCCTGTGTTGATTCTCTCATCGATGTATCTGCATCCGGTGTCTAAAACAGTATGGTTGTGCATTTCTGCTGCTGGATAAACACAATGCACAGCAAATACGCTTCTTTTTCCATTCGGCAGACAGTCTCTCCTTACCTGCATATCAAAACCAAATCGTATTTTCCCATCGCTTGTTCCTGTACACACTCCCTACTTATCCTTTCCATCCGATCGTTCGCACCTCGTTTTCTGCCTGTGACTCCCATGCATTTGCCGTCTGTTCCGCACACAGAAGCTGTTCATAGACCTGTTCTAGCAGCCCTGCAATGTGTTCCTCCATTTCTTTTCTGGTCTTTTTATATAGTTTCCACAAGCATCTGGGATTGCACTTCTCTTCTGCTACCTCTGCATACGGCGCCAGACTTTTGACAGCAATACAGATGTTGGTTCGTCCCATCGGCTGTCCCGTGCGTGTCACGAACACCGTACCGGTACGAATATCGTTTCTTGCAGCATATTCCAACAGTTCGCGCTGTAAAACAGCCGGAATCTGCACCATACGCCTTGTGCCTTTCAAACACAGCTCCCCGCCTCCACTGTGCAACATTTCCACCGTAAATTGCGGCAGCTCTCCAATCTTGATACCAATACCACACATCGCTTTGATGATGAAATATATCCGCTCCTGTCCCAGCCTCTTTGCGGCATACAACAGCCGCATATATTCTTCTCTTGTCAATTCCGGCATCCGCTCCATATTCTGCCGCCTCCTTTTCTCTCCTTTTCCAAACACGCATCTGCCTGCATACGTACTTGGAGAAAAAGAGGGGGAAGTTCCCCCTCATCTTTCTGACTTTGTTCTCTGCCGCTATTTATTCCATTAACACTGTCCAAACCTCCGCGTCATCCATTTCATATTGATGCCCGTTGCTGGCTTCCATAATGTCATAGTACGCCCAATGGCTGTTTGTAACATCGATATACGTTCGGATGTCGTCGATGTGGCTTTGGATATATTCCTGATCAGCGCTGCGCTCCAGCATACGGTTGGTCACACTGACTACCTCTGCTCTGGTAATATAGCGATCCGGTCGAACTGTGCCGTCGGGATATCCACTGATCCAACCACGGTTATATGCCATTTCGATGAAGGCTTTTCCCCAATGGCTGTCCGGCAAATCGATAAACATCGCGTTTCCCGTTTCCTTCCGTTCATCAAATTTTGCTGCAATCGTTGCAAATTCCGCTCTGGTAATGGGTGCATCCGGATGGAACGTGCCGTCGGGGTATCCGCTGATCATGCCAAACTGTTCCATCAATCCAATGCTATCGGCATACCACTGATCCGCAGCGACATCCACAAATGAAGTCGAACCGGATTCCTTCGCATCAAAAGCGTCCTCCATCATCCTGGAGAACATCACCACAGCCTCTGCTCTGGTAATGTTTCTGTCTGGCAAAAAGCTGCCGTTCGGATATCCGGACATATATGCGAAATGATCCTCTCTATTCAATACAGGCACTTCTGTTTGTTCTTCTTTGTCAGAAGTATGATTCTGTTCTTCCTGTTCTTCTCTGTCCGCCTCATCCCGATCGGAAGACGAAGAGGACCCGCCGCTGCTGCTGCGTCTGGTTACCGTCAGCGTATAGGAAGCAGAATCTGCTGCAAAATTTTCCGTGCCTTCTGCTGTTGCAGTAATTTCTGCTGTACCTCTGCCTACAATCGTAACTTCACCGGTATCGGCATCCACTTTTGCTACATCTTCATTGCTGCTGGTATATGTGATCTTGCCAAATACCTTCTTTTCCGTCAATGGATGGATAAACTTCCCGGAATTGGTTCTTTTGCTGACACTCGTATCTTGATATACAATATCCTGTGTCGTTTTTGAAATCGTTACAGTCGTATCTCCGCTGCCGCTTAAGGTATAATATCCGCTGTCTTTGCCGCTCAGCGTGCTGTCAGATACACTGACAGGCAGATGATCTCCCACATTTGGCGTTTCCAGCACACCGGTGGTAATCTCACCAATCATAACCGCATCCCCCGGAAGCACACCGGTAATGGTTCCGCCGTTGAGCGCAACAATTGTGGTTCCGTCATATTCCCGATCTACTGCCGTAACGCCTGTTACCTCCAGTGGTTTTTTATGGATTGTCACAGACAACGTAGTATATTCGCTGCCCTCCAAGGTATCACTTCCGCCATAAACCACACGGAGTGTACTGGTGCCCGCAGGCAGCACCTTAGTTGTGGTATCATAAGCCAATTCCGCAACCCCGCTGCTGCGATACATCGGATACCCCGGTACCACTTCTTCATAAGTCACCGAAGCAGTGCCAAGCAGCGTTTCTCCGTAATAAAATGCCGCCTGATTCGGCTCTGCTGCTGTACGGTATGTAGTCACAGGCGCCAAAGAAATCTCTGCCCGCAGCAGAATCGTTTCCCCATAGGTACCAACCAGATCCGCTGCCGTGACCTGAGAGTCTGCTTTGGTAATATTGACCGTAACACCTCTGGGATCCAACGTATAGTAGTTCTCGTCGGCTCCAGATAAGGAAACGATGGGAGACACTGTTTTTCCGTTTCCAGGGGTTTCGTAACCCTCCACAATTCCCCAGTATCCTTCGCCCAGAATGGCATTCACACCAGAATCTGACACGATGTAAACCTCATCGCCTGTCACCACGCCCTGCAGCGCTCCAACCCTCAATTTGACCGCCATGGCTTGATACTGTGCCCGCATCATTTCCTCTTCTTCTGCGGTTTCGATATCTTCGATCAAATCATACCAATTGATATATGCTCTGTCTTCCGCAGTAATATCACAAGTAATGACTTTGCGCTGAATGTTCAAAGTACACTGCGACGAATACCAGTTCGTGCTTTTGTTGAAAGAGTCGTTTCCGCTAAAGACTGCGCAGATATACCGATTCCCCACACCCCATTCTTTGGAATCCACCGCATAAGTCATCGTTGCCGTTACCGTGCCATCCGCATTTCTGACAACGTCCACCGTATCCAATTCTTGATACTTGCTCAGATTGTTCGATTTCGAAGTTGCATAATAAAAAGTGATCTGACCGTTGGAATTGTCTGCATCCAGGGCAAAGTCGCTGCCCGTCACCTCTGCCGTAATGGTAACCACATCGCCTTCGCCATAGGTGGTTGTAATGGTTGCCGGTAACCGGATAAGCGCATTCGCCTTGGCAATATTCACCGTCAGCCCTGTCTGTTTTTCCGGCAGCTGGTACCATCCATCTTCGTTGCCCGTCAATGTATACAAAAGAGTAACTGGCTTGTTGTTTCCTGCTGTTGCGGTTTCCACTTCTCCTTTGTCTGCATTGGTCAATTGCAATCCCATATCTTTATCCACATCCAGAATACCATCTGTAATCCGGACATTCCGGATGGTCACTTCCGTAGTGCCATCATATGTTCGATCGACCGCTGTACCATTGGAAATGGTCAATTCTCTGGGGTGCAGAAGAACAGAAATCTCCGTCCTGCCGCCTGCCAGCGAACTGCTGCCGCCAAAGACTGCTGTTACCTTGCTCTCTCCAATAGGAATTCCTTTCCGTGCGGTACGATAACGAAGGGACGCACTGCCTTCTCCGGTTGTGTTGTCATATTCCACGTCTGCCTCGCCCAGCAGTTCTTCCTTCTCATTGTAGAACGCCACGGTGTCCGGATCTGCGCTCATCATCCGTGCAGCAGCGTCTGTTTTTTGTACCTCTGCTTTGAGCACAATCACCTCACCATAGGTCGCCTCTATGTCTGCTGCCGTCACTTCCGCCTCCGTTGTCTGAATGGTAAAGGCAACTTCCGCTGTCACACCGCCGACGGTCACCGTTGCCCGATAGGCGCCGCCGTCGATGGGCGCCGCAACGATATACCCTTCTGCATTATAATAAATGATACGAGGCTCTCCGCCCCGCCAACCATCGGTTTTCTGCAATGTTACGGTTTTCTCTGTACCATCATAAACCAAGGATGTGGGCGGAAGGATTTGCAGTGTTTCCTCATGGGTTGGATTTCCTGTATCGTTCTCTACAATGGTATCGTTCTCTGTCGTTGTGGTTGCCAACGTATAGGTCAGACTGCTCTCTGTGCCATCTGTCCACTTCGCATAGTAAATCCCTCCTGGCGTACCAGACCCATACAGTTTGTGCGTCAACGCTGGATCGGTATACCAGCCATCAAATGTCCAGCCTTCTTTGGTCGGTTCGATGATCGCACTGCCAATCGTTTCCGGTTTGGCAATCATCCCGCCGTTGGTCACGAAGATTGTTGCATTCTCCACCATATCTGTCTGCATCTGCTCTTTCAGCTCCGTTGCCAACGTTTCATGTTTAACATAAAGATAGCGATTGCTGCCGGTTATGTAAAATTGAACCATGCCCTCCGGCAGACGATCCAGTCTGGTAAGGTTGGCATGCGCCGTTTTGTCAAACTGAAAATTAAATCCGCCAGCTTCCAGCTTCTGTAAGGTACTTGGAACTTCTACATAACCATTCGTATCATTTGACCTGCCCGAAGTTGCATAATCTCTTATCTGAGTGACAGAACTTGGCTCCACAAAGGTTAGTTCTGTGATATGAGAGGTAAAAAATGCATTATGCGGTATTTCCTGCAGCCCAGTGCCAATATGCACTTTGGTATTTGTATAAATACCGGAAAAACAATTTTCTCCAATTTTTGTCACGGTATCCGGAATCTCAATGACTTCCAAACGGCTGTATTCCATGGCGCCATATCCCATTTCCCGCAGGCTGCCATTATCCAAATCCACTTGTTTGATTTTTAAATACGTCATCGCCTCGTTTCCAATTTTTTCCACTCCATCCGGCAGGATATAGACTTCCCTGCCATCTGCAAAGGTAACCGGGCATCTAACCAGCGTTTTTCCGTCTTTTGTCAGCAATACGCCGTCCTCATCCACCTGATAATATTCATTTTCTTCTGGAAGGGTAATGGTTTCAAAATCAGCATAGTTCACCGATAGAAACGCATTGGGATGAATTTCTTCCAGCGTGGCGGGCAGAATCAATTCCGTTGCCCCCGTCTCACCCAACGCATATGCGCCGATATAGGTAATGCCTTCCCCAACGACAATTTTCTTAATATCCCCCATATAGCTAACGCTGTACCAAGGTTTTTCTTTCTGCTCACCGGCAAAATCTTTCATCCGACCGGTGCCGGAAAACGTCAGGGTATACTCTCCTGCGCTGTTCTTGGTCAGCTTATAGATCACATTGCTACCTTCTTCCTCCGCGCTGATGTTTCCTGCTCTTACCGTTGTCTCATCACTGAGGGGCTGAATCCCTTCCTGGTCTTCCCACGAGGTTCCCAAACGCATGATTTCGTCTTCTTCTGTCTGTATTTCTTCCTCATCTGCATTCCGCACACAGTCTCCTGCATGTCCATCCGGCAGCATACAGCCGGGGGTTTCATCGCATCCAACTGACTCCGGCTGGTCATCAGACTGTTCTGTGCGTTCTTCCGGCAGACCGCCGCAGGCTGCGTCATGCACATGGATGCAGGGCTGCTCTTCTGATGCAGGGGTATACGCACAGCCATCCAAATGATCCGCCATGCCATCCCCGTCGATATCTGCGCAGTCCATATCACATGGAATTTCCGCCTGTGCCGGCGCATAGCCGCACACTGCATCATGGACATGACTGCAAAGCGGCTCATCCTCTGCCAATACAGCCATCGGCGCCGCCGTCAGAGCCAGCACGAGCGTCAGAAGCAGACACATCAGACGCTTCCTCTTCTCTCTCAAAACAATCAACTCCTTACGTTTCATTCAAAACCTGTTTGCATTGGTATTGTTTTGTGTCTCCGCTGGCTGTCGCTTCCTAGGCGCACGGGTTCAGACTGCGCTTGCCGTCGTATCCCCTCTCCTATTTCACTCCCCTTTCTGTACAGAATTCTGATTCTGTCACAAGAACTAGCAGTGGAAAAACCTCCTTTTGCCTGTGATGCGGTTGGTTTTGTATCAAACAAGAGCATCGGGAATGGAGTTTCTTCACAATCACAGAGATTGGATTCCTTTTTTAAACCGGAAAAAAAGAAAAAAAGAGTGCCGGTCTATTTGCTATGCGGATTTTTTCCGATTAGCCTTGTTTTTTCCCAATTTTTCACCTATAATGAAGATATGTATTGTTTTGATTCTCCCAATCAATCGTAAATCCAGCGTCTGTATCGGTTTGTTTATCACAGAATCAGAATTCCGTCATGCTTATAAAATCAGCCGCATCTGCTCCAACCGCTTGCGATGGGTTTCACCACTTTCCATAATATAAATACGTGTCGTTTCTATGCTGGCGTGTCCCAACAGATCCGCCAGCTTTGCAATATCCTTTTCTATGCTGTAAAACGTACGGGCGAACAAATGGCGCAGATTATGCGGAAATACCTTCTTCGCATCCACACGTGCGTCTTGACACAACGCTTTCATTTCCTGCCAAATATTGCTGCGATTCAGCGGATTTCCCGTTCTTGTCAAAAACACCGGACCACTTACCAGCTTCTGTCTGCGAATATACCGCTCCAACATCCGCTGCAGCTTTTTAGGCAGGAAAATGATCCGTCGTTTGCCTTTGCAGTCTACCTCAGCACATCCGCTGCGTACCGCTTCTACGGTAATATTGCGAAGTTCTGATACGCGAATCCCGGTAGCACAGATGGTTTGCATCACCAGCATCAGCCGTTCCTTTCCTTTGGCTCCCGCAGTTTTCACCAGCCGCAGATACTCCTCTTTGGTCAATTCTTTTTCTTTTTCCAGAAAAATGCGTTTTTGCCGTTTCAACGCCTTCACCATACACTCCTGCCAACCCAAAAAGGCAAACAAGCTGTTGACCGCCGCCAACTTGCCATTGATGGTCGAAACCGCATACCCTTTTTTCATCAAGTCTGCTTTCCAACGGCTGACGGTCTCTTTTTGTATTCCCCGCTTCCAGCCGATATACTGACAAAAAAATAGAATATCTCGCTTGTACTTTTCTATGGTGCTTGCTTCACACTCCCGCAAAAGCAACGCATGAACGTATGCCTCCAGCATATCCTGCGTCATCATATGTTCTTCCATAAACATCCCTCCTTTTTTCTCTGGAATGATTGTACCCTTCCAAGGTACAGATGATACCGATGCAAGAGATTTTCTTTCCAAAAAAATCGCAGAACTGCAAAGGCAAGTGCCTTTTGTTCATACACCAACCAAATGCGATTGGGGCGAATCCTGCTTTCAGAATCTTGCTGTCAGCAACGCCTTGGATATCCAGACAGATTCCCTCCGAAACAAACCGTCTATTTTTTTCCAACTCTGTCTTGTTGTTTTCCCTGTAAAAAAATTCGCTCAACTTGATCTTTGAAAACATCATTCGCTTGATTTCTTCTTTCGGAATCGTTGCAGTGATATTCCGTATATCCGCTCCACAACCGTCTTCCCCTTTCTTTCCGACTCATTTCTGTCAGAAATCTGCCCCAGATTGATATATTGAACGTAATTGGTATCATTTCTTCTTATTTGGGAATATTGCGCAGACAATATCCCACATGCCAAACCGGTTCTGTTCCTGCATTTTGACAAGCCTTGCGGAAAAACAAATGCAGCGCCTGCGACCCCTATCCCGTTTCCTTGGTACTCCTCTCTTTTCAGCCCAACCACATGGCAAACAAAAAAGGAACCCGCCTTACCGCTCGTCGCAAGGTTGGTTCCTTTCTGCCAGATAAAAAAGTTCTTTCCGGCATCTCCTGTTGTTTCTCCGTTTTTGCAAGTTGATTTTTTCTTGGACTATTTTTGAAGCCGCATGTTATTTGCCATAGCCTCTTTTTCCGCTGAATGAACGTTTAGTTCTGTTGTTTCATGATCTGCTGACGCAGTTTATAATGCATGAGCTTTCCCGTTGCCGTATGCGGCAATTCTTTGACTAGCGTAAAGGAGCGAGGCCATTTATACGAAGAGAGCATCGGGGATTGAATACAGTATCTTTTCAATTCCTCTGCCGTCAGGCTCTCATCCGCCGCCACCACATATGCCGCAACTACTTCTCCCCGCAGGGCATCTGGAATACCGATTACCGCGCTTTCCGCAACCTTTGGATGTTCATTGAGCACTGCTTCAATCTGTGCCGGATAGATATTTTCCCCGGCGGAAACAATCATATCATCCTTTCTGCCGCAAATAGTGATAAATTCTTGTTGATTCCAAGTCGCAACATCTCCAGTATACATCCATCCCCGGTCAAATTTCTGTGCCGTCAATTCGGGCTGATGCACATAACAAAACGCTGATTTTGCCGGAGAACGGATAATTACTTCACCAGCAGTCTCTCCGTCCCGCGGCACCATCTCGTCTGGGTCTGCATGAGAACCGTCCTCGTGCAGCCATACCACCCGCACATCGTCATCCGTACAGGAACGCCCGGCAGAACCGGACATCTCCGGCAAGTCATCCGGAGACAAAAAGGTATTCCAGAACGTCTCGGTCGTACCATATCCATTAAAAATCCGTGGCGTCAACAGTTTCATATACTTCTCACATGCTGCTTTTTCAAAAGGCGCACCCATGGTAACAATCCCATGCAGGGAAGAGAGGTCGTACGGTGTACGCTCCTGCATCCGTGCCAACATAGACAAAATGGTCGGCACGCCAATCAAAAACGTAATCTGGTATTTTTCCGTATATTCCAAACAAGTCCGGGGATGGAAATCCCGCAGAATCACTACCTCACCACCGGCATACAACGTCGGACAAGGTCCGCCTGAATGGATCCCACCGCGATGAAACCATGGTGTCATGTTCATCGTACGATCTGATGGCGACAGAGGAAAATGCATCATCACATCATGTGCAGACAGCACTTCGTTGATATTGTTGATTGGAACGCCTTTGGGTCTGCTCGTCGTACCAGATGTGTACAGCCGTGTGGTCTCATCGTAAATATGCGGATGAAAGTCTATCGGCGGGTTATCGCTTGGCTGCCCTGCCACATACTCTCCAAACCGGAGCGTTCCGTCCGGCGCATCGCCTCCTTTTCGACTCTCCACCATAATCACACGGGTGGGGTGATGTTCTGCAATACGGCACGCTTCGTTGGATAACACACCGAACTCTCCGTCATACACAAATACTTTCGGTCTGCTGTCATCAAGCATCTGCGCAATCTCTCCGGCTCCCTGCCGATAATTGACCGGGCAGGCAATCGCACCAATCTTATGCGCCGCCAAGTAACAAAACACAAATTCCGGTGAATTCAGCAGCGCAAACAAAATCACATCATTCTTTCCGACGCCGTCTGCCCGCAATGCATGCGCCAGACGGTTTGCTTCTGCATTCAATTCGCGATAGGTCCAGCGGCATCCGCTCTGCGGATCATGCAGCGCTGGGGCATCGCCAAAACGAGATACATTGCGCAAAAATCCATTCAGATACGTAAATTCCGATTCGAATGTCTCCCGAAACATCGAAACATCATAGGTAAATTCCCTCTCCAAAATCCGTTCCCTCCTAACACCATTCCCCCCGATGGTATTTTCTGAATATCAAACTGGAATTCTGTCCGCCAAATCCCAAAGAATTGCTCATTGCCGCTGTGATCTCTGCCCGACGGGCGGTATGCGGCACATAATCCAGATCACAGACCGCATCCGGCGTATCCAAATGCAGAGTTGGCGGAAGAATGCCTTCTTGAATGGCCAAAATACACGCAATGGCTTCCGTCAATCCGCCTGCACCCATCAAATGTCCGGTAGCTGATTTGGTAGAGGACACCGGCGGCGCCGTTTCTTTTCCGCCAAATACCGCTTTGATCGCCAGCGTTTCCGCTTTGTCACCCAAAACCGTAGAAGTTCCGTGCGCATTGATATATCCAATTTCAGACGGTACCATTTCCGCACGAGCAAGTGCGCGCTTCATACATTCTGCCGCTCCGGCGCCATCCGGACAAGGCGCTGTCACATGATGCGCATCTGATGTATTGGCGTATCCTGCCAATTCTGCATAAATCGTCGCACCGCGGGCCAACGCATGCGCTTCTGTTTCAATCAACAGGGCACCGCCGCCTTCTCCAATCACAAAACCATCTCGTTTTGCATCAAACGGTCGACAGGCGCCTTCCGGATTCTCATTGCGGCGGGATAATGCCTGCGCCTGTGCCAAACCGGCTACCACAATCGGGCAAAGAATACTTTCTCCGCCTACCGCTAAAACCGCATCCGCTTCGCCGGTACGCAGCAGCATCGCGGCCGTCATTACTGCATCTCCGCCCGCAGAACACGCTGTGTTCAAAGTCAGGCTGGGGCCATGGATCCCATATGAGATCGCAATCTGTGCCGCTGCAATATTTCCAATCGTCATTGGCACAAACCGCGGACCAACCCGCTGTCCCGCGTCAAACGCCTCCTGTGTTTGCGCCACGGTTGTCACGCCATCCATCGCCGTACCCATGACAATGCCTATCCGATCACTTTCTGGTGCAATTTCCAGCCCGCTGCCCTCCAGCGCTTCCTTGGCGGCTGTATATGCATATTGCATAAACGGCGCCATCGTACGTGCCAATGTCTTCGGCATATATGCTGCCGGGTCAAACGCTTTTACTTGCGCAGCAATCTGTACCCGCAAGGAAGAAGCATCAAACCGTGTGATCTTTCCAATTCCACACGCTCCCTGCACCAATGCCTTCCAATATTCCGCAACGCCAATACCGATGGGTGTTACCGCTCCCATTCCGGTAATGACCAACCTCTGTTTTTCCATATCGCTCGCCCCCTCTATCCAGCGCTTTTTCATGCGCAATGGTCTATGCTGCCCTGCTTTTGGATGCAGCCAAGTTCAGACTTTCCATTTCATGCCATCCATTATAACAAAACATTTCAAAAATAAAAAGACTTTCTATTTGCAATTACCGTCATATTTTGCAATCCCCAACATCACTGCTTGTTCCATTCCTGCGTTGATCTCCCTCACCATAGTTTCCCATCCTCCGGAGAAAAAGAATGCTTTGATATCCCTTGCTATGTCCAACGAATATCGCTCCGTTTAACAATAAACTGTCTCTGCCATGTCCTAACGTCACATCAAGTTCCTTTTTTCCTTCTTCCTGTGGATCTGCACGGGAATCGACAAAATGATTTGAACATTTGCTATGCTGTTTCCATAAAATATTCCCCTACAAACACTCAACTATACCAATCTTTTCCTTTGGCAGACCGACTGCAGATGTAGATGGGGGTTCGGCTTTTTGGGCATTCTATCTTTTGTATGGAGAAAAGATAATACCTCTTCCAGTAAATTACGTCCTCTTTTGCCTTTGGGAAAAACCGCCGCATGCTAAGATCCTTCATCTCAAGATACTCGCCTGCTCCTTTTTCCGTTCCAAAAGATCCGTTTCATGCCCTTCCATCCCTTTGCCCGCACCGGGATCTTTCATAAAACTTCCATCCACCAGCAGCCCTTTCCCATATGTTGTATTCGTACATATCAATCCTCCTGCTGCTCCCATCCACACACAACAAAAACCACCCACTCTTTCCGAATGGGTGGTTTTCTTTGTAAATACGACTCCCTGCATTGTTTATCAACCATAGCACATTGTTCCATCATGCCTTAGAACATTGTCATAGAAACATTGTTCCCCGTAGCTGCTGCGGTTACCTCTATCTTACATGTTGCCGTCTTTGCACCATCTGTCGTTGCTGTAATCGTAGCATCGCCCGCTTTCACAGCCGTTACCTTACCTGTTTCATCTACTGTTGCCACTTCTGGTCTGCTGCTGCTCCATGTGACTTTTTGGTTCGTCGCATTGTCCGGTGCCACTGTTGCTTTCAGGGTGGTCGTTGTCCCTACTGCCAATTGTACTGCTTCAGGACTCAGGCTAACACCCGTTACTGCTACTGGTTCTACCGTTGTTACTTGACACTTTGCCGTCTTTCCGTCTGCCGTTGCTGTAATCGTAGCATCGCCCGCTTTCACAGCCGTTACCTTACCTGTTTCATCTACTGTTGCAATCGTTGTATCACTGCTCTTCCATTCCACGGTTCGATTTGTTGCATTCTCTGGGTTCACTGTTGCCTTCAGCTGTCTAGCTTCCCCTTCGGTCAGTTTCAGTGTCGTTTCATCCAGCTGGATGCTTTCTACCGGCACAATCTTCTGTTCTACTATTACTTGACACTTTGCCGTCTTTGCACCATCTGCCGTTTTTACTTCAATCTCAGCCTGACCAATTGCTTTCGCCGTTATCAGACCATTTCCCTCTACTGTTGCCACTTCTGGGTTGCTGCTGCTCCATGTGACTTTTTGGTTCGTCGCATTATCCGGTGCAACCGTTGCCTTCAGCTGTCTAGCTTCCCCTTCGGTCAGCTTCAGTGTCGTTTCATCCAGCTGGATGCTTTCTACCGGCACAATCTTCGGTTCTACTGTTACTTGACACTCTTCCGTCTTTCCATCTGCCGTTGCTGTAATCGTGACACCGCCCGCTTTCACAGCCGTTACCTTACCTGTTTCATCTACTGTTGCAATCGTTGTATCACTGCTCTTCCATTCCACGGTTCGATTTGTTGCATTCTCTGGGTTCAC
>DXEB01000043.1 GCA_019115165.1 Candidatus Anaerotignum merdipullorum | reverse complement strand
CAGCCACTTTTAGTGGCTGCCTGTAATTGTAATGCGATGCCAAATCTTCGATATTCCCTTTTAGGGAATAAGCACGCAATACCCCTTCTAGGGGTTGTTCAAACCACTAGTTTACTAGTGGTTTTGATTTGATACTGGTTCCTTTCTTTTATTTACTTGGATATAAATGCAGCATATTTTTTTGGAAATTAAAGTTTTCCTTTTCACATTTGTTTTACTTATGAGTCACATTTGAAACAGAAATTGATTTTCATGTGCATAATGATAAAATGAAAGTCAAACAGGGATGATTTGACAACAAAAAAGTAATGAGTAACCTAAAGGAGAGATTTTCATGAAAGATGTCATGATCGTAACAGGCGCCGGACAAATTGGTATGGCAATTGCCCGTCGTATGGGATATAATAAAAAAATTGTGATTGGTGATTGTAAGAAAGCACATGCGGAAAAGATTTCTCGTGTCATGCAAGAAGCAGGATTTGATACCGTAGCATTGGAAATGGATTTGTCATCCCGGAATTCCATTCAAGGTATGATTACCAAAGCGCAAACATATGGCAATATTGCCATGTTGATCAATGCAGCCGGTGTTTCTCCCAGTCAAGCCCCCATAGATACAATATTGCATGTGGATCTATATGGAACAGCCGTTTTGCTGGAAGAAATTGGAAAAGTAATCAAACCTGGCGGTGTAGGCGTCACCATTTCTAGTCAATCCGGTTATCGTATGCCTGCATTGACGGCAGAAGAAGATGAATTACTTGCCTGTACACCGACAGAACAATTATTGACATTGGATATTCTGCAGCCGCAAAATATCCGAGATACGCTGCACGCCTATCAAATGGCAAAACGCTGCAATGTCAAACGGGTTATGGCAGAAGCAGTAAAATGGGGGGAGAAGGGCGCTAGAATCAATTCCATCTCTCCTGGCATTGTGGTTACACCATTGGCGATGGATGAATTTCGGGGACCGCGTGGAGACTTTTATAAAAATATGTTCCAAAATTGCCCAGCAAGGCGTCCTGGTACCGCAGATGAAGTTGCCAATGTCGCAGAATTACTGCTAAGTGAAAAGGGTAGTTGGATTACCGGTTCTGATTTTCTAATCGACGGTGGAGCAACCGCATCTTATTTTTATGGTCCGTTAAAACCAGCAACATGATTTTCGGATGATGTTGCTGTATCCGTGTCATCATGTCATAATTACATTGTTGCGATAGTCAGCATACGCTGGGTCATTCCCTCGATTCTAAAACAACAGGTTATACCAATATTGTCAAAAAATACATTCGGTAAGGCAGAAGAAATTCTGATATGTAACAGAACATGAATGAACACAATCCAGCGACATTTTATTTCTATTTCACAATACACTGAAACGAATCTATGATATTTGAAATGTGGTATCTCGTCATTTGCTGAATGTAGTAATAAGGAAAAAAGCACAAACAACAATTTGAGAGGGAACTTTTGACCAGTCATTGATTCCAATCGTCTAAGAGTCATCATTGCCTTTTTGCAAGTATGGCTCTTTTTGATTGCTGTATTCCAAATCGGAAAAAGATTGGAAACCATGAAAAAATCTGCTATAATTTTGATGAAGTAGGAAAGAAAACGAGAGTACAAAAAGAAGATTCCGTGATAGAATTTGAGGAAGTGTATTCTTGTTCCTTTCGTTATATATTTATGAGAATAACGGAGGTGTTGGCTTGGCTGTAGCACTACACTATAAAATGACTTTACGACTATGGAAAGAAGAAAAAGTTTTTGGACCTGGCATTCTGTCCTTGATGCAGTTGATTGACCGTCTTGGTTCATTACAGAAAGCTGCCGCAGAAATGGGATTGGCATACAGCAAGGCATGGAAAATCATAAAAACAGCGGAACATACATTGGGATTTGCATTGATAGAGCGTAGCATCGGCGGAAAAAATGGCGGTGGCAGCACTCTAACCTGCCGCGGGCGTGCCTTGATGGAGCAATATCTGGCATTTGAGCAGGACGCACAAGAAGCAGTAACCATGTTATTTCAAAAATATTTTGGTGGTGAAGAAGAAAATGAAGGAAGAAATACAGTTTTGTAAAGGCGGTGGATGCACAGCAAAACTTGGCGCCGGTATCTTGGAACATATACTGTCTGCACTGCCTAAGCCCCAAATACGGGATGAACGTTTACTGATTGGATATGAAAGCGCAGACGATGCAGCAGTATACCGTGTGACGGACGATATTGCAATTGTACAAACGCTAGACTTTTTCCCGCCCATGGTGGAAGATCCATATGTATTCGGACAAATTGCTGCAGCAAATGCCTTAAGTGATATTTATGCCATGGGTGGGGACGTGCATACAGCATTAAATATTGTGTGTTTTCCAGAAAAAATGGATCTGAATATTTTAGGAAATATCATGCAAGGAGGAAGCGAAAAAGTTATTGAAGCCGGCGGCACTCTGGTAGGTGGTCACTCCATTGCCGACAGCGATGTCAAATACGGATTATCTGTCATGGGAACGGTACATCCTGCACATATTTTTCCCAACAATGGCGCACGGGAAGGCGATGTTTTGTTACTGACAAAACCGCTAGGCGTTGGAATTGTCTGCACAGCTGCACGCATGGGTGCGGCTTCGGATGCGGCGTTGGATGCGGCGGTACAATCCATGACCATGTTAAATAAATATGCCTCTCAAATCATCCGAAATTATTCTGTGCATGGATGTACAGATATCACAGGCTTTGGCTTTTTGGGGCATTTGAAAGAAATGCTGCAAAAGGGATTGAGCGCGGATATTGATAGTATTTGTATCCCGCATATTCCAGAAAGTTTGGCATATGCAG
>DXEB01000042.1 GCA_019115165.1 Candidatus Anaerotignum merdipullorum | reverse complement strand
TTCTGGCGGAATTTGAACTACGTCGCCAGGCTGTAGGGCTTGAGCGGGCTTTCCTTCTTCTTGATACCATCCTTTGCCACCGGTGACCAATAAAATTTGTCCGCCTTTATGATGGACATGCCAATGATTGATGGTACCAGGGGCAAAGGTGACATTACCGATACCAACCCCTTCGGTAGAAAGCATAGCTAAGTAGCATGGACCGGTAAAATATTGAGCGTATGCGGTATTTTCTCCACCAATTGGGAATACGGCACCGCTGCCTAGAGATTGTTTCATTTCATTTGTATTCATGTGGATCAGTCCTCCTTCAAATATCGTTCTATGTTTAGCATACTACTTAAAGTAAACTCTAAGTCAAGAGATTTTCTTCAAATAGATGTATTTTGTCAAAGATAAGAAAGGAAGAAGATGAAAGGATTGCAGTGGTGCAGTTGCGATAAAATGCAATAGATACAGAGAAAAGGATGTTTCATGATTTGATTTGTGCTGTTGGCATAAAGAAAACAGTCTGAACCGCTTGCAGTATTGGGATGTTTTGGTGAAAAGGCTATCATTGCATATATGTAAGGTATGTTATAGGCGTTTGTTTCATACAGTAAGAGAAAGTTGTTTTTTGTGTGGATTTGGATAGGCTCACAGCAGGCGCTTGACAGAAAAAAATAAGAAAGCTATGATGGTAAGGTATGAAAAAAGGAGGAACGATAGATGGGCGTATTAGATACACTTGGCACAGATCGGGTATTTTACTTTTTCGAGGAAATCACGAAAATTCCGCATGGAAGCGGAAACGAAGCGGCATTGGCGCAATATATCCTGGATTTTGCACAGACACGCAATTTGGAAAGCCGTACAGATGCGGCTGGGAATGTCGTTGTGAAAAAGGCGGCATCGGAAGGATATGAACAGGCGCCGGGCGTAATTCTGCAAGGACATATGGACATGGTATGCGAAAAAATGGGAGAGCTTGCGCATGATTTTACAACGGATCCGTTGAAATTACAAATAGATGGAGATTTTATCTCTGCAAACGATACAACTTTGGGAGCAGACGACGGAATTGCTGTAGCATATATGCTGGCACTGTTGGACAATAAAGAGTTGGCACATCCAGCCATCGAAGCGGTGTTTACAACAGAAGAAGAAACCGGCATGGGCGGGGCGAAGGCATTGGATACTTCGGATTTGCGTGGAAAATATTTCATCAATATGGATTCGGAGGAAGAAGGAAAATTTCTAGTGAGCTGCTGCGGCGGGAGACGAGTACATGTTTCTTTGCCGGTACGAAGAGAATCGAAGCAAGTAAATGCGCAGCCGTATTTACTTAAAATCAGTGGATTGAAAGGCGGACATTCTGGCAGTGACATTCATTTGCAGCGTGCCAGTGCCAATCAGCTAATGGGCAGATTATTGTATACCTTACAAAAAAATGTAACATTTTCTTTGGTATGTATAGATGGCGGAAAGATGGATAATGCCATTTGTCGAGAAACAGAAGCAGTTGTGGCGTTGGAAACAGAAGCAGCGAAAGTGGCAGAACGGATTATAACGGAGATGGAACAGACGTTAAAAGAAGAATATCGCCGAACAGATGCGGATATGATAATTACATGGGAGGCACTGCGGGAAGAGGTGGCAGAGGTATTAACGGAGGATACCAAGCAGAGAGTTCTTTCTATATTGACGCTGCTTCCTTATGGCGTCATTACTGTCAGCCATGAGATCGACGGATTAGTGGAAAGCTCTAATAATATTGGTGTTGTGCGGACAACAGCGGATACGGTAGCGTTTGAAAATGCGGTCAGAAGTGCAGTTGCCTCCAGAAAAGAATGGATTTGCGATAAAATTGCAACGATTGCAGCGTTATGCGGTGCGGATGCAGAAAGCAGTAATGATTATCCTGGTTGGATGTATCGGTCGGACTCCCATCTGCTGGTACTGTTGCAGGAAGCGTATCGGGATACAACAGGAAGAGAGCCAGAAATGACTGCCATGCATGCAGGGGTAGAATGTGGATTGTTTGCAGAAAAAATGCCATGGCTGGATATGGTTTCTTTGGGACCGGATATGTATGATGTGCATACACCGCAGGAGAGATTATCCATTTCTTCTACAATTCGGACCTGGAATTTTCTGAAAGAAGCGCTGCGCAGAATGAAATAAACAAGAGAAGGGGGTTTGGAGCATTGCGGCTGCCATGGAACAGAAAATATCTGGAAATTGGATTTCATGTGATTTTAACGGCAGGCATATTGGTGCTGTTGGGAGCGGTGGTCTTCAAACTGAATGAGGCGAAAAATGTCATTTTACAGACGGCGAGGCAGATCCTCGCCGTTTTTGCACCTTTTTTCTGGGCGGTAGGTATTTCTGTGGTATTAGAACCGGCTGTGGCATTTTGGCAGCGGCAGTATGAACGAGTGATAGGCAGGCGAGGAAAGCGTCGCTGCATGGGAACTGCCATTACCTATCTGATCTTTTTTTGTTTGTTGTTTGGGTTGGGAAGTATCCTGGTTCGGAAGGTAGGAACAGCAGACATGGAGAAGGTGGCAGAGCAGTTGGGTGAATTTGTACGGCAGGCAGGGGATTTGTTGGTACTATTTCAATTGAAATTAGCGGAGTATGGATTGCTGCAAAATGTAGAAAGCATTTTTACGACTGCAGTGACACAAATCAGTTTGCAGATAGAAGAAAGTGTACTGCATGCTGCAGCTGCGCTGCCAAAAGCAGGCGGACAGGTGTTACATGCAGGGATTGGATTTACAGCGGCGTTTTATTTTTTATCGGAAAAAGAAAATGTGCAATTTTTCGTACGGCAAGTAGGAGCGGTATTTCTGGGTGAAAAAATGGCAAAGAGAATTGGTGGTGTGCTTGGAGAAATTTATCGAGTATTTATGGGATATTTGGGGGGGCAGATGCTGGATGCGACCATTATGGGGACATTATTTGCTGTAGCATTTTATTTCATTGGCATTCCTTACGGTATCCTGATTGGGCTGGTTTCTGGTTTTTCCAATCTAATTCCGTATTTCGGAGCGATTGTAGCCTTTTTATTGGCAGTACTGAGCGGTTTGCTGAGCGAAGAACCGATACGGGCGCTGTATGCGGCAATTGCAATTTTGGTGCTGCAGCAAATAGACAGTGTGTGGATTGTACCAAAAGTAGTTGGAAAGAAAGTAGAATTGCATCCGGTTATGGTATTATTGTCTTTGGCAATTTTTGGTGGTTTTTTTGGATTTTGGGGATTATTATTGGCGGTGCCTCTGGGCGCGTTATGCAAAAATTTCTTTTTTTGGTTGTATGAGAAAAAAGCTGCGGAAAAGAATGGATGGAAGCATTAAATTATGTACAAAATGGCACTTTTTTTTCTGGCGTACCTATGGTACAATATGTTGTGGCAACAGAAAACAGATATCCGTACATACGGATTGGAATAGAAAGGTGGGAAACAGCATGAAAGGATTGGTTACGGAAGCTCGTGGCAAAATCGTGAAAGTGCATATCGTCAGACGCGAGGCCTGTGGAGAATGCCGTGCGTGCGCCCGCGGTATGATGAAAAAAGACATGGATGTGGAAGCACAGAATTTGTGCGAAGCAGAAGTGGGCGATTGGGTGGAGTTGGAATTGAAGGATAATGCTTTTATGAAAGCGATTCTGATTATGTATGGAATTCCGCTGCTTGGACTTTTGATAGGCTTGATGGTAGGATACTTTTTGGTTGCGCCATTGATTCCGATGGTAAATGAAGGTTTGATGTCGTTTTTGGTTGGACTGTTGTTTACTGGCGGCTGTTACTTATGGATTCATAGTCAGAACAAACGTTGGGAAAGCGGAAAATATCGTCCGATGGCAACCAAATTAACGACGGCGGATGAAGAAATGGCATCTTGCACATAATGACGATCGAAACATTGGAGAAAAAAAGACATTGCTTTTGTTTTTTCGAAAAGCAGTGTCTTTTTTTGTGCCATAGGAACAGCATAAAGTTTGATCAGATGTGTGGAGTAGGAATCACAAAGTGGGAACGTTTGGTATATAGGCTGAAATTGCTTAGAAATGTATGAGATCAGATTTTCATGCAATGAAGAGAAAGCAAGACAGAGTGAAGGAATAACTGCGAGGCGTTTACCAATCAAGAAAAGGCGGTTAGTGGATCTGAATAGATCAGTGAAATGGCAGCAGGTCCCATTTTAGAGCACCGATCATAGGATAATAAGAAGATGAGGAAAGGAGGAAGCAGTGTGAAAGAAAAAGCAATGAACTATTGTGCCGCTGGAGAGAATTGTTCTTTGGGATTGTTAAAAGCGGCGGCAGAGGTGTATGGATTTGGATTGTCTGAAGAAATGAAGCATAGTTGCGCTGCAATCAACAGCGGATTTGGTGTAGGTAGTTTTTGCAGTGCGTTGGTGGCGGCGGTAATGATATTCGGCATACTGTTTCCGGCGGAAGAAGCCAAACAAAAGCGCCTGCTGTTTTTGATGAAGATAAGAGAAAAATACGGAACGCTGGACTGCGGTACGCTGTCGGCAAATCGTGCAGATTGTGTGGATTTGATTGGTGAGATGGCAGAGTTGTTGGAAGAAAGTATTGCGTTGTAGTGGTAAAAGAAGGGAACTGCGGCAGGGAAAATCAAGCGGATTTTCCACGACCGCAGCAGAAAGAGGAGATTAGGAAGTCGGCTCCTCTGGTGCAGAGGATTCCAGTGATTGGGTATCTTGCAGTAGTTGCAGTTGTTGCTGCAATGCATCCACCTGCGCTTTCCAGCGGGCATTCACAGCAGAAAGTTCCTCACTGCGTTGTGCCAGCAAACAGCGTAGTTCCGCTAATTCATCTTTCCGTTCAGTGGAATCAGAGGAAAAGTCCGAAGTTATTGTGGTATCAGTGGATGCTGCCTGTAGTTGCTGCACGGGTTCGGAAGCAGTGGCAGGGAACAGCATGGGAAGGGCTCTATTTTGACGGTCACCGATATATTCTGAGGCAGTAAATCGGCTGTCCCAAGCTTGAACCAATTCGGCTTTCATTGGCTGCATGGGGAAAGGAGCTGTATAACGCTCTATCGGACCGAAGGAAACACCGTTATCACATACACAGCGCATGGGCTGTCCGTTAACAGTCCAGAACAGAATCAAATGGTTTTGTTCTCGATACAGCCAACAGGTATCGCAGTTGACACCATCCCAAATGACTTGCGGACGGCTGATAGCAGCAGTTTGTTTATAACGATAAATGACCTGCGTCCGGAACAGGCTGCGGACAATATAAAGCAAATGCAGGCGGTCTTCGTCTTCCAAAATAGAAAAATCAACGCAAGTGTCTCCGGTTTGAATCAAAGGGGAGAGGCTGCCAATCGTAAACGGTGCAAGCAGAAGTTCCCGGGCGCTGATGATATTACGATGAGAGCGATAGTATAAAATAGCATGATTTTCGCCCAATCTCCGACCTAAAAATGGCGTACCGTTCCATGGAAGAAAATGGTCAATTTGATACGGTGTATGCCACTGTCCTTTTTGGAAGTAAGTGTATAACAGGGAGGCGGAGCCGTTTGGCGCCTGCAGTTGTGGATAAATGATATGGACGGCATCTTTTTGTGGTAAGAGAAAAAAAGATGCCGTGGGCTGCCAACGCGATTGTCCTTCCTGCCATAAAGGACGCTGTTCCCATTGAAGTAAGTCTGCGGATGCCGCCAGTTGCAGCCTGCCGTCCGTTGTAGAATACAGCAAATATGTAAAATCTTCATAGCGGCAAAGAGAAAAGGCGGTGGCACCTTCTGCAATACAGTATGGGGCGCTCCAAGCAGATTCGGTTTGGCGGCGGCACCAAATGCGATTGTGTTCCAGAGAGAACAGCGCAAAGGAACCATTTTGTTCTCGGAGATATTTCACGTTTGGATTTTGCATGTCGTACACTCCTGTCGTTTTTGACTAGTATATGCCAAGTATGCGGAAAAAGAAGTAGATGAAATAAAATAAAATAAATATTTATATTGACTTTAATAAAATAAAATGATAT
>DXEB01000005.1 GCA_019115165.1 Candidatus Anaerotignum merdipullorum | reverse complement strand
TTTCGCTTAGGAGGCGAACGCTCTATCCTACTGAGCTACAGAGACATCTATACAATATTTACTTTTTGACAGCCAACTTTTTTCCTCAGTTGATTGTTATAACGCCACCTTAGGAGGCGGTCGCTCTATCCTGCTGAGCTACGGAAACAAGGGTTATATATCATAGATAAATTCAGTCATCCAAGCGGTTGTTTTCCATCTGCACAACATATGCAGTGCGCATCCTTTATGGCGGTATAGAAAGAAAAAGTATGCTGTCGCAGATGCACAATTAGTGAGGATGGCAAGATAAGACACCCTATATTTTATCACGTTCCGCCATTTCGTCAAGGCTTGTTTTGCAGGAAGCAGGAGATTTTTCGGTTCAAAGGATATCATCTGCCGCGTTTCCTGCCAGAACACAGTATTTTCCGGCATGTTTGTCGGAATTTTCTTTGACAGTGTTTGGTTTGGGGCAGTATAATAAAAGGCATGTGATACAAAATACAAAAAGAGAGAGGATAGCATGATTCCCATAGTCATACAATATACCCCCTATGCGGAGGGCATAAAGATTATCGGTGTAGACGGACGAGCTGCTCGGCTGCGGCTGCCGGATACCATTGACGGATTGCCGGTGGTTGCTGTTGGTCCGTATGCATTTGCCGTGACAGCGGAAGCGCCGGTGTCACAGAACAGAACACAGGCGGCATATACGTTTTTGCAAATAGAAGACCGGACTCGGAAAGAAGCTGTGGAAGCAAGTACTGGAGAAGCAGTGCAGCAAGTTGAGCTGCCGGATACGGTCCGGGAGATTGATGCATACGCCTTTGCCGGCTGTACGGCGTTGACGGCAGTTCGGCTGCCTGTCGGAATCAAGAAGCTGGCAGATCATTTGTTTGCAGGATGCGTTTTGCTGGAAACTCTGCATTTGCCGCCCGATTTGGAAGAAATCGGGGAATATGCCTTTTATGACTGCCGCAGCATCAAACGTCTGCGGTTGCCGGAGACGGTAAAGAGCATTGGGAAATATGCCTGCTATAACTGCCGGTCAATGGAGGAGATCAATATTCCGCGCGGCGCCGTACAGTTGGGAACGGGGCTGTTTTTAAACTGTGATCGGCTGCAATATTTGATTTTTGGACGGTGCCGCCATATTGCAGATCTAGTGGCGGTATTAAATCATGAACTGCACTTGACGATTGATTTTGAGGACGGACAGCGCGCAAAGCTGCTGATTCCAGATTTTCAGTATGAATATATTGAAGATACGCCAGCCAGACAGTTTCATCAAGTCAATTATGGGACGGGGCATTTGTTCCGTCAATGTATCGGCAACTCGGATATTGATTTCCGGCGGTATGACGAATTGTTTTATCTGACCAAGCGAGAGGACGGCACACTGCTGGTGCTGCTGCTGACGATGTATCGGCTGGAATATCCCTATCGGCTGCAGGAAAACCGCAGACAGGCGTATTTGGAATACCTGCAGGAGCATTTTCTGACCGCGTTTGCGTATTATACAGCGAAAAATGATCTGGAAACCATTCGTCTGTTTGCCCAGTGGGGATTGATTACGGCGGAGAATATTCAGCAGTTGCTGGAGATGACTGGAGCGCAGAGAAAAACGGAATGCACGGGATTTTTGCTGGAATACCAACATGTGCATATTGGGACAAAAAGAAAGTCATTTGAATTATAAGGGGGATTACCCATGAATGAAACCCATCAAAAGCTGATTGACATTGGCAGCCGTATCTTGGGCGCTTCCCGCAATGAGCTGTATGTATCCATGCGGTTTTTGGATTTGGCGCTGAGTGCACTGCGTTATGAAATGAATTTATCTTCCCTGTATGTAGGAACAGATGGTGAGAAAATTTTATTCAATCCTCGTTACCTGATCCAGCGTTACTTATCCGACCGTGTGTTGGTCAACCGGGTTTATTTGCACATGGTGCTGCATTGTCTGTTTCGCCATCCGTTTCATCAGGGACAGCGGGAGGAAGCTTATTGGAATCTTGCCTGTGATATCGCGGTGGAATCGATTGTAGACGCCCTGCCCTATCGGGCAGTACAACTGGTGGTATCCGACCGCAGGGCGGAATGGTATGAAAAATTGCGTCGAGAGCTTCCGGTTTTGTCTGCGGAAGGGATTTATGAGATATTGCAGAAAGAAGCGTTGTCCATACAGGAGTTTGGAGCGTTACAGCTGGAATTTTGGGTAGATGACCATGTATTCTGGCAAAAGCGGCAGGAGGATGACAGCAAAGCAAAACAAGACGGAGAGGATTCGGAAAACCAGGAAGATCCGCGCCGTCAGGAAGAAGAACACCGTCAGCAGATGGAAGAGGCATGGCAGGAGATCAGTGAGAAAATGCAGACGGATTTGGAGACCTTTTCCAAAGATGCGGGAGAAGAAGCTGGAGAGCTGCTGCAGAGTCTACGGGTGGAAAATCGGGAACGGTATGACTACCGTCGGTTTTTGCAGAAGTTTGTTACATGCAAAGAGGAAATGCAGGTGGATGACGACAGCTATGATTATATTTTTTATACCTATGGTTTGCAGCTGTACGGGAACCTGCCGCTGATTGAAGCGTTGGAATATAAAGAAGTGAAGAAAGTAGAGGAATTGGTCATTGCCCTTGATACGTCGGAATCCTGCGAGGGGGATACGGTACGGCGGTTTCTGGAGGAAACGTACGCCATTTTGCAGCAGAATGAAAGCTTTTTCCATTCGTTTCGTGTGCATATCCTCCAGTGTGATGCACAAATCCAGCAGGATACGGTCATCACCTCGGCGCAGGAACTGGAGCGTTATATGGAATCGTTTGTATTGCGGGGAAACGGCGGTACGGATTTCCGTCCCGTATTTTCCTATGTGGCGCAGTTGATGGAAGAGAAGGTATTTCGGCAGTTGAAAGGGTTGATTTATTTTACCGATGGCTGGGGAGCCTTTCCGAAGCGCCGACCGCCCTATGACACCGCCTTTGTTTTTCTGGATGACGGCATGTACAACGAGCGGGAGGTACCACCATGGGCGATGAAAGTGGTTTTGGGCAGAAAAGATCTGGAAATTTCGTATCAAAAGGAGTAGACAGGCGATGAATATCAAACAAGCGAAAGAAGAAATCAAACACGCCATTGCCGCCTATCTGGCAAAGGACGAATATGGGCAGTATTGCATCCCCATGACGCGTCAGCGCCCGCTGCTGCTGATGGGAGCGCCGGGGATTGGCAAAACGGCCGTGATGGAGCAGGTGGCGAGAGAATGCGGCGTAGGGCTGGTGGCATACAGTATTACGCATCATACCAGACAGAGCGCCATTGGGCTGCCCTTTATCAGCCAGAAGCAATATGGCGGGAAAACGTATGCGGTCACAGAATATACGATGAGTGAAATTATTGCTGCCGTATATGACAAAATGGAAGAAACGGGGCTTCGGGAGGGGATTCTGTTTCTGGATGAGATCAACTGCGTATCGGAAACGCTGGCGCCTGCGATGCTGCAGTTTCTGCAGGCAAAGACCTTCGGTTCTCATAAGGTGCCGGAAGGCTGGGTGATTGTTGCAGCAGGGAATCCGCCGGAATATAACAAAAGTGTGCGGGAGTTTGATGTAGTAACGCTGGATCGTGTAAAGAAAATCGATGTGGAGCCGGATTTTGCCGTATGGAAAGAATATGCATGGAAACAAGGAATCCATGGGGCGGTGTTATCTTATCTGGAAATCAAAAAGAATCATTTCTATGCGATGGAAACGACGGTGGACGGAAAGCGCTTTGCTACTGCCCGCGGTTGGGAAGATTTGTCTAATATCCTGCAGGTCTATGAAGCGCTGGGTATTCCTGCGGAGGAAGGGCTGGTTTATCAATATTTACAGCATCGCAAAATTGCGAAGGATTTTGCTAATTATCTGGATTTATATGAAAAATATCGAACGGATTACCGGATTGCAGATATTTTAGCTGGTCAATACAGTAAAAACACGGTCGAAAAACTGCAGGAAGCGCCATTTGATGAACGGTTGAGTGTGATGGGGCTGATGCTCAGCCGCTTAACACAGGATTTTATGGCGGCAGACGCAGCGGATTTGCGGACGGTACGGCTGCATGGCTTCCTGAAAGAGATCAAAGAGCGCTTTGACAGCCCGTATTGCGTACAAACGCCGTGGGAAACCCTTTGGGACAGCGTTTTGGAAGAACAGCAGGCGGGCTATGAGCGGGAGAGAAAAGCGAATCTGTTGGATAAGCAGCAGGGACAGGCATATGTTGCCGCGCTGCAGCGCTTGGAGGCATATGGCGCTGGCGCTAGAAAAGAGGGGCTGCGGGAGAAGGAGACAGTCTTTGCATGGGTGAAGACACAATTTGCCGAAGTTGTGGCAGAGCGGGAGCATACCATTGCACATGCGGCACAGGCATTAGATCACGCATTTGCTTTTTTGGAAGAAACCTTTGGCACGGGACAGGAAATGGTGATTTTCCTGACGGAGCTGACGGCGAATTATTACAGTGTGAAGTTTATCAGTGAAAACGGTAGCGAACCCTATTACCGGTATAACAAGGAACTGTTGTTTGAAGAAAAACAGAAATCCATACTGGAGGACATTGAACAGGCAAAAACGGAGTTGGATCTGTTGTTTTGAGGGATGGCAGGAAATAGGATCATATAGAAAGCGGCTTTGCCGTGCGATCAAGAAATCTTGTGCAGATGCAGATGGATGTTTCGGTGGTTGGGAGAGAAAAAGGAGTTTTTCATAAAAACAGAGCGTTTCGAAAAAGAAACGCTCTGTTTTTGCGTGGAGGGAAATTGCTTTTTGCGTTTGTTATTTTCTATTTGATTTTTGCCGTACATGCAGTGCAACCGGCAGACCGGCAGCAGGCGATTCGGTTTGCATGCCGCGTATGGTAACGCAGACAGTTTCCAGAATGAAACCCATCAACATCCATAAGGGCGTATAATCCAGGCGGATCAGTCCATGAATGGAAGTGGGCTGACCGCTGTAATCCCATGGGCAGACACCGATAAAGGTGAGCAAAAGCCAACCGGTGACATATTCCACTGCGAAAATGCAAATGGGGTATATCAGCACCCGCAGCCAGATAGGATGATGGTGCATCCATAAAAAAGCGGGTTCTGCCAGTACCGCAAGACCATAAATCGGAAACATCCAGAGATATGTTTTTGCGGTTAAGGAGAGATCTCCCGCAAGAAAAGAACAAAAACCGGTCCAGCAGATTTCCAGCGTCCATCCGCAAATGCCATAAAGAAAAAATCGTTTGTTCATGGCATTAGTATGTATCGGGAATGAAATTTTATGCTTCGCCCAGCAAAACGGCAGCGAGAATTTCTGCCAATGGTTCCATTGCATTCCGTGCTTCTTCTTTGGTGTTGGTCTGTGCGCCTACCTCGATGAGGGTAGAACGGGGCAGCATATGCAGGCTGAAGCGATAGGCATTCAAATAAATCCGGCGAGTGAAATTTTCAAACCGTGCCATGGATTCTGTCTGCATTTGCAGGCTGAATGCAAGATTATCAGACACATAGGGATTTTCCAGCCCTGGTGTTGGTACAGCCTGACCATTTTGATTCAAACGGCATAAACCATTAAAAAACATGATTTGTGCACAGTCTTTGCCGTTGATATTGGTGACCAATCGCGTGCTTTCGGCAACACCGTCTCGATGCATGTCGATGCAAACCTGTATGGAGGGATATTGTTCTAGGATTTCCCGAATGGGTGGCTCCATGCGTTCATAAGCGCCAGTGATTTGTCCTTTGCCGTCTACGACATCATAAACACCGGTGTCATGGAGGACTTCTATGCCATAGCGTTCTTCCAAAAGTTCTTTCAAGTATTCACCAACACCCCAGATCCCTTCTTCTCGTCCTTTTGTCATATCACTGTCTGCAAAGGCTTCGGAAGCATGTGTATGAAAAATCAGAACCTGTGGACCATCGGTGTCGGTATCAATGGTAAAATCCTGTTCTAATGCCGCATTGACATCAATATCTTCGGGCAGCAGCATGGTTCTGGCATCCACAATATAAAAATGTCGTTTCAAATAATCAAAATCCTGCATACGTTCTACCTCTTCCCGCGGAAGAGCGGCAGCAGGAATACTGCTTTGTTCGGTTTCAAATTGGATATCATCCGGTCCCAGCACTTGCTTTTGCGTATTTTGCAGTAGATGACTGCTGTTTGCGGCGGTGCTTTCTGGGATTTCTGCTGCGGATACTTGTCCGGGCAAAATTTCTTTCAGAGCGAGCTTTGCGCCGCCCATGGGCCAAAGCACCGGCAATGCCAATACAAATACCAATACGCCAAATAAGTTACGGCGCAGAATGCGTCGGTCGTGTTCTTTTTTTCCCACATGCCGTGCCTCCTTTCGGTCTGCAAATAAGATATGCAGTTCTGCTGAAAAATAGAACGCAAATCGTTCGAAAGCATAAAAAGGTGTATAGGGAGGCAAAGCAATCCATATCTGGAAAAAATGGAATACTGCCAAGGCATGAAAAAAGATGGATCAAAAAAAAGAAGCGCAAAACAGAGATTCGTCTGTCATACGCTTCTGATATGTTTGGAACGGATGGTTACCGCGGTAGTTCTTTCCGATTGACAATGCTGAGATATTCTCCCATACAGCAACCCATGACCACGACGTTACAGGTATAAAAATCCCATGTATCATTGGTATATTCTGCCACAACGCCAGCGAGAAAGGCATTTACTTTGCGTTTGCTTTCTTCTGCGTTGTGTTTGGGGAATAAAGAGACAAATTCTGAAAGGCTGCCTGAAAAAGCGATTTCTTTCGGCAAAGCCGCGCCGCCGGTCATCAGCCAGCTTTCCAGCTGGTGAGGCGAGAGCAGATGCCCTGCTGTTCCGCCTGCTGCCAGCCATTCCTGCTGTGCCTTGGCATTGTTGTTTAGGCATATCAGCAGTTCTGTTCCCTGCTGCCGCAGAGATTCCAATGTTTCTTGCAGCATATCATTCACCTCGGTTAGGTTTTATTTGGTTGCTTTTATTTTGATCCAAAGTTCGGACAATGTTTGTTTCAATACCTGATTGTCTACAAACACTTCGTCTTTATCATAGCCGGAGCGAGGCAGATATGCTTCGTTTTCTGCAAACAAGCCACCCTCACCGCTGAGTTCATCCAATACTTCCTGATTGGAGGAAGCGTAGCCGACATAGGTGGAGTTGTCCATGGAAGCATCGTAGGTCAGCACATAATTGATGAATTCATGGGCAAGCAGGGGATTTTCTGCATTGGCAGGAATGACCATAGCATCGCTCCATAAGTTTGTCCCTTCGCTGGGCATCCAGAAACTCATATCGGGGTTTTCTTCCAAAATGGTGGTTGCGTCGCCGCTGTAAACCACAGCGATATCTTTGGTGCCGTTGATCATGCCGTCAATAACTTCATCTGTGACATAAACAGGATCCATCGTGTTGTTCATTTCCAGCAGCCACTGATATGCTTCTTGGATTTCTGCTTCGTTTTCTGTATTCATGGAGTAGCCCAGCGCTTTGAACGCCATCATAAAGGAGTCGCGTTCGGAGTCATAGACATAAATTCTGCCTTTGTAATCTGTGTTGCGCAGAATTTCATAGCCCTGCTCTTCTACCACGGCGGGATCTACGTTATTATGGTTGTATACGATTCCAACACTGCCCCAGAAGTAAGGAACAGAGTAGGTATTGTCCGGATCGTAAGGCAGGTTTTTTACACCTTCCGCCAGATTGGAGATATTGGGGATCAGGGACAGGTCCAGTTCCTGCAGCTGACCTTCTGCAATCAGGCGTTCGATCATGTAGTCGGACGGCACCAGCACATCGTAGGAATCCCCCGCTTGCAGTTTGGTATACATGGCTTCATTGGAATCGAAATATTCCAGAATCACATTTACGCCGAACTGTTCCTCAAAATTGGAAATCAGGTCTTCGCCCATATATTCGCCCCAGTTATAGAGCTTCAGGGTATCGGAACCGTATTTTTCCACAGCGCTTTCCGCGCTCTGGCCGTCGCCGGAGGTGCTGCCGGAGCAGCCTGCCAGCAGCAGTACGCTTGCAAGAGTCATAGCAATCCATTTTTTCATACTTGTTCTCTCCTTTTTGTTTTTTCTCTGATGATGGGTATGACGTTGACAATGATCAATACCACCGTAATCAGCGCGATGACCAATGTAGACAATGCGTTGATGGAGGGATTGACCCGTTTGCTCATGGTATAAACCAAGATAGAAATATTGTTGACACCATTGCCGGTGACGAAATAGGAAATGATGAAATCGTCAAAGCTCATGGTGAAAGCAATCAATGCACCGGAAACAATCCCCGGCATAATCTGCGGGACAATGACTTTCGTCAGTGCCTGTGCAGGAGTGGCGCCTAAGTCCAGCGCCGCATCCGCCAAGTTTGGGTCCAAGGACCGCAGCTTCGGCGAAACGGATAATATAACATAGGGCGTACAGAACATGATGTGCGCCAGCAGCAGTGTCAGAAAGCCTTTGCTGACACCCAGAGCGCTGAAGAACATCAGCATTCCGATTGCGGTTACGATTTCCGGATTCATGATAGGCAGATTGTTGACCTGCTCTACCGCGCTGCGCAGAATGCGCCGAGATCGGGACAGCCCGATGGCAGCCAGTGTGCCGACAATGGTGGAGATAATCGTAGCAAGCACGGCAATGACAATGGTATAAAACACTGCTTCCATCATGGAGCTGTCGGAAAACATCTTTTCATACCAACGCAGGGAAAAACCGCTGAAGCGGGTCAGGGAACGGGAGTCGTTGAATGAAAAGACGATGATATAGAGGATGGGCAAATAGAAAAACAAAGCCGTGATCCCCATAATGATTTTGGAACCAATCCGATGTTTTTGTTTTTCCATGGGTTACTCGCTCCTTCCGTTTGCTGCGGGATCTGTATCTACTTTTCTGGTCAAATACATGGAAATCATGATAATGACTGCCATGATCAAAGAAATGGCGCTGCCAAAGTTCCAATCGCCGCTGGTCATAAACTGTGTTTCGATGACATTACCGATCAGCACGTATTGACCGCCGCCCAGCAGTTTCGGGATAAAGAAGCTGGATACGGCAGGCAGAAATACCAATGTAATGCCGCTTAATACACCAGGCAGACTCAAGGGAAGCGTTACCCGCAGAAAACACTGTATACGGTTGGCGCCCAAATCGCTGGCAGCTTCCAGCAGGCTTTTATCCATTTTTGCCAAGGAAGCATGGATCTGCAGGATCATAAATGGGATGAAGTTATACACCATACCCAGCACGACGGCAAAGGTGGTATACATCATCGGGAACGGTCCCAATCCGAACAGTCCCAATAGACGATTGAGCAGACCGTCATCCTGCAGGATACCTACCCAGGCATAAGTCCGCACTAGCATATTGATCCAGGTGGGCAGTGTAATCATTAAAATCCAAAACATTTTGCTTTTTTCCGGTCCGCTTGCAATGACATAAGCAATGGGATAGCCCAGCAGTACGCAAAGAACGGTCGTGGCAACAGCAATGACCAAAGAACGCTTGAGCACATCCAGAAAAACAGCGTCGTTGAAAAAGCGAATAAAGTTGTCCAAGGTGAATCGGATGGTTGTGACTTCGTTGCCGGCTGTGGTAAATGCATACAGCAGGATCATCAGCATGGGAACGACAATCATAATGGTAATCCAGATGACGTAAGGATATACCATACTGCGAAACTGACGCATGAATCTGTGCCTCCTTCCTTGTGGTTATCGCTGACGGGACATGATGTGGATATCTTCCGGCTGGAAGATCAGACCAACCTCTTCGCCAACTTCATGTTTGTCTGTAGTATCCACTTTATATTCATATCCTCTGGTGGCAAAGGTGACGTCATAAATACCCGGAGTGATGGTTTCCGGATCAAAATCGTATTTGACATCGGTAATTTCGACTGGGGATTCGTCCTCCAGACTCCATGCGCTGGCATTTGCCCAGGTTTTCAAATCGGTTTCCAATGCAATAGATTCCTGAATCTCATCGGCTTTTTTGAAGAAGTTTACCGCAAAGATTTCTTCTTCATTTTCTTTGCTGGTCACGCGGTTTTCATCCTTGACGATCATATTGACAGTGACGGAAGTTCCTGCCGCGGTAGAGAACGTAACGGGATAGGAACCGTTTTTCTTTTCAATGGTATATTGCACTTCTTTGATGGAAATCAATTCGTCTTCGTCCGGGTTCCACGCCTGTGCGTCTGCACGGGCAACAATGATGGCGTCGTCCAATTCGTCCACGTCATCTACATCCAAATAAAAATCATTGGCAGACATTTTTTCGTTCGCCGCTTCGTTATATACGGGGCGATCGTCGGATACCTGCATTTTTACAGTAATTGCAGTACCGATTTTAGTCTCTACCATGGTTTCATAATGCACACCCTTGAACAGTACAGACTTGACTACCCCTTTTAGCTTGCCCTGTTCTCTGGGAACAATGTCCAGATCCTCCGGACGGATGACCACATCTACGGCTTCATTCGGTGCAAACCCTTCGTCTACACAGTCAAAGGTTCTGCCTTCGAATGTCACTTTGTAATCTGCGGGCATTACGCCTTCGATGATATTGCTCTCTCCAATGAAGTTTGCTACAAACTCATTGACCGGTTCATTATAAATGTCGGTAGGGGTACCAATTTGCTGAATTTCTCCGTCTTTCATGACCACGATTTTATCAGACATCGTCAGTGCCTCTTCCTGATCGTGGGTGACAAAGATAAAGGTGATACCAACCTCCTGCTGGATCCGTTTTAATTCATGCTGCATTTCCTGACGCAGCTTTAAGTCCAGTGCGCCCAGCGGCTCATCCAATAATAATACACTGGGTTCATTGACGAGGGCGCGCGCGATGGCAACACGCTGCTGCTGACCACCGGACATTTCTGTGACATTTTTATCCGCGAAATCTTCCAGATTTACCAGCTTGAGCATCCGTTTCACCTTCTGTTCAATGATGTCTTTGGGTTCTTTTTTGATTTTCAGTCCAAAGGCAATATTATTGTATACATTCATGTGCGGGAAGAGCGCGTACTTTTGAAATACGGTGTTGATTTCTCTTTTATAAGGAGGGACTTTACTGATCTCCTGCCCGTCAAAGAGTACCTGCCCTTCATTTTGGGTCAAAAATCCGCCCAAAATTCGCAGCAAAGTGGTTTTTCCACAACCGCTGGGACCCAGCAGCGTCACGAATTCGTTTTCGTAGATATCCAGGTTTACCCCTTTTAATACCAGCTTGCCATCAAATTCTTTGACGATATTTTTGAACTGTATGAGTTTTTTCGCCATCGGTCAGCTGTCTCCTTTCCAAATCTCATTTTTTCAAACCAGTAATAGGTGTTTCTGATTTTCAAAACAACGGCGGTGTGGAAATCCAAATAACTTTTGCTGTTGTTTTTTTCTCGTTTTTTAAGTAATGGCTGTTTTTGCCGGAAAGATAAAAGGTTTCTCCTTTGTGTACCACATGAGACTCCTTGTCTGAGATCAGTGTGACGCAGCCTTCTGCCACATAGCCGAATTCCTCGCCACTATGAGGATCCATTACAAAGGAGGTACCGCCCTGAGGCAATTCCAGCAGGATAGGTTCCATTTCGTTTTTCTGTGTGTTGGGGACAATCCAATGTACGGTATAAGTGTCTCGAACATCTACAAAAAAGTCTTTCTTGCGAAATACGATTTTTTCTTCTTTTTCTTCTTTGAAAAAATCGGAAAGACTGCTGCCCAAAGCCTCTACGATATCATTGAGTGTAGCGATAGAGGGAGAGGTCAGGTTGCGTTCCAACTGGGATAAAAATCCTTTTGTCAGCTCGCTGCGGCTGGCCAATTCTTCCAGCGTCAGTCCTTTTTGAATTCGTAACTGTTTGATTTTATGGCCGATATCCATAAACAACACCTCGCTGTGTAGCAATGCTAAACTTTCTGATTATTTTTACGAAACCTCAATCATTATACCCCTTTTGCTGTGAAATGCAATAGAAAATAAACAAAAAATTTTATTTATTAAACATTTTGACATATTGCGGCAAAAAATGAGGTGGAAAAATAAAAAAATAGTATTCTTGTACAAAGCCGGTGATTCCCATCATTTCAGTCGGTTATCATCAAAGAAGAAGAAAAAAAGTAAGGTAATATTGAACCAAAAAAACAGAATTTCTAAACAGAATGCCATCAGGAAAAGATAGTCCATTTCCAAAAGAGGAGATGGAAAGAAAAAACAAAAAAATTTCTGATAAAAAATAAAACAAAGGAAAGAAGGCTTTTACCGAATTTGTGAAATCCGACTGGGAAGCCATGGGGAAATTGTATGTTTTTTTGTACAAAAAGTTTTATTTCCGTGAGATTCGCACAAAAAAATGGAATATCCTTTGTTCAAATAAAAAAACAAAGCAGGAAAACAGATATTGACAGTTTCGGCGCTTTGTGGTTTGATGGAACAGAAACAAGTATTTATTGGGGTACAAAAGACAATTACAAACAAATAGGCAAAGGAGGAAACAACTATGGTTCGTTATGCGAAAAGGATGGAACAACTGACTCAATCCGACATTGGGGATTTGCTGAAACTCATTGCACAGCCGGATATCATTTCTTTCGCAGGGGGATTGCCGGCGGCAGAACTGTTTCCGGTAGAACAACTGCGGCAGGCATGCGATGCGGTTCTGGATCAGATCGGACAGGTTGCATGTCAATATTCTTCTACAGAAGGGTTCCCGGCGCTGCGGGAAAAGATTGCTCAAAGAATGAAAGATAAAAACAATATTGAAACGGATGCGGACCATATTTTGATTACCAGTGGTTCTCAGCAGGGGCTGGATTTTGCCGGACGTGTGTTTTTGGATAAAGGAGATGTTGTATTGATGGAAAGCCCGTCTTATTTGGGTGCGATTAACGCATTCAAAGGATGTGAGCCGACCTTTTTGGAAGTGCCTACCGATGATGGCGGGATGAATGTGGAAGCACTGGAGAAAATTTTGTCCACAACAGAAAATGTCAAAATGATTTATGTTATTCCTGATTTCCAGAATCCTACCGGACGCACTTGGACGCTGGAACGCCGCCAAAAATTTATGGAAGTGGTCAATCGATACGAGATTCCGGTGATTGAGGATAATCCATACGGAGAGCTGCGCTTTGAAAATGATACCCTGCCGGCGCTGAAATCTATGGATCCCAAAGGATTGGTGGTGTATTTGGGCACTTTCTCCAAAATACTGGTGCCTGGATATCGCTTGGGATGGGTTTGCGCTTCAGATGAAATCTTGTCGATGTTCAATTTTATCAAACAGGGTGCTGATTTACAGACACCGACGGTAACACAGCTGGAAGTCAACCAGTTTATGGAAATGTTCGATTTGGATGAACATGTGGATGTGATTCGGGAAACTTATCGTCATAGACGGGATGTGATGATGGAGGCAATGGAAACCTACTTCCCAAAAGAAGTAAAATTTACGCACCCGGACGGCGGACTGTTCACATGGGTGGAACTGCCGGATTACATCAATTCCCGCGATATGGCAGTACAGTGCCTGGAAAAGAAAGTTGCTTATGTACCGGGAGACAGCTTTTTCCCGAATGGCGGAAAATATAACTGTTTCCGTATGAATTATTCTGGTATGCCGGATGACAAGATTGTAGCGGGTATCCAAGCAATTGCAGAAGTGATTCGGGCGAATCTGAAGTAAAAATGGGATTTCTTGATTTCGCAATACACAAAGAGATTGTGGTCAAGACCTCAGTGTATAAGAATTTTGTTAAAGACGTATTTCGTTCCCGTGTTTGACGAGGAAAGAAAAGAACAGGGAGTTTCATCTGCATTCATGCATGGAAACTCCCTGTTTTTTTGCCGAAAAATCATGCTGTCTGCGTTCTATGGAAAATTTTGTAATCTAAGTGGTGCTGCCGTTGAAGCGTCATCTTAGGCAGTGTCATTCAGAAAGAAAGACAGCCGGGAAAGGCAGGCATTTGCAAAAAATCAAGTGGTCTATTGAGCCGTTGTCTTTTGAAAAAGAAAACGGCTGTTTTTATGCTTTTTCTTCTGACAGGTCCATGCGGTCGAGGCAGATGTAGTGAATGTCCGTGATACACGGAAAAATGTACTAAAATAGGTACAAAAACACAAAGAATTGAGATAGAATATATGGAAAAATCGCGAAAACATAAAGAAAAATTACAATGTGATAAAATTTTTAAGCAAAATTTGATAGGTTTCTTGTTTATTTTTTCATTGACTTTATGCAATATTTGTGTTTTAATAAAGAAAAGGAGTTCATTTTTAGATATTTGTCTGATATGATGGATATCTTGTCTGCGTATCAGATGGTAAAGTTGGTTTTTTATATTTATTACATAAGGAGGAATTTTTCATGGTACAGTTTGCTAACAGAATGAGTCTTTTAAAAGGTTCCGAAATCAGAGAATTGTTGGCGTTGACAGCAAAGCCGGAAGTCATTTCTTTTGCCGGTGGTATGCCTGCGCCCGAACTGTTCCCCTGTGAAGGAATTAAACAGGCTTGTATCAAAGTAATGGACGAAGTTGGTCAGTCTGCACTGCAGTATGCTTCTACAGAAGGTTTGCCTTCTCTGCGTCAGAAATTGGTAGACCGTATGAAAGCGAAAAACGGGATTGAAACCGACATTAATCATGTGCTGATCACCAGCGGCTCTCAGCAGGGTCTGGATTTCTCCGCGCGTGTATTTTTGAACCCCGGCGATGTCGTGTTGCTGGAAAGCCCTTCTTATCTGGGTGCAGTAAACGCATTCAAAGCTTGTGAACCTACCTTTATTGAAGTGCCGACAGATGATGACGGTATGATCACAGAGGAATTGGAAAAAATTCTGGCTACCACAGAAAATGTAAAAATGATTTATGTTATCCCAGATTTCCAGAATCCTACCGGAAAAACATGGTCTCTGGAAAGACGCCAGAAATTTATGGATATCATAAACAAATATGAAATCCCCGTAATCGAAGACAACCCGTATGGTGAACTGCGCTTCGAAGGAGAAAATATGCCTTCTTTGAAATCCATGGATACCAAAGAACTGGTTATCTTCCTGGGCACTTGCTCCAAGATTCTGGCACCTGGTCTGCGTATTGGTTGGGTATGTGCTTCTGAAGAAATTTTGGGCAAATATAACTTCATCAAACAGGGTGCTGACCTGCAGTCTTCTTCTATCGACCAGTTGATTGCGGACAGATTCCTGGATATGTATGATCTGGATGCACATGTAGAAAAAATCAAAGACGTATATCGTAAGAGACGTGACTGCATGCTGAAAACAATGGAAGAAACTTTCCCGAAGGAAGCAAAATTCACACATCCTCAGGGTGGTCTGTTCACATGGGTAATCCTGCCCGATTACATGGATGCAAAAGTTCTGGCTCCTCAGTGCTTGGCAAAGAACGTTGCATATGTACCTGGTGGCAGCTTCTTCCCGAATGGCGGCAAGGAAAATCACTTCCGTCTGAACTACTCCTGCATGCCGGAAGAAAAGATTGTAGAAGGGATTACAAAGATTGCAGAAGTAATCAAAGCAAACCTGAAATAAGTCATTTGGAACGGAATGAAAATCGGATAACAAAAAAATGGCAGATACCGCATATGGCGGTATCTGCTTTTTTCTTTATTCGGAAAGCATTGCAAGACGGCAGAGAAGCAAGTATTCCAGAGATGATTTTCTACATGGAGAGGCGCTATCATGCGATTGGTGGAAGTGGGATAGGACAAAAAGTATCCCGAGGACACAAAAGAGGAGTCCTCGGGAAAATCAGGATGATGTTGATGTAAAACGCAATAACAGTAAGGTGTTTGTATTATGCCAAAATATCTTTGGGAATGGTGAAGCTGACAGCACCCATATAACCGGGAGCGACGGTATATTCGTCAAATACGATAACGAGATCGCCTGCCTCATCCAGATAAAAATCTTCTGTACCATCCAAAGCAGAGAAGCCGCCTTCCTCAACGGAGAAATATTGTTTGTTTTCGTCTGCTGCCATTTGTTCCTGCATTTGAGCACGAATATTCTCACTGATGGTATTCTGTGCGTTTTTATCGTTTTGCAGATAATCGCCGAGAGAAACTGTTTCTCCTGTAGCTTTATCCACGGTAAATATTTTTACGAATTGTGTACCGGATGCCTGTGTGATGACAGTATTGATTTGGATGCTAACGTAGTGTGCGTTGTCAGAAATAACTTGGTAATCAGATGTCATTGCATAATGTCCGTCATCCATAGAGGCTGCGACTTCAGCCTCATATTGTGCAATCAACTGATTGGCATATGCTTGAATATCTTCATTGGCAGGGGCGTTGGCACGAATCTGCGGTACAGTGATGTCTGCTTGCATGCCAGTTTGACTGTCTGTATAGGTACGCAGAGTTACAACTCTCGCAAGAGAGCCGATGACCGGAATGCTGTCCATCGCTTTGGCAATGACAGGACTGGTATTCACGGCAATCCCAAAGGAAAGAAAAACGGCAGCTGCAGCGATACCGCTGCGGCGCAGAGAAAGACGTCTCCTGCGATCGAGTCGTTCTTGACGCGCTTGTGCAATTCCGGCGATCACTCGTGCTTTTGCTGTGGGCGGTACTGGGATTTGGACATACTGTTGTTTCCATTCGGATAATCTATCTTGTGCTTGTTTTTGCTGCTGCATCGTGTGGACTCCTTTCTGTTTTACTACATCTGTTCCATGCCCAGACGCAGTTTTTTCAATGAACGATATAACCGTGCTTTGACGGTATTTAGATTTTCTCCTGTAATTTGTGCGATTTCCTCTAAGGTACAATCTTCAAAGTAACGCAGCGTCAAAACAGTGCGTTCTTTTTCTGTCAGGCGTTCCAGTTCTTCTTGTAATTCCCACTGGCGGTGCATTTGTTCCGATTCTTCTTGGGAAATGCCTGCTGCTTCCGTAGGTTCCTCCGGCTGCGCCATAGGCATTTCCCGCTTTTGTTTGCGCAGAAATTCAAGTGAAGTGTGAATGACAATACGATAGATCCATGTGCCCAAATAGGCGTCATTACGCACCAAGTGACAATGTTTGATGGCTCGGTATGCACTTTCCTGTACAATATCCAGCGCATCCTGCGTACTATGGGTATAGCTGTAGGCCAGCCGATAATAGCGATCGTACTGACGAAGGAGAAGATCTTCGGTTTGTTGTTCTAGCTTGTTTTTCATTTGGGTTCCTCCCATGCATGGGTGTGTATCTCTTTTATTCTTTAGAGTAATATCATAGGGAAAAAGTTGCATTGAAGATGTGTTATAAGATATTTTTTGTAGTATATCATAGGATTTAGATCAGAGGAATCCTTTACAGATGCTGCAGGCAGGTGTACAATCATACCAATATGCAAAAGGAGAGATGAGAACACATGGATTTATGGAAGCAGAAGGTACTGTTATTTGATTTGGATGGTACATTGACGGATTCGGCGAGGGGAATCATTCGTTCCGCACAGTATATGCAGAAAAAAATGGGACAGGACGTATGGACCGCAGAAGCATTACGGTTTTTGGTAGGTCCGCCGCTGCGGGACAGTTTCCGAGAGGCATTCGGGATGAAGGATGCAGAAGTGGAACAGGCGATTTTGTATTTTCGAGAACGGTATTTTTCCGTAGGATTGTTTGAAAATGCGGTATATGATGGAATCGTGGAAATGCTGCAAGCGCTTCAGACGAGCGGGAAACGTCTTGCAGTGGCGACATCTAAGCATCAGACGACGGCAGTACGGATATTGGAACATTTTGGATTGGCAAAGTATTTTGAAGTGATTGGCGGAGATGATCCCACATCTTCCCGCAATACCAAAGCCAAGGTGGTGGCGCATGTATTGAAAGAGATGCATGTGGCGCCTCAAGACGCAGTGATGATCGGGGATCGGAAATATGATATTGAGGGCGCTCATGCGCTGGGTGTGCAGGCAGTTGGCGTATTATATGGATATGGGAGTGCAGAGGAATTTGCCGCCTGCGGAGCAGATGCTGTGGTGAAAACGCCGCAGGATGTGGCAGAGTTATTTCGATAAGCGGAAGTTACTTGCGGGATTGGATGAAAGAGAGAAATAGGAAAGAGGGAATGCCGTAACAGAGGTTCCTGTTTCACAAGAGAAAGAAAAAAACACTGTCCTTTAGACGGAAAAGTCTGGGACAGTGTTTTTTGGTTACAGTTTTTTCAGATATGCGTTGTTGTCTTCGATTGCTTTTGTGGTCATCGCCTTGGAAGGACCGCCGATGACGTTTCTTGCTTCCACACATTGTTTTACGCCAATGGCATCGTAAACGCTTTCGTTGAATACAGGAGAAATTGCCTGATATTCCTCCAGAGAAAGATCATCCAGATTGGTGTGGTGCTCAATGCAGTACAGCACCAAACGACCGATGATGCCGTGGGCATCCCGGAAAGGTACTCCTTGTTTTACCAACCAGTCTGCTGCGTCAGTGGCGTTGGTGAATCCGCCTTTTGCTGCCTGCAACATGACATCCGGTTGAACGGTCATGGTGGCGATCATGTTAGTAAAGACAGGCAGGCACATTTTTACGGTGTCAATGGCGTCAAAGAGGGCTTCTTTGTCCTCCTGCATGTCTTTGTTATAAGCCAGAGGCAGACCTTTCAATGTGGTCAGCAGCCCCATGAGGTGACCATATACCCGTCCGGTTTTGCCGCGGATCAATTCTGCCATATCCGGATTCTTTTTCTGGGGCATAATACTGGACCCGGTGGAATACGCATCATCTAGTTCAATGAAGTGGAATTCATGGCTGCTCCAAAGAATAATTTCTTCGCAGAACCGACTCAAATGCATCATCAGTATCGACAGTGTGGATGCCGTTTCTACGCAGAAATCTCGATCGGAAACCCCATCCATGCTATTGGCGGAGATGGAAGAAAAACCAAGTTGTTCTGCCACAAACTGGCGATCCAGCGGATAGGTAGTGGTTGCCAGTGCACCGCTGCCCAAGGGAAGGACATCCGTCCGTTTGTAGGTATCGCACAGACGATCATAGTCACGTTTGAACATTTCAATGTATGCCAACAGATGATGTGCAAGCGTCACCGGCTGTGCCCGCTGCAAATGGGTATAACCGGGAAGAATGGTTTCGGTATGCCGGGCTGCCAAAGTATTCAGCGTTGTCATGAGGTTTTTTAGCAGTGCTTTGATCTCCGTCAGTTCTTTTTTGGTATACATGCGAGTATCCAGCGCCACCTGATCATTGCGGCTTCTGCCGGTATGGAGCTTTTTGCCTACATCGCCGATTCGGCTAATCAGGATGGTTTCGATGTTCATATGGATGTCTTCGGCTTTTTCATCAAAAGAAATAGTGCCTGCATCAATATCTGAGAGGATTTCGCCCAGTGTCTGGACAATCAGGTCTGCATCTGCCTGTGGGATGATCCCTTGTTTGCCCAGCATCGTGGCATGTGCGATACTGCCAGTAATATCCTCGCGGTACATCCGACTGTCAAAGCCGATGGAGGAATGGAAATGATCGGTAAAGCTGTCGGTGGACTTGGTAAAGCGTCCGCCCCAAAGTTTTTGCATGGTTATCGTCCTTTCTGCAACAGTTTGAAACACATCAAGCGGGGAAAACGACCCGCTTGATGAAAGATACAAGGATTTGGCATGAAACAGCAGACAAAATGCTTCTCAAACAATCTTTATCATTGGATTACGGAAAGAATGGGAAGAGGGGACAGCGGCAGTATCAGAAAATATCGATTGGATTGCCTGAACACACGATAGGCGTCAGCTGTCTGACCTCTCATGAAGAGAGATGCATTCTGCTGTTGTCAGGGATTGAGGTGGGTACACCAAGAGCAACTGTTCGGAGATACCGTCTACTTCCCTGTGCAAAACAAAGGAGCCGGAAGGTTCGGCAGAGAGCGGGAACGTTCTGGCTTCTTTCTTTTCTGATTGGGGACTGCAAACAAGCAGTCCGCTTTGATTCAATTTGTATTTTAGCGCGGGAACATGTGATGTTCCCGTGTTTTTTCTTTCGTAGAAGATATGGAAACAAATGTGATTATTTGTTATCCTTCTGGTTTGCCATCATCATGGCACGTACTTTTAAGGGCAGACCGAACAGATTGATAAAGCCGTCTGCGTCTTTGTGGTTATACAGTTCCCCCGTGGTGAAGCTTGCCATGGATTCATTGTACAGGCTGTAAGGAGATGTGCTGCCAGCAGGCATAATATTGCCTTTGTATAATTTCAGTTTGACTGTGCCGGTTACGGTTTCATTTACTTTATCGAAGTATGCGCTCAGCGCTTCCCGCAACGGAGTAAACCATTCGCCGCTGTAAACCAGTTCGGTGAATTTGTTGCTTGCCACTTCATTGAATGCCTGTGTTTTTTTATCGGTGCACAGATATTCCAGTTCCCGATGTGCATAGTACAGAATCGTACCGCCGGGAGTTTCGTATACGCCGCGGGATTTCATGCCAACAACACGGTTTTCGCAGATATCTGCAATGCCAATCCCGTTTTTGCCGCCGATTTCATTGAGTTTTTTCAGCATTTCTACAGGGCTCAGTTTTTCGCCGTTGACCGCGATGGGAATCCCGGCTTCGAAGTCCAGTGTAATGTATTCGGGTACATCAGGTGCATCTTCAGGAGATACGCCCAACTGCAGCAGATGTTTATAGTTGGGTTCGTTGGCGGGATCTTCCAGTTCCAGCCCTTCGTGGCTCAGATGCCAGATGTTGCGGTCGCGGCTGTAAGAGTTTTCATGTCCGCCTTCAAAGGGAATACCATGTGCTTCCAGATATGCCAATTCATCGTCACGGCTCTGCATACCCCAGGTATCCAGACGCCAAGGTGCAATGATTTTCAGATCTGGAGCCAGTGCTTTGATGGTCAGCTCAAAGCGTACTTGGTCATTTCCTTTGCCGGTGGCGCCGTGGCAGATGGCAGTAGCGCCTTCTTTTTTTGCGATTTCCACCAGTTTTTTGGCGATAATGGGACGTGCCATAGAAGTTCCCAGCAGGTATTTGCCTTCATAAACAGCGTTTGCTTTGATGCAGGGATAAATGGCTTCGGTGATGAACTCTTCCGTTAAATCGGCAATGTAGAGTTTGCTTGCGCCGGTTTTGAGCGCTTTTTCTTCCAGCCCTTCTGTTTCTTTTCCTTGACCTACGTCACCGCAAACGGCAATCACTTCTGCATCATAATGTTCTTTGAGCCAAGGGATAATCACAGAGGTATCCAGACCGCCGGAATATGCCAATACAATTTTTTCTTTCATGATTGATTTCCTCCTTACGAATTGCAACGATGGAACATCGTGTATGTGCTTGAATATTTATGAATGTATTATATCTGGCACAGAGAGAAAAAGCAAGAGGGAAATACATTGGAAAAAGCATTTTGTGTATAATTATGAAATAATAAGCGAAAAGCTAGGCAGTTTTGGCTATTTTGAAAGAGAGGAATAGTATAAATATTCATAATTTCCTGCATGAATGAATATACAGGTGATGAATTTTGTATACAAGATATGCTCAGAGAGATTCACGGAGATTTTACTTTGCGAATATCGGTATTTGTGGTATGATATTGTGATAGAATATAACAAATACAAAAGAAGCAATCACAGGTGTGTAAAGGAGGAGTTTTGGATGAAAGTATTGACATATATGTATAACGGCAGCACGTCGGTAGGCATTTTGAAAAATGATGGAAAAGAAGTGGTGCCGGTAAATTATCTGGGATGTGGGCTGGTGAGTATGGCGGAATTTATTGCATCTACCGATGCAGAGAAGCTGCAGAAGCTGGAACGCAATAAAGAGTTGATGATTGGCATCCCTGTGGAAGAAATTCAGTTACTTTCCCCGATTGTACATCCTAAACAAGATGTGATTTGCTTGGGAATCAATTACTATGCCCATGCAGAGGAAGCTGCCAGATTCCATGACGAGGCATTTGGAGGAGAACGTCCGCAGCCCATTTACTTCTCGAAACGGGTGAATCGCGCCGTGGGTCACGGCGAACCGGTTTGCGGACATTTTGATATCGTGGATAGTTTGGATTATGAAGCAGAACTGGCAGTCATCATAGGAAAAGACGCGAAGAAGGTAGCGGAAGCGGATGCCTTTGACTATGTATTTGGGTATTCTATTTTGAATGATATCAGCGCCAGAAATCTGCAGACGTCTCATAAACAGTGGTATTTTGGAAAAAGTTTGGATGACTTTACACCCATCGGTCCATGGATTGTGACCAAAAATGAATTTGAAAATCCGCCTGCGCTGCCCATCCGTGCGTATGTGAACGGAGAGCTGCGCCAGGACAGCAATACTTCTTTGATGATCAACGGTATTGCGAAGGTGATCAGCCAATTGTCTCAGGGTATGACGCTGCAGGCAGGAACTATCATTGCCATGGGAACGCCGGCGGGTGTTGGCATGGGCTTTGATCCGCCGAGATTCCTGAAAGCAGGCGATGTGGTGACTTGCGAAATAGAAGGAATCGGCAAGCTGACCAATGAAGTGCACTAAGAAAGCAGGAAATCTTTGTTTGTACCAGCGATTGGCGGCATTGTGCTTTTCGGTATGGCGAAGGTTTGGCTGCTTTGATGTGGACAAGCATGCTGTGATATGTCTAGAAGGAAGAAACGCGGTACGGTGCGGGCAAGAAGGAAAGATGGTTGTTCTTTCTGTTCTTTTGCAGTTTTATTGGGAAAGATTGGTAACATAAAAGGAGAGCATTATGCAAAAAGATAAGATCAAGGTCATGAGTGTGTTCGGCACGCGACCAGAGGCGATCAAAATGGCGCCGTTGGTAAAAGTGCTGGAAAATACGGAGGAGATAGAAAGCATTGTCTGCGTGACGGCACAACATCGGCAGATGCTAGATCAGGTGCTGGAAATCTTTGACCTGCATCCGCAATATGATTTGAATATTATGCAGAATCGCCAAACGCTGGCGGGCATTACCACCCGTGCGCTGATCGGCTTAGAAGAAGTGATTGCCAAGGAAAGACCGGATATTGTATTGGTACATGGCGATACGTCTACCACATTTGCAGGCGCATTAGCAGCCTATTATCATCAGATCAAAGTTGGGCATGTGGAAGCAGGGCTGCGGACATATGATAAGTATCAGCCGTTCCCAGAAGAGATGAATCGGCGTTTGACTGGGGCATTGACAGATCTGCATTTTGCTCCGACCCCGTTGGCAAAAGAGCACCTGCAAAAAGAAAATATCAGCGAAGCGGGCATTTTTATTACGGGCAATACCGTAATTGATGCTTTGGCGCATACTATAGAGGAAGACTATGTGTTCCATGAAGAGCTCCTGAATACCATTGATTTTCAAAACAAGCGTGTCATTGCGATGACGGCGCATCGCAGAGAGAACTTGGGAGAACCGTTGGAGCATATCTGTCATGCAGTCAGAAGGATTGTGGATGCATTTCCAGATGTGGAAGTGGTATATGCTGTGCATAAAAATCCGGCAGTCACAGAACCGGTGTATCGCCTGTTGGGTGGGCATCCCCGGATTCATTTGACAGAACCATTGGATTTGAAAGATATGCATAACCTGATGTATCGTTCTTATTTTGTGATGACCGACAGCGGCGGGTTGCAGGAAGAAGTGCCTTCTATGGGCAAGCCGGTACTGGTGCTGCGTAATGTGACAGAACGCCCGGAGGGCATAGAAGCAGGCACGCTGAAGCTGGCAGGAACGGACGAAGAGAAGATTGTGGCGATGGCAGAAGAACTGCTCCGGGATGCAGCGGCTTATGCGGCGATGGCGCAGGCGAAAAATCCGTTTGGAGACGGCAATGCATCTAAGCGGATTGCCGCAGCAATTTTATATGCATTTGAAAGAAGACAGGAGCGTCCGCAGGATTATATCGTTGCTGGAGGTCGGGAGGGTCATACCGATTCGGCAGACCAGCCCAAGGACAAAGCAGGGAACCATGGCGGTGCGAAGGAGGAAAAAACGATGAAAGAAGAACGTATGGCAATTTTAAGTATGCTGGAGAAAGGACTGATTACCGTAGATGAGGCGGAACGTCTGCTGACGGTGCTGCAAAACGGAGCGGGTCTGGAAAGAGACGGCATCGGAAAAGCGGTCGGCAGTGCGCTGGAAAAAGCTGGTTCTGTGCTGGGCAGTGTGGCAAAAACAGTTGGAGAGAAAGCAGAACAGCTACAGCCGAAGGTGCGGGAGGTAGCTACGAAAGTGGCAGATAAGGCAGATGAAATGCAGCCGGTGGTCAGAAGCGCGGCGTTTCGGATGAGCGAAAAGGCGCAGGAGTGGAGAGAGGACGCGCGGAATTATAAAGAAAAGCGGAAAGCGAAAAAAGCGCGGGATGAGGAAGAATACTGGGACGATCTGGATTTGGATGATCTGGAAGCAGATGAAGCGGTACAATCGGCACAAAAACAAATGGCTGTGGAACCGGCAGAATCTGTGGAAGCAGAAAAAACGGCAGATGCAGTAAATGTGACGGAGACAGCAGAAGCGGTGGATGAAGTGGAAGAAAGCGATCCCGCCATGGAGAAATATGCAAAAAATGTGGAAGCCGTGATGAGTTCCGTGCAGCTGCAAATGGAGCAGATTGATGATGCGGAAAATTTTCTGAAAGCAGCGTTTGGCGATGTAGACCCTTCCGAGTGGGAGGATGAGGAAGAGACACCAAAAGCAGAAGCGCCGAAAGAAGAAGGATCAAAAGAAGAAGCCGAAGAGGCGCCGACGGAGACAAAAAAAGACGAGGGCTGAGAGCGCTTTTGTGTCAGAAAATCAAAACCACCCGTTGAACGGGTGGTTTGACCAGACCCCTATCAGGGGCTATCTCTTGTGGTAGCCCCCTGAAGGGGGCACTTTTTATGCCTTATTTCACTGATTCACCCGTAAACGGGTCTGTAAATTCTTTTAAACTTATTTGGTCATTCATAATATCATCTTCCAGCTGATTTTTGATATATTCCTTTATTTCCGTTTCATATCTACCTACTGTATCTGCAAAATATCCTCTACACCAAAAATGACGATTTCCATACTTGTACTTTAAATTTACGTGTCTATCAAATATCATTAAGCTACTTTTACTCTTAAGGTATCCCATAAAACCAGATACATTCAAATGCGGTGGAATTTCCACCAGCATATGTATATGATTTGAACAACACTCTGCCTCTACAATATTTACACCTTTTCTTTCACAGAGTTCTTTTAATATTCTCCTGATATCTGCTTTTAATGTTTTATAAATTACTTGTCTGCGATATTTAGGTGCGAACACAATATGATATTTGCATCTCCATTTGGAAGGTGATAAACTTCTTATGTCATTCATTGACAAAACCTCCTGCTTCTATATTTTGGTTGCCAGACCAATTTCATTATAGTGCAGGAGGTTTCTTGCTTAGACTAAAGTATGTTTACCTACCCCCAGTTGAACTGGGGGTTTTGTCATACCTATTCGGTGTACAACAAGAGAGTGCATTTCTGAAAAGGATCAGAAATGCACTCTTTTTTATGCGCAGGATCTATAAATTAGGATGGAAGCAAGTCGGTTTCTGTAAAACAGATATGGTTAACCAGAGGATGCCCGTTGATTTGGGAGTATCGGCATCTTCCTCAAAAATGGAGTTGCTTTGACCGAAAGACGGTTGCTGAAAGACATTCATACTGGATGGAGCTGGCAGCAGTAAGGGCAAAGACTTCTCTGAAAAGCCATGCTGGTCCGCAGGCAAGGATAAATGCTGACAACAGAGTCATGTATCTGCAAGGCAGTTTTGGATACGATGTTTTCTATGACTGCTGTGGGAGGCTTGTTTGCAGAATGAAGTTCAAAGTTGTTCCATAGGATAGAGACGCAAACCATCTGGCTGCAATTGATAACAAATGTCGCAAACGCCTAAAAGAAACGTACGGTCATGGGAGACGGTTAAGATGGCGCCTGGGAATTGGCGCAGCAGTTTGGTGAGTACGGGGCGGGACAATGGGGAAAAGTTCCGCGTCGGTTCGTCCAGCAGCAATACGTCATAGGGATGCAGAACCGCTTTTAAGAAGCATAGCTTTGCCTTTTGCCCGCCGGAAAGCTGTTCTATGGCATGAGTCATTTCGTCCGCTGTAAATTTCAAACTGCCCAGGTAGGTGCGGATTTGGGTTTCTTCTGCTTTATCTCCGTTTTGCCGCAGAAAGTCAATCGGTGTTTGCTGCAAGGAAAGCAGTGCTTCATATTGCTGCGGCAGATAGAAAACGCGGATATCTGTACGCAAACGCAGTTGTTGTGCGATTTCCGCCAGTAAGGTAGATTTTCCGATACCGTTTTTCCCAATCAACCCAACTTTTTGTGCACCGCGGATTTCCAAGTGCAAATGCGTTGCTAAGGTTTTTTCACCGACCTGTAGCAGTGGTTGATCATAGCGCAGGATCGTTTTGGTAGGCGGCAAGGAGATGGGATGACGAAAAGTCAGGAGTATGGCATCCTCCGATTCTGGAAACGCAGTAAATGCAGCTGCTTGCCGTTCGATGCGCTGTCGTTGGGTTTTGACTGTTCCTGCTTTCTTTTTCAAACGGGCAGCCAGATATGGCTCCTGACGAGAAATCGTATTTTGCTGATGCGTTACCTTTTGTTGTATCTGCTGTAATTTTTGCATCTGTTTGGCATAGGCATTCCGTTCGTTTTTGGCAAGCTGCGCCTGATGTGCCATGGTGGTTTCTCTGGCAGCAAGGTAGGCGTCATAGCCGCAACGTTGCACGGTAGCACGAGGCATGCGTTTGTGGCGGAGCTGCTCCAAGTGAATGATGCCATTTGCAGTATGGGAAAGCAGCGTCTCATCGTGAGAAATGAACAAAATACCGCCGGAGAAGTTCAACAAAAACGTCTCCAGCCAGCGTAGGGTGGATAAGTCTAAATCATTGGACGGTTCATCCAGCAGCAGGATATCTGGACGGCTCATTTGCAGGCAAGCGAGCTGCAGTTTGATGCGTTCGCCGCCGGAGAGGGCGCGCAGCGGTGTGTCTTGGTAGAAGAAATCTGAAGGCAGTTCCATCGGTCGAGCTAGCTGAGAGAGTTCTTTGGGACTCTGTTCCCAAAAAGCCGGATGAGTGCAGCAATACTCATATACGGTTTGCGCTAAGTTTGCTGCCGGCATTTCCTGTGGCAGATAGCCGATCCATTGCCCTTGTCTGTCTATATGACCACTTACTTCCGCATAAGAGGCAATCCGTTTTGGGTCATACAAGCATTGCAGCAATGTGGATTTACCGTTTCCTTCTTCTCCGATTACTGCGAATGTATCGCCGCGCTGTATAGACAGCGTAAAATGATCCAGCAGCAGGCGATTGTCTTTTCGATGTGTGATGGTTACATTTTGTATTTGCATAAGCTATCCCTCCTAATGCATACAAAAAAACGTCCGCATTCGGACAAAATCTGCCGCATACGGACGCACCCATCGGATTTTGCAAAAAGAAAGACAAACAAAAGCGCAGAACCCACCAACCAAATCAATGTGTAGGGAATCCGCTGTCCTTCCTGTTTTCAACAAGCAAAAAAATGGAGAAACATCTATTGAACCATGCACCAGAAAAAAACAATCTGTTAGATTGTGTCCGAATGACATTCTGTTTGCAGAATCAATTGATTATTTCTTCATCTTTTCACCCTTTTCTATGTTAGACTGTCATGAGTATAGCATATTCCGCATAGGAATGCAAGCGGCAAAATATGTGTTTTGCATGATGATGTCAGAATGCATGGAGAGAAAAAGGCGGATAGAAAGAATTTTCAAGATGGATTTGTTTGTTTCGATTGTTGTGGAGGGTTGGAAAGAAAGGTATGCACAAAACTGAAAAAAGCCAATGCTTTCACGAAAAACACGGGCTTTTTACTGGAGATTACGGCATTTGGCATACCTGAAAGATATAAAACTTTAAATAATACGATTCTTCTGCTGCCCATAAAATGGGGTGGTCCGGAGATTGGGTCCGATATTCTACCTGCCGCAGTCGTTTATGCACATGTTTCGCTGCTTGTGCGATGGTTTGCGTAAACAGTTCATAAGTCATAAAGTGGGAACAGGAACAGGTTGCCAGAAATCCGCCGTCTTTGAGCAATTTCATCGCCCGCAGATTGATTTCCCGATAGCCTTTGACCGCGTTTTTGACAGAACTGCGGGATTTGGTAAAAGCAGGTGGGTCTAGGATGATGACATCAAACTGTTTCCCTTCTGCTTCCAGTTGAGGCAGCAGGGAGAACACATCACAGCATTGGAATTGGACGGTTTGAGAAAGACCATTGCGTTTGGCGTTTTCCACTGCCTGTGTAATAGCAAGCTGGGAGGCATCTACACCCAGTACGCTTGCTGCACCGGCAATTCCTGCATTTAAGGCAAAGGAACCGGTATGGGTAAAGCAGTCCAGTACATCCGCGCCTTTACACAGACGTTGGATGGCAAGTCGGTTATATTTCTGATCCAAAAAAAAGCCGGTTTTTTGCCCATTTTCCACATCCACGATGTAACGCACGCCGTTTTCTTCGATCTCCACCTTGGTATGAAAGGGAGAAGAAAGAAATCCTTTTTTCGGCTCCATGCCTTCTTGCAGGCGTACCTTGGCGTCGCTGCGTTCATAAACGCCGCGGATCGAAATGCCATCCGCTGCCAAGACTTCTAACAGCAGTCGCAGGATGGATTCTTTGAACAAATCAATGCCAAGCGCCAGCGACTGCACAACCAATACATCAGAAAATTTGTCTACCACCAATCCTGGCAGGAAGTCTGCTTCGCCAAAAATGACCCGGCAAGAGGAAATATCTACGGTTTTTTTCCGGTAATCCCAAGCGGTCTGCACTCGATGACGCAAAAAAGCATCATCTATGATAGTGTCGGCATGCCGGCTGAGCATCCGTATGATAATTTTCGAGTGAGAATTATAAAAACCAACCCCCATGGGATAGCCGTCAAAGTCTTGTACGGATACGATGGCGCCGTCGGTAATTTGTTTGGATGCTGCAGCAATTTCATTGTCAAATATCCATAAACCGCCGGCTTTTAAGGCGCGACCTTCTCCTTTTTTCAGTGTGACAATGGGATAAGACATGGAAGGACTCCTTTCTATTACAGTAAGAAAAAGCCTGTGAAGGACAGGCTGAAGATGATTGGATACATCCAATCAAATCATCTTTGGGAGACAAGAGGTACTACAAAGGTGACTTGACTGAAAAAAATAGGGAGTTCTCAAAGCGCATATGCGGATGAACTCCCTGTTAGCATCCTTGCAGAAGAAACAAAGATAAAGATTCAGAACGCTTTGTTTCTGCTTTGCGATGCAGATGGAATTAAGCGTTTCCGTCTGCGTAGTTATTGAAATAATTTTGTACCAGAACAATAGGGGTACCTTTATCACCGCTGCCGCTGGTCAAATCACACAGAGAACCGATCAGGTCTGTCAGTCGACGGGGCGTGGTGCCTTCGGATACCATACTGCCTTTCAGATCTGCATCTTTTTCTTTGATCCGTTGGCGGATGGCTTCTGCCAGTGCTTCGCCTTTCAGGTCGGCAAAGTCGTTATCTGCCAGGTATTTCAGTTTTACTTCGTTGGGCAGACCATTCAGCCCTTCGGTAAAGCCAGCGCCGACAACTGGATCGGCAAGTTCCCAGATTTTGCCGACGGGATCTTTGAATGCGCCGTCGCCATAAATCATTGCTTCTACATGTACACCGGTACGCGCCAGAATTTCTTTCTGGATTTGTTCCGCAACTTCCTGCGCGTTTTTAGGAAACAGTTTTACCGTATTTTCGGTTGCCTTATTCGAGCCGAGCAGACCATACTGGGGGTTGTAACCGCTGCCGTTGACAGAAGCATTCAGAATTTCATCCAGCGTCAATACACGTTCGCCTCCAGCAGCCAGAATGCGGCGTTTGGAACGCGCTCTGGTATGAATATCACAACACAATACATTTTTGGTGAACGGTAAAATAGCTTCCGGATGATTTGCAAATACGATTTCTGCCTCTGCACCTTCTTCTTCGATCAAGGAAGCGTAATATTCCACATAGTCCACACCAGTGAAGGGGTGTTTGATATAACCGAAAATACGACGATAGTCTGCCAGTGTCAGTACGTCTGTATAGGGGTTTACGCCGCTGTCGTCCAATACATCCATATCAAACAGATGATTGCCGACCTCATCGGAGGGGTAGCTGAGCATCAGCACAACTTTTTTCGCGCCTTTGGCAATGCCGCGCAGGCAGATGGCAAAGCGGTTTCTGCTGAGAATCGGGAAGACTACGCCGATGGTTTCGCCGCCCAGTTTTGTTTTTACGTCCGCTGCAATGTCATCTGTAGATGCATAATTGCCGTCGGCCCTGGCAACTACTGCCTCTGTTACACAAATTACGTCTCTTTCATGCAGGGAAAAGCCGTCCTGCTGTGCGGCAGACAAAACGGAATCTGCAACGATGGCCACAATATCGTCGCCTTGTCTGATAATCGGGGCTTTGATGCCTCTGGAAATCGTACCTGCCATAATGAAATACCTCCTGAATCATATAAAAGTAAAGAGTGAATGCCGCGCGTTTTGTGTTATCAGAAAAAACGGCGGGACGCATCAATGGAAAACCGACATATGGGATCACCTCAAAAAAGATCGTTGGTCTTCTGTTGCAGCGTCAAAAACAGGATTCCCTGTGTTTTTCCATAAAAAAAACATCAATTTTGCTTATGGAAATCCCTGCTTGCGGGATTGAATGGCAAATTTGATGCAGTAAGTGGGTGAAGCTTCAATCACCGACAAGTTATTTTACCAAGAAGAATAGAGACTTGTCAATACAGGAAAGGCGGGTATCTGGAAAAAAACGGCGGTTTTCTCCGCTTTTTCAAGATTTCTTATAGGTTTCGTCAAAAATTTGGAAGGTTTTCTACAAAAAAACTTAAAAATTATGCGGTAAACTAAGAATAACAAATGAGAATGGAAAGGAGGAATCCCCGTGATTGGTTGGATGTATGCGATGGTTTGGGAAAGTTTATTTGTTTTTTTGTGTATGATGCCGGTGATGTGGATGTGGCAGCATGTATTTGCGGGTAGATTCACTCCGAGAATGCATCGTATGGGTTTATGGGTCTTTTGTCTGTATCTTGCAGGGCTGTGTGCCGTGACTGGGATTTATTCGCTGTTGTTTACCCAAGCAGCATTTACGCCATATTTTCATTTTGTACTGCTGGAGGATGTGTTTGCCTGCCCGGAGCAGTATCTGCTGAATTTGCTGTTGTTTGTACCAATGGGGTTTTTGATCCCGTTGCTTTGGAAAGAAAACAGAGTAGAGCAGAAAGTGATTTGGATTGGATTTCTGTGTTCTCTGTCCATAGAATTGATGCAGATGTTCTGCGGCAGAACATCGGATGTAGACGATTTGTTGATGAATACGCTGGGCACGCTGTTTGGGTATTGGATGTTTTTGGCGGCAGAGCAGCAGACTGCCTATTGTTTGTGGAAACGGCGGGAAAGACAGACAACGGGAAGCGTTGTTTCGGAGGTGTTCCGTCGGCTTGCCTATGAAGGCTAGCACTTCAGTCAGCATGATACATGAGAATAGCCGAAAGGACTGTTTGATGGGAAGTATGGGCAGACGAGAAGAGTCAACGGCGGAATGCTGTTTTTGTTGTTGACCGTATCAGAGCATCCCAATTTTGGGAAAGTGTGAAAACCCCCGTATCCTTGCATGGATACGGGGGTTTTTGTATTGGATTATGCCGAAAAATATAGCGAAACAGAGAAGGAATATCACCCATGCATTTTAACAGCGGTTTGCAGTGCGATTTCCATCATCTGTGTGAATGTGGTTTGACGCTCTTCGGGCGTAGTGGCTTCGCCGGTAAACGGTTTGTCGGAAATGGTAACCAATGCCAGTGCGCGTTTGCCAAGTCTGGCAGCGTTTAGATAAAGTCCGGCGGCTTCCATTTCCACTGCCAGGGTACCCATTTTTGCCCATTGATGCAGTGCATTTTCGTCATCATCATAAAATGTATCAGAAGAGAGCAAAGAACCAACTTTCAGCGGATGTCCCAGTTCTTTTGCTGCTTCTGTGGCGGTGGACAGCAGCGTAAAATCTGCGGTAGGGGCAAAGCTGCCAGGCAGGTGATATTGAGATGCAAAGGTGGAGTTGGTGTGAGCGGAGATACCGGCGACAATGTCCCGCAGTTCCAATTGATCGCTGATGGCACCGGCAGAACCGATGCGGATGATATTTTCTACATCAAAGAAACGGTATAACTCGTAGCTGTAGATACCAATGGAGGGGATGCCCATACCGCTTGCCATAACGGATACGGGCACGCCGTGGTAGGCGCCAGTGTAGCCTTGGATACCGCGGACGTTGTTGACTAAAATGGGATGTTCCAAAAATGTTTCCGCGATAAATTTTGCCCGCAGCGGATCTCCGGGCATCAGTACGGTTTTTGCGAATGCGCCTGGTTCGGCGGCGATATGAGCAGTAGCCATAGAACACTCATCCTTTCTGTTTTGCATAATTGGTATTGTTGTCTGTATCGGTATCATACCAGTTTTTTGTGCGGTTGAAAAGCGCAAACCAGAGTTCTTTCGGAAAGCAGTGATGGAATTTGTCGTAAAAATGTCTTTTTTGAGAGAAATGCTTGACTTTGCGCGAGTGATATGGTATGAATGATGATAGAAAATGTCCGACATTCTTGGGCAGAAAAAGCGGATAGAGGTGCGGAAGCGATCAGTACTCTTTTGGGAGATATGCGGGGCAGCAGAAAAAAGAGGAAAGGCGTCGCCGCCGAAGTCTTGCGGCACGCCCGATGGCTGCGAGGCTGGGACACTGTAGAAGATGCAGTGTACTGTCACTTTTGTGGAGCGCTATCGAATCATGAGACGTCTTTTGCTTTTGAGAAGCAGAAGTTGCGGGATAACTGCTGGGTTCTGTGTGCGTATGACACGGAACCCTTTTTTATGCGTTTGGAAAAATCTGTTTTTTGTGTGAATCGGTTGTTGGGCACGGGTATGAAGAAGGGTTTGATGGAGAGGAGTAACAGGTATGTTTCAGAAGAACAAAAGAAACTGGCTGAGAACGGGGGTAGTATTCTCGGCGGTTCTGCTGCTTTTAGCTGTGACTGCGTTTGGCGCGGAAGGGGAAGCAGTGGAACACACCAGCAAGATGTATGCGACGATTTGGGCATTGGTGCCGCCGGCAGTAGCCATTGTGCTGGCACTGATTACCAAAGAAGTATTTTCATCTCTGTTTATTGGAATTGTGACGGGATGTCTGTTTTACAGCAATTTTAATATCAAAGAGGCATTTCTGGTTATGATTACCGATCAGACATCTGGCGGGTTTTTAGCAAATATTACGGATCCGGGAAACGGCGGTATTATCATTTTCCTGATTGTGCTGGGCGTATTGGTTGCCCTGATGAATAAAGCCGGCGGATCTGCCGCATATGGCGCATGGGCAGGCAAACGGATTACCACCAGAAAGGGTGCGCTGCTGTCCACGGTGCTGTTGGGTATTTTGGTATTTGTAGACGACTATTTCAACTGTTTGACTGTCGGCAGTGTAATGCGTCCGGTAACAGACACTCATAACGTTTCCCGTGCGAAGCTGGCGTATATCATTGATGCGACGGCGGCGCCGGTTTGTATCATTGCGCCCATTTCTTCCTGGGCGGCGGCAGTTTCTGGTGTAGTGGAGGGATATAATGGTTTGGAATTATTCATTCGCGCGATTCCCTATAATTTCTATGCCTTGCTGACGCTGTGGACCATGTTGATATTGACATTGCTGAATTTCGACTTTGGACCGATGTATCTGCATGAAAAGAATGCGCAGGAAAACAATGATTTGTTTACCACAGATGCAAGACCTTTTGAAGATGCGTCGGATGCGAAGAAAGTAGTGGGCAACGGAAAAGTGATTGACTTGGTGCTGCCGGTGATTGTATTGATCATCTGCTGTGTCATAGGGATGATTTACACCGGAGGATTTTTTGAAGGCGTATCGTTTGTAGATGCGTTTGCAGGCTGCGATGCCTCTATCAGCTTGGCTTTGGGCTCTGTTGCGGCGCTGATTCTCACCTTTTTCATCTATATCCCTCGTCGTGTTCTGACATTCCATGCGTTTATGGATTGTCTGCCGGAAGGATTCCGCGCGATGGTACCGGCGATCTTGATTTTGACTTTTGCATGGACGCTCAGCGGTGTAACCGGTTTATTGGGCGCGGATGTATTTGTAGCGGGGATCTTACAGCACAGCACCAATGTTCTGAATATCCTGCTGCCACTGATCGTGTTTGTCATTGCGGTATTTTTATCTTTCTCTACCGGTACCTCTTGGGGAACCTTTGGCATTCTGCTGCCGATTGTGGTGCCGATTTTGGATCCGAGCAGCGAATTGATGGTTGTGACGGTATCTGCGACGCTGGCAGGTGCAGTAGCGGGAGATCACTGTTCGCCTATTTCCGATACGACGATTATGGCATCCACCGGTGCGCAGTGTGATCATATGAACCATGTATCTACCCAGCTGCCGTACGCCATTGTTGTGGCAATCGTTTCGGCAATCAACTATATATTGGCGGCACTCATCCAGAACTGGATGATCAACCTGCCGATCGCGCTGGTAATGATGGTTGGTGCGATCTTACTGATTCGTAAGGTGTACCGTCCCAAAAACGCGTAATACGTGATAAAACGAAAATGGTCGGCGTTGCCGGAGCGGTATGTCGGCAATCTACAGCCTCGTTGGGCAGCAGTCCCAAAGAGGCTGTTTTTATGTGCCAACAAGGGATGGCTTGCATCAGGAAAGAAGAAATGACAATAGCATAGTCTATGTTTTGGATTTGAATTGTGTACGGGAAAAAGAAAAAGCGGCGGCAATTTTAGGCGGAAAACGCATATGTGACGGATGCGGAGGGTTGCAGGAAACGGAAGTTTTGCGTAAAATAAAAAAAGACAGATTGGAAGAAAGAAATGAAGATTCGGCGGCAATGAAAGCGTGAGTGAAAGTGTTACAGCCCATATGGATAAGATATGGTAACAGGCATTGGAAAAATATGCTGATGGGCAGTTGAAAGAGATGTTGTTTATGGAATTTATAGGAAGAGCGCCATGGTAAACAATGCTTGGCATGTGCAGAGCGCATATCCTTTGCATAGGAAAAGCCGATATGGTTAGCAGGATTGGATTTGAAAGAAACGGATGAATCGGATGGGACCTTGTTCCATTCGGGATGAGATATGGAGGAATGCAGATGTTTTGGATTGGATGTCATTTGTCGGCGGCAAAAGGGTATCTTGCGATGGGAAAGACAGCGAAGCGTATCGGCGCTAATACGTTCCAGTTTTTTACCAGAAATCCCAGAGGCGGCAGTGTGAAAGCGCTGGATTTGGAAGATATCGCGGCATATCGTGCTTTTGCAAAAGAAAATGGCTTTGGTAAGATCCTGGCTCATGCACCCTATACCTTGAATGCTTGTGCGGCGGATGCACGAGTGCTTGCATTTGCACGGCAGGTGATGCAGGAAGATTTAGAGCGGCTGGCGCATTTACCGGAAGCCATGTATAACTTTCATCCAGGAAGTCATGTCAAGCAGGGAGAAGAAATCGGGATTGTCAAGATTGCAGATATGCTCAACTGTGTTCTAACGGAAGAGATACAAACCAAGGTCCTGCTGGAAACGATGGCAGGCAAAGGAACGGAAGTTGGAAGGACGTTTGAGCAGTTGGCTGCAATCCTAGCGCGTGTGGAGCGAAAGGAGCAGATGGGGGTTTGTTTGGATACCTGTCATGTGTTTGACGGTGGATATGACATCGTATCAGATTGGGAAGGCGTGCTGCGGCAGTTCGATGAGATCATTGGGCTAGAGAGCCTTTGTGCCGTACATTTGAATGACAGCAAGAACCCGCTGGGCAGTCGAAAGGACAGACATGCGTGCCTGGGAGAGGGAACCATTGGGCATATGGCGATTGCTGAAGTGATTTGTCACCCAAAACTGCGGGATGTGCCATTTTTGTTGGAAACACCCAACGAACTGGAGGGATATGCGAGAGAAATTGCATGGCTGCGTACCATCAGGAAGGGAGAATGAATGATGGAGAGAGAAAAAATTTGGTTCTATCAGACGAAAATCGGAGAAATTGGAATTGGAGAGAAGGATGGTGCTATTGTACGTGTGACATTCGGCAAAGAAATGGGCGGAATGCCAACAGACTTCGATATGGAGGAAACGCCGTTGCTGCGTTTGGCTGCGGTGGAGATTGCGGAATATTTGGAAGGAAACAGAAGGATGTTTGATTTGCCGCTGGCACCAGAGGGAACGGAATTTCAGAAAAAGGTATGGCGGGCATTGCTGGAAATTCCTTACGGTACGACGGTGACGTATGGTCAGATTGCGGCGGCAGTTGGCAACCCGAAGGGTGCAAGAGCCGTTGGGCGGGCAAATCATGATAATCCCATTGCCATTTTCATTCCCTGTCACCGTGTGGTAGGGGCGGACGGAAGATTGACTGGCTATGCCGGCGGTCTGGAGATCAAAAAGGCGCTATTGGAAACAGAACGCTGCGGATTGGAAAAAAACGATGGATGCTTGGTACAATGATGCAGGTTTTGTAAAATTGGAAAGGAGATTACCGTTTTGCAAAACAAAGGAAGAAGCGGCGATGTCTGCAACTGAGAAAAAATGGAGGACAGAAAATCCCCCTTTTTGCCGTGAGCAGCGGCAAAAGGGGGATTGTATTATGGTGCGGTGCGCAGCAGTCGGGGAGAGACTGTTACAAGGATACGGATGACAGAAAGCTCCACCAGTCCCATCACCAGGCTTTGCAGGATTCGAGGCGGCAGCAATGCAAGAAACGGCGCGCCAAACAACAGATGAATCCAAAAAGTATTTAGCAGCAGCGAACCAACCAGCTCTGTCGCCAGCACGGCTGCCAAGATACGAATCGTGGACTGTTTTTGATGCAGCAAAAGACCATAGGTCAACCCGACGAGTGCAGCAGTGACGGTAAATCCCGGGAAATAAGCAGCAATGGGAAACAGAGTTGCGCCGACAAAGTCGCCCAGGGCACTGACCAGTGCTGCCTGCCAGGGTCCCAAGTACAGGGCAGCGCATACCACCGGCACAAAGGCAAACCCAATTTTGATATTCCATGCGGAAAGGGAAAGAAAACGGGACAAAATCACATGCAGTGCAATGAGCATCGCCATCAGCACCAGATGTTTGGTCTGTATTTTTTTGTGTTCTGACATAAAAAAAGAACCCTCCTTGTCATAGTCGTAGGACGAATCAAATTCTGCAAATACCCTCGGAGTACGCCGAGATTTGCTGTGATAACAAAGAGCGCTCACTTCTTTATTATGAAACAGCGGGATGCGGGTTTTGCATCGCAAGAAGCATTCTTTTCGTTCCCGTGACAACTCCCCGTTCACCGGACACTTAACGCACAAAACCCTACTCTGTATTTGCCGCGGAAGGGTTGCTCCCGCGACTTTATTGTAACATGGTTTATCAACAGTGTAAAGAGGCTAGCGCCGCAGGGCAAATGCGCATAACAAATCGCGTTTGGAAGCAAAAGAGCCTGCCAGCGTAATGTGGGAAATATCCAAGTCATATTGTTTGGTAAATGTGGAAAAAATACGATCGGTTTCCAAAAAGCCACCGTTGCCGAAGTAAAAACAGATAACAGGCGTGTCGGCGGGAATTTGTGCAAACGCATCTTCTGAATAGGCTTCGATGACGCCGGGGGCGGACAGGGTTTCTTTCAAAAAGGACAGTTCGATATCCAAATGCAGAAACTCCTGTGAAGCATAATAAACTGCGGTAATAAAGGTCGCCAGCGCCGTTTCAGATGCAAAGCGCAGACCGATTTGGGTATCCTGACGCAAAGAGCAGACAAACCAGGGAGTAGAAGCGGCGGCAAAGGAAATATGATAAGGGCGTTTTTGTACAATGGCTTCGTCATCTATGGCGAATACCAGTGTATTGCCAGTGATTTCTTTGGCAAATGGTATGTTTCTTTTTTTCAGCTGTGCTGTCAGAGTATCGGATGCGCCAAATAGGCGAATCCCATCAGAATGAAATCCCAGCATAAAAAGACCTCCTTTTGATTTACGATTATTTTTTATTGTAATATATCTACGGGAAAAAGAAAAGTCTTTGGGTGTGGAAAGAATAGAAAAAGAATAGATGATATTGGTTTTATTGGAAAAGCGTTGACACATCAATAGAGGAGTTGGTATAATCGAATGTGGTTTGACAGGCATTTTTTCGACATGGGAGAGCGTCGAAATGTTTGATAAATACAGGAGGATAAGAATATGCTGGAATTAAAGAATATTTCTTTTTCCGCAGACGGGAAACAGATTTTACGCAATATCAATCTGACGATTGACGATGCGAAGTTTGTCGTGATTACCGGTCCCAACGGCGGCGGAAAATCTACGCTGGCAAAGGTCATTGCCGGCATTATTACGCCTGACAGTGGTCAGATTTTGCTGGATGGGCAAGACATTACTGATTGGTCCATCACAGAACGTGCGCGAGCTGGCGTCAGCTTCGCGTTCCAGCAGCCGGTACGGTTTAAGGGTGTAACCGTAAAGGATTTGATTACACTGGCAAGCGGCAGGGATTTGTCTACAGCAGCAGCCTGCGATTATTTAGCGGAAGTGGGATTATGCGCCAAGGATTATATTGACCGAGAAGTGAATGCAAGTCTGTCTGGCGGCGAATTGAAGCGAATTGAAATTGCAACAGTGATGGCAAGAAAAACCAAGCTGACCCTCTTTGACGAACCGGAAGCGGGAATTGATCTGTGGAGTTTCAAAAATCTGATTGATGTGTTTGAAAAAATGCATGATGAGATACAGGCGTCGATTCTGATCATTTCTCATCAGGAGCGGATTTTGAATATCGCGGATCAGGTCGTTGTGATATCCGGAGGAGAGATCTCCCAGATTGGCACCAAAGAAGAAGTGTTGCCCGGTTTATTTGGCATTGACACCGGATGCAGATATTTTCAGGGAGGGAATGCTTAATGTTTGATGATGTAATCAAAAAACTGCTCGCTGAGGTGGCGGATTTGGCGGAGGTGCCGCTCAACGGCGCATTTAATATCCGTAACAACGGACACAGCGAAGGCAGAAATTCCACAGAAAATATTCAGATTGTGCCAAAAGAAAACAATTCCGGGATTGATATTTATATCAAAGCCGGAACGAAGGATGAAAATGTGCACATCCCGGCGCTCATTACCGAAGCAGGCGTGCACGATCTGGTATATAACGATTTTCATATTGGTGAGGGTGCCGAAGTAACTATTGTGGCAGGCTGCGGGATCCATAACTGCGGCAGTGAAACCTCGCTGCATGAAGGAATTCATCGTTTCTTTGTGGGCAAAAATGCAAAAGTAAAATATATTGAAAAACACATTGGAGAAGGGGATGGAAACGGGAAACGCATCATCAATCCGCAAACCCATATCGAAGGAGAAGAGAACAGTTATCTGGAAATGGATACGGTGCAGCTCAAAGGCGTAGACTCTACCAAACGTATCTCCAGTGCGAAGCTGGCAGCAGGGGCTACGGTTGTCATTAAGGAAAAAATTATGACTCATGGAGACCAATTTGCAGAAACCTCTTTTGATGTAGAGTTGAACGGTGCAGGCAGTTCTGCAAAACTGATTTCCCGTTCGGTTGCAAGAGATCATTCCTATCAACTCTTCCGTTCTAAGATTGTGGGCAATGCGGACTGTTATGGACATTCCGAGTGTGACGCCATTATCATGGATGACGGTATTGTAGCGGCAGAACCGGAGATTGTGGCAAACAATGTAGACGCCACGCTGATTCATGAAGCGGCGATCGGAAAAATTGCCGGAGACCAATTGGTGAAGCTGATGACGCTTGGATTGACGGAAAAAGAAGCGGAAGCGCAAATTATCAATGGTTTCCTGAAATAATGTTACCCAAGGAGCTGGAAGTGAATTGAAGCAAGAGATTGTAAGCTGGATAAAGACCATTGTACTGGCGCTGATACTGGCGGTGATTGTGGACACGGTGCTGATTGTCAATGCAACGGTTCCTACCGGTTCGATGGAGAACACAATTATGACAGGAGATCGCATATTGGCACTGCGTACCAGTTATTGGTTTGACACGCCGCAAAGGGGCGATGTGGTGATTTTTGAATATCCAGACGATCCTACTGGCAATACGCTGTATGTCAAACGGATCATCGGCAGAGGCGGCGATACGGTGGAAGTGCGAAACGGAGAAGTACTGGTCAATGGAGAAGCGCTGGAGGAACCATATATCAAGGAAGTCACGCAAGGCAATTACGGACCGTATACGGTACCGGAAGGCTGTTATTTTATGATGGGGGATAACCGCAACCGTTCGCTGGATTCCCGTTTTTGGGAGAATACCTTTGTACAGGAAGATGCGATTTTAGGAAAAGTGGTACTGCGCTATTACAAGGGCTTCAAAATCATAGCATAGTGGGATGTCAGCTGGAAACAAAGAGACCGGCAGATATGCAAGAAACACAACGATGCAGGGCAGTGGTTCTGCGTACAGAGAAGAGGCAGAGAGTCTGGAGGCAAACAGACTCTCTGTTTTTATCGGCTTTGGCTTGTTGTGTGCGAATGGATATGATACAATCAAACAAAGGCTGTAGGATGAAGAGAGACAGCCGAAAGGAGGAATTGCGGTATGAAATGTCCGTTTTGTGGGGAAGAAATGATGGAAGGATACCTGAAAGCGGGACGATATGTACAATTTCAAGAGCTGCGGGACGGGAAAAAAGGACAGGAGTATCTGGTGGCGAAAAGTTTTATGGGGGATGCCAAAATGGATGGTTTTCTCTGTCCGTACTGCAGAAAAGTGATTTTGAACATTTCGCTGGTAGAGGAACGCCCCAGCAGATAAGTACCAGATAGAGAAGAAGTGCAGACTTGGGCATGTGTATCTGTTTGTAGCAGAAGCGTGTGCCGGAACGGAAAACCGAAAGGCAGGATAGATTCCCTGGAAGGAAAGGGGCGGCGCCTTCCGGTTTTTTCTATGCCGCAAAGGACGGAGGAGGACGCCGTGCCAGACAGCACGGCATCTGCCTCCGCAAGCGAATCCGGCAGTGCAAAACAGACGCACCGGAGCTACACTGCCACATGCGTGGGAGGAACAAAAGGGGCGTTATTGCTGCGCTCTTACCTGAGCGATGAGAGTGCGATATGCCTGTACCAGTACAGCGGCGTCCAGACCATATGCCATGGCGTCAAAGCCCTGCAGGAACCCTGCGGCAACGGCGTCGGGCTGGACGGTAAAGGAAATACAGAATTTCCCGTTTTGGTGGCAGGCGTTCAGAATCCGCTGCAGTGCCGCCTGAAAATCGGGATGCTCAAATTGTCCCGGAATGCCCATGGAAATGGATAAATCAAAGGGTCCGATAAAAATACCGTCTACGCCATCCAATGCAGTAATAGCCTCAATCTGCTCCAGGCAGCCAATGGTTTCGCATTGCGGGATCAGCAAGGTTTCCGCATTGCAGACCGCCATGTTTTCGGCAACGCTTTCGGTAGCTGGATACGCGTATCCCCAAGCGTCCTTACGGGTGGGACAAAAGCCGCGATTGCCGATGGGCGCAAATTTGGCATAGGATACCAGTTCGGTCACTTGTTCTATGGTATGAATGTTCGGGACAATCAGCCCTTTGACGCCGATGTCCAGCAATTTCAGCACGGCAGGGCGACTGACCTCCCGTACCCGCGCCAGGGGGCAGACGCCGCCCAACTCTGCACCGCGGACAAAGGACAGGGTGCTTTCTGCTTCAAACGGACCATGTTCGTTGTCAATAATGATGAAATCCAACCCGGTATGCCCCAATGCTTCTGCGGCGTTGGGACTGCCCAGTTCAAAAAAGGTGCCAATAGGTTGTTGATGATGCTGCAATTTCTCTTTCAATGTGTTTTTCATGGGAATCACCTCTCTAAAATCGGTCGTACCCAGGAAGCATCGCCACCTTCTAATGCCAGTGGCAGGCAGTAGAGGCGGTATGTGCCTTCAGGTACATGGGATAAGCGCAAATGTTCCAAAATGGGGATTCCAGCGCCCAACAACATTCGGTGGACGGGAAAGCTTCCGTTATCCTCCTCTGGGCTTTCGTAGTCGATACCCACCAGCGCAACCTGCCGTTCAACCAAATAAGCAGCGCCGTCTGCATCCAGATAAACAGGATGCGGAAGGGGATGGACTCCGTCAAAACCATCGTTGTCAGTGCGCAGCAGAACCCGATCACCCAACTGAATATCCAACCGTTCCAGGTCTGCTCTCTGGATGCGGGAAATGCCGTGCAGACAGAATACTTTGGCGGAACCGCAGAGCCGTTCTAACGGAAAGGTTGCTGCATCCGAGCCAGAGGAGAAAAAATGTCTGGGAAAGTCGATATGGGTGCCCAAATGACTGCCGAAATGACAGAGTGAAAGCGTACAGAGATCGCCCTTTGCGGTATCCAGCAAAACTTCTCTGCAAAACGGCGGATCACCGTCGTAGATCATGGTACGGGCGGAAAGTGGGAAAGCAATATCATAAAGCATGGGTTCATCTTCCTTCCGATGATGGAATATCTGTATGATTCGTATTGTACCATATCCAGTCAGGAATTGCGACGGGGATATGGTTTTTTTTCGTCGGTCAAACCGGCCAGATAGTCCATGCTGGTGTCCAGCGTCAGGGCAATTTTTTTCAGTTGTTCAAAGGTGTAATATCGTTTTCCGGTTTCCAATTTGGAATAATCGCTTTGGTCAATGCCGGTGAGCATTTGCATTTTGATCTGGGTATAGCCGCGTTCTTTTCTCAGTTCTCGTAATCTGTTCATAAACATCACCAATATTATTATGGCAAATTGACCTATTGACATTAGGGTATATTTGACCTAAAATGAAAAGCAAGGACGGTGAAAGCATGGAGAAATTGGTGGAAATACTGCTTCTGATGCTGGAGAAGGAAACCGATGGGACGCTGACGCTGGACATGGAACAAATACGGCAGGCACGGTATACGCGGGCGCTGGCAGAGATTGCGGAAATTTTGGAGCAGAAAGAATGGGATGAAAAACAGCGGGTACAGGCTCTTTGCCGCGTTTTGCGGAGCTTGGATGAGTGGGAGGAAACATAGCATAGAAGTAAAAAGAAGAAAGAATTGTAGAAATGGTGGAATTTGGCAGTGAAAATGGTACATGCGAAATGAGTGGCATGGATTTTGCCGATGGGGACAAAAAATATTGCCGGTAAGGCTTTTTTTTGTTGTCGGTTTGGGGTATAATAAAAAAGAACAGCGCAGACCATTGCGTGATAAAGATGATAGAGAATAAAGGAGGCAATTTTATGCAGGCAACAAAAGATATGACCATTGGGGAACTGCTGATGATGGACAGAAGTGTAGGTGCAGTATTGATGCAAAATGGCATGCATTGTGTTGGATGCCCTTCCTCCGCAGGAGAAACACTGGAAGAAGCAAGCATGGTACACGGCATGGACATTGATAAATTGATGAAAGAGATCAACGATCATCTGGCAAGCAAATAAGAACAGACACAAAAAGCGCGGAAGTCTCCTTCGGGGAATTCCGTGCTTTTTTTGGATGCTTTAGCTTAACAAAACCCCTAGTTCTACTAGGGGTAAATAAAATACTTTAGTATATAAAACCTCCTAATTATAATTTTAGAATGAAGGTTTGGCGACCGCATTACTAAAAGAAAATCAGG
>DXEB01000041.1 GCA_019115165.1 Candidatus Anaerotignum merdipullorum | reverse complement strand
CTCCATCTGCACTGCTCCTTCTAGCACACGTTCCTCCGATGCTCCTTCTTCCATCTGCACTGTTTCTTCTAGCGCACGTTCCTCTGAAAGCGCCGCATCTTCCTCTTCCGATATGGGTTCTTCTACCTGTGCACCTTCTTTTGATGCACCTTTCGTCTCGATTGCCGATGTTTCTTCCTCTGTCTGGTCAGCCTCTATTCCGGCTTTCTCCACATTCGTATCTTCCATAGGTTCCTTTCCACCCACAGAATCGGATGTCTTTTCCTTCTCCTGCTTCTGCGGCAGCTGACCATCTGCCTGCTGTACTTCCGAACCCGGAATCTGATTTTTTTCTTCGCTCACCTTTCGAGAACCTCCTTTTGAAAAAAGACTAAAAATATCTGCGTTTGACAACATATGCTGCCCGCCCCAGAAGTTTCGTTTTTTTCATCATACGGCGCCTTTGCTTCACCGAAGGCACAGAAACCATTCTTTTTCTTTTCTGTGGATGGGTTGTCTTTTTTCTGCCGTTTTTTCTGCGCAGCAACTGTTTGCCGATCCAGAGCAGCCGCTTCCCTGCATGAAAAGCGGCAATCCCCAACTTCCCATAGCGTTCCACCGTTTTGAAATCCAAATCCATACAGATTTCCCCTTCCCGAAACCAATGATTTATTATAGCACAGTTGCGTTTTTCTTACAACCAGACAGCCGCTTTCTTCCGTTTCTCATCACAACGATATCCCCGCCATCTTCCGCATAACGATGTCAACAGGCGGATTCCCGCTCCAATGCCATATATAAAACAAAAGATTAAAAATTAAATTCCGGACAATCTCGATACTTCTTTGGCAAAGGATCTCCAAAGTCAATCCAACCTAAAGTCTCTACAAAATAAGACGGCTCGTCCGGGAAGATCCATTCATTCAAATAATCGATAAAATCCGATTCCCGATAGCAAAGTACGCCATTGACCCTATATTTCTCTGCATGAGGGCTGTTTTCCAGCCATGTCGTACAGAATTCCAATCCATAGGCTTCCAAATGATTGGCAACTGCATCCGGAACTGCATAAACCATTCTGTCGCCATCCGCACTAATCACAATGTGTTTCAACCGTCTCCCTCCCATCCTTTCAATTTGTTTTTTTGATTATATCAGATATTACGGGTTGTCACAATGTTTGAGAACGTACAGCGGTATTCCCGCCTTTCCATACGCGCATCAACTTTCTGCCTTTTTTTGATATCAATCCCATTCCCTGCCGTTTATCCGTAACATTTTTTCTCTATCTCTACGAAATTATTAAAATTTTATGAACAATTATGAATTATTTATTTACAAATCAAACATTCTTTAGTATACTATCTAACAGACATTCCAAAAAGAAAGGTGATCTCATGGAAAACAACCCAATCGTTTCCAAAGATAACAATACAGAGTCTGATACCCAAAAACATTTTATCACGTTACATCTTTCCCACAAAGGGAAAACCAAAACGGTCGGCTTGAAAAAAACGCATGCCATTGCAGCCGGCGTTGCAGCGATCTTGATACTGGGAGGCGGCACATATGCCGGTGTTTCTTATTATCATACACAGCATCTGCTGCATCTTTCCGAACAACAACGGCAGGAGATGGAAAATGAAAATCGTAAACTGCTGCAAAAAACAGAAGTGCTGGAAAACGAAAACGCACAGTACAACCAAGATATTGATGTGATTCAGCAAAAAGCGGAACAGCTGGAAAATCGCATGACCGAATTAGAAAACACCAAACAAGGACTTGCCGATGAACTGAATCAGATGAATCAGAACGATACCGCATCTGCAGAAACCACTTCCGCCAATGCCTGTCTTTCCATTCTGGAAAATCATTCGGTTACCGAAAAAAATTTTACAACTATTGTAACCACTGCGTATCATAAATCCGCTGCTCTGTCTGCCCAGTTGGATAAAATGAACGTCATGTTAGATGCAACCGGCGCTTCCTTTGTGGATGTCGCAACCAACGTGACGCAAACACTGGCGCAGAAAAATAACGTTCCATCCGGATTCCCCGTAGAAGACGGCATTGTAACCACTGAATTCAATCCAGACGGAAATACCCTCGTCAGCGACGGCAGAGTTCATAAAGGCATTGATCTTTCTACCAAGGGTCAGTCTGCTCCTATCATGGCAACCGCAGGAGGCACTGTTATGGAAGCGGACTATCACAGTGATTTCGGTTTTTACGTCAAAGTGGATCACGGTAATGGTTTTATTACTTTGTACGCCCACAATGCAGCAAATTTGGTACAAGTTGGTGACAACGTCAAAAAAGGCGACGTCATCGCTATGACTGGTTCCACCGGCATGTCTACCGGTATCCACTGTCATTATGAAATACAGCTGAACGGTATCTATCAAGATCCCAGAGATTATGAATAAAACCGATTCCCCGCATATTACTGCGGGGATTTTTATTGCCTATATGCCTGCGGAATTTTGCAACATATCCGAAATATAAAGAAGGATTCTTTCCAAATACAAACAGCAATTCTTTTCCACTCTTTGTACATCAAATCTCTTCTTACTTCCGCTACTCTTTTTTCCTGCAGTATGATAGAATGGCTTCAGAACAACCAGAAAGATGCTTCCTTTTTCGTCTTTCCATGGATGCGCTATCTTCACTTATCTTAAAGTAATCTTAAATATTTACAGGCTGTTTTCTTAAACAGATGCTTGGTACAATAGAATCAGACGTACGGAGGTGCATAGCTATGTATAACATTTTGATTTGTGATGATGAAAAGGATATTGTATCCGCGTTATCGATTTATCTTTCCACAGAAAATTACAAAATCTTTACTGCATATACCGGAAAAGAAGCGCTGGATGTGGTGGCACACAACGACATTCATTTGATTTTAATGGATATTATGATGCCGCAGATGGATGGTATTTCCGCTACAGCCAAATTGCGGGAGCAATACAATATCCCGATCATCCTGCTAACAGCAAAAAGCGAAGACAGCGATAAAATATTGGGGCTGAATATTGGTGCAGATGATTACATAACCAAGCCCTTTAATCCCATTGAAGTCCTTGCCAGAGTCAAATCCCATCTGCGGCGGTATACTTCTTTGGGCGGCATGGCAAAAAAAGCATCGCATCTGGTCATTGGCGGTATCGACTTGGACGATGAAGCCAAAATTGTTACCGTAGATGGCGAACCCGTTTCTCTCACTCCCAGTGAATACAATATTTTGAAACTGCTCATGGAAAATCCCGGTCGCGTATTTTCTTCCAATCAAATTTACGAACAAATTTGGAATGAAGACGCCTATGGCTCCGGCAGCGTTGTTGCTGTGCACATTCGCCACCTGCGGGAAAAAATCGAAATCAACCCTTCAGAACCGCGTTATCTAAAAGTTGTTTGGGGACTTGGTTACAAAATCGAGAAGGAGGCAAAAGAATGACAAAAGCTACCCACCATCTCGGGGTAAAAGTCGTTTGTATTTTTTTGACCATACTAACCGGCATGAGCAGTTTTTTTGGCATTGTCGGCATACTATTCGCCGGAGAAAGCGGTATTTTCAGTGATATGCCAAAATCCTATTACGAAACACCGTGGTGTCAAAACACAACCTACAGTTATTGTGATACCGTTGCACAGTTTTATCTGGATGGTGTTCCGACAGAGGAAATTGCCGAACTGTTTTCTAATGACAATACCAATTTCGCCTTCGAACTATATGACAGTACAGGCATGTTAATCGCTGCCAGCAATGTACCGGAAAACACCGGTACTGCTACTTCCTATACTTTTTATTATTCAGAACAGCGCATGCCCGACGGCACCTTTCAGTTTTATGATCCGCCGGCTGCTTTAGAGATCATCGGCTATGTCGCAGATCCTCTGACAGCAGCGGATAACTACTGGCTCAGTTATCGACTATACAGCCTGACCATGTCATTGGGATATTGGTTAATCGTGATCGCCTTAGTCAGCCTGCTGGTTTTTGCCGCATCTTTGATTTATTTGCTTTGTGCTGCCGGGCACCGGGGCGACACCGATGAGATTACCTTAAACGTACAGGACCGCATCCCGTTGGATCTGTATTTGCTGCTGGCGTTCCTTGGCTGCTCTTTTTGTCTTGGAATCGCCCAACAATCTTCCTATTACAGCACTGCTGATTTGCCGTTTATCCTGACAACCATTTTTACACTGCTGTCATTGGAAGCCATTTTGCTTGCCACACTGATGACGCTTTCCACCCGTTTGAAAAAAGGCAATTGGTGGAAAAACAGCATCTCCTATCCGGTGTTGCGCTTTTTCTGGAATGTCTGCAAAGCTGTCATTTCTACTATCGGTGATTTCATCCACGCACTGCCCTCCACATGGAAGGTTGCCGTTGGTTGGCTGGTACTTTCTACCATTTATCTGTCCAGCAGTTCTTCTGCCTCTGTTGTGCTGGTGTTGAACTTTGTGCTGCTGGTTGTCTTTTGCGCTGTTGCTTCCCAATGGCAGAAATTAAGCCGTGCCGGCAAACAGCTTTCCGCCGGAAATCTGGATTATAAAGTAAATACCACGCGAATGTTCCGTACATTTCGTCAGCATGGAGAAAACCTGAACAATATCTCCCAGGGTATCTCCATTGCGCTGAATCAAAAAATGAAAAGCGAACGCCTGCGGACAGAGTTGATCACCAATGTTTCTCACGACATCAAAACGCCGTTGACTTCCATCATCAACTATGTGGACTTACTGAAAAAAGAAGACTTGACTGGTCAAGCTGCGGAATATATTGAGGTTTTAGACCGCCAGTCCAGAAGATTAAAAAAATTAACGGAAGATTTGGTAGAGGCGTCCAAAGCATCCACCGGCAATATCCATTGTTCTCTTGCCCCTACGGATCTCATAGAATTGGTACAGCAGGCAGTCGGTGAGTATGAAGAAAAGCTCGCAGCCGCTCATTTGGAAGCGATCATCAGCGGCGGAGAAACCGAAGCCATATATGGATTGGTAGACGGCAATTTGATGTGGCGGGTACTGAGCAATCTGCTCAGTAATGCCTGCAAATACTCTCAGCCGCATACCCGCGTTTATTTGCAAGTCAAATCCAGCGGTGATTTTGTACTAATTACGGTGAAAAATATTTCTCGCGATCCACTCAATATTGCACCGGATGAATTGATGGAGCGTTTTGTCCGCGGAGACAGTTCCCGTTCTACAGAAGGCAGTGGATTGGGATTAAATATTGCCCGTTCCCTGGTAGAACTCCAAAAAGGAAAATTCACCATTGCCATTGACGGGGATTTGTTCAAAGCACAAATCCGCTGCCCTCGCGCAGCGGTCCCGCAAAAGCCAACCCCTCCCACCATTTCAGCCGAGCAGAGTAACAGCACCCCTGCACCGTCAGAAGCATCTCCGAGTGTCTAACCCCTCCCAACCAAAAGATTGTAAAAAAGATAACGATTTCTTTCCGTCAAATCGGCGGAATCGTTATCTTTTTTCTTTGTTTATCAGGAATACAAACCATTATCCTGTCGATACATCGTTTTTTTATGAAAAAAAACGAGCATGCACTTTTTTCTGCACAAATTTACTTGACAAAAAATTTTCGAACTTGATCTCCTTGTCTTTCCCTATTCTCATACAAATATACCATTTTTGCTAAATACCATTCCCCTGTTTGCTTTTGCATACTGTATGTCAAAATGCTGATATCTCCACTGTTTTTGTAAAAAAAACGTTCTGTTTTGCCGGATATAGAAAAAATTCTGTTCAAACAACTTTTCTTCCTTCATCATTTTTTCCAGCTTTTATCCAATTCTTTTTTCCCACTATCGTAGATAATCAATAAAAATTTTTTCACTTTCTGTTTTCCGTTTCATAGTGTACGAAATATTGTACAAATTTGCAGCACTTTGTAGAAATTTTCACAGTTCTACTTGTTTTTCCACTAAAAAGTGTTATACTATATATGCAAGCAGAAGCGTGTCCTGCTCTTTTCCATAGTCATATTGAATAGCGGTATCCAGATCACTCAGAAAAAGATACCCGCTTGAAGAGAAACGGCAGCGCTTTCTTATCAGCAAAGAAAATTTGTTTCAAAAAAACAAAAAGGAGAAGTGAGAGAAATGAAATTATCCGACAGAGTGCAAGCAATGCAGAGCTCCCCAATCAGAAAGTTCAACCCCATTGCTGCTCAAACAAAAGCAGACGGCGTAAAAATCTATCACCTGAACATTGGTCAGCCCGATATCGAAACTCCTTCCGTATTCTGGGAAGCAGTAAAAGGATTCGACCAGAAAGTTCTGGCTTATGCAGATTCCCCTGGTCTGCCTGAACTGCAGGACGCAATCATTGATTACTTCAAGAGATTCGATATGAATCTGGAAAGAAAGCATGTATTGATTACAAGTGGCGGTTCCGAGGCTTTGACACTGGTATTCCTGTCCCTGATCAACCCCGGCGATGAAGTTATCGTTGCAGAACCCTACTACACCAACTATCTGACATTTATTCAGGCTGCTGACGGCGTAGTAAAACCTGTTACCACATATGCGGAAGAAGGCTACAAATACGCAATCAGAGAAAGACTGGAAGCAGCTGTAACCGACAAAACAAAAATGATTTCTATTGTAAACCCTGGTAACCCTACCGGCTGCATCCTGTCCAGAGAAGATATGAGAGTGATCTGCGATTTCGCAAAAGAACATGATCTGTGGATTCTGGCTGACGAAGTTTACAGAGAATTCGCTTACGACGGCAGAGAAATGACATCTTTCGGTCAGTATGAAGACGTTGCAGACAGAGTCATCGTTATCGACTCCGTATCCAAGAGATTCTCCGCTTGCGGCGCTCGTATCGGTTGTATCGTATGCAAAAACGATGAATTCATGGCAAACGTTATGAAGATCGCAATGGGTCGTCTGTGCTGCCCGACACTGGACATGGTTGGCGCAGCCGCTATGTACAGACTGGATCCTTCTTTCTTCGACGCTGTAAGAGCAGAATATGAACACAGAAGAGACGTTTCTTATGAAGCTCTGAAGAAAATCCCTGGTCTTGTTTGCGAAAAACCCGGCGGCGCATTCTACATCACATGTAAAGTGCCTGTTGAAAACGCAGAAGATCTGCTGATGTTCCTGCTGACAGAATTCAGAGACAACAACGAAACTGTAATGTTTGCTCCCGCAGAAGGCTTCTATGCAACACCCGGTCTGGGCAAAAACGAACTGCGTATTGCATATATCCTGAATGCAGATGATATGGCAAGAGGGATCGAACTGCTGGGCAAAGGGATCGAAGCTTACAAAGCTGCTGGTCATAAATAAGATACCCTTTCAGCGCATGCATGTATTAATACAGTAAATGCAAAACGACCAAGAGGATATTTTCCTTCTGGTCGTTTTTTACTTCTGCATACTGGTTCCCATGCTTTCGCCTTTGGCATATTGTCTGTTGAGATGTGCTGCTCGACAGCAAGAACGAAATACAAGTTGAAATTCAAATTGGGACAATACACCTGCCTTCTGATTTTTGTCATCGAGATATCATCCAAAATGATCCGTTGTATGAATACAAAATCAGAAATTCTCCCTGACTCGTTTCAAAACTGCTATGCAAAAGGGAGCACTCTCCCATACACACTTCCCCCGCATCGTCCAAATATTCTGTAAGGGATGGATATCTCTTCCAGAAGCGCATAATATCAACCCATCTTTTGCTTTTTGAAATACGGTCGTCTCTTACCTCTCGTATTCTCTTTTCTCTCTTCGAGTCATGGAAAGTTCCTGCTATCATCCTAATTTGGAATCAAATTGACCATTTAGTGCATATTGTTTCCTTCTCAACAAATATGGTTGTATCTTATTCTTTGAGGCAAAAAAATACCCACTGATAAGCCAGCAGATTTTACTGTCTCATAAATGGGATTTTCTACAAAATCGATTGTTCTTGCAATTTGAAATTCTACTGTACTTCTTGTTGGCACTTCTCTTTGAAACGCTTCCTTGCCCTTAGCGATGCTTTGCATCCGCCGCCCACGTATGGCGGTGCAATTCGCCTTCCCGCAACATACCAGGAAATCCTTGCTGCCGCAACGCTTCATATATCACTATCGCCACAGAATTGGATAAATTCAGGCTGCGCGCTGCTTCCAGCATCGGAATACGGATTGCCGTATCCGGATACTGCAATAAAATCTCCTCTGGAATCCCTGCGCTTTCCTTCCCAAACATCATATAATCCTCTGCGCCATAGCTGACCTCGCTATACACCCGCTGCGCTTTTGTAGTCGCCATCCAAATCTTCGCATTGGGATTTTTTTCCAAAAAATCCGCAAATCCATCATAATACCGAATATCCAGCAATTTCCAATAATCCAACCCTGCCCGCTTTAAATATTTGTCTTCTACAGAAAATCCCAACGGTCGAATCAAATGCAGCACCGTATTCGTCACAGCGCAGGTTCTGGCAATATTTCCTGCATTCTGCGGTATTTCCGGCTCCAGCAATACAATATGCATCCTGTTTCCCCCTCTTGCTTTCTTTCGCTTCATCGTAACACAAAAGCACAAAAAATGCAAACTTTCCATTGTTTTCCTCTTGACGAATTCCTCTCAATATATTATTATTAAATAACAATAATTATTATCTAGGAGGGTTGCCCATGAAAGAAACAGCTCAAATTCTTCGTGAAAAAGGTCTGAAGGTAACGCCTCAAAGAATCGCTGTATACAATATGCTCTTGCATACACAAGATCATCCCAACGCAGAAACTATTTATCGCACATTGGAAACCAGCAATCCAACCATGAGTCTGGCAACCGTGTATAAAACATTGGATTTCTTCAAGCAATTGGGGTTGGTTCAGGAGTTGAATGTAGGAGAGGGCAGTTCCCGCTATGACGCAAAAGTATACTGTCATCCACACACCGTATGCACTGTATGCGGATGCGTATCTGACTTGGAGAACGAAGAATTATCCAATCTGCATACCAAATTATCTGTTCCATTGGATTTTGAAGTAACTTGTGAACAGTTGATTCTTTACGGAACCTGTGCTTCCTGCCGCAAAGCAGCACGTGAGCACTCCCTTTGATCGGATTATGATCCTTGATCGGTGTCGGCATTGCCGATGCCGTTTTTCATTCCTTATTTGAGATCAGTTCCCATTTGGCAATCATTTTTATCCTCATCAGAAAAAGTTCTGCCATTGTTTTGATACCATTTCTAACATTTCTCATCCCTCATCCAGTACTTTGCAATTCTTGCAGGATCCACTGTCTGCTCTATCTACTTTTTATTCCGCCTTGCGTCTGTTTCCACACAAACATATAACAAACAGGATTCCTTTCTTGCCAAATGTATCACCGTTTCCATTCTTGCCTTGTCTCCTCATGCATACATCCATCTCAACAAAGTCTTTCCCATCCATATAATTTTCTCCCCGCTTCTTTCGTGTCTCAACCTGTCTCAACCTGCTCCAATCGCAAAATTCTGTACTGTCGCAAAAAATGGGTATACAGATCGTCTCTGTATACCCATCTCTTATACTGCGTAGATAGACACCTACCGCATATTATTTCGTTTCTCTGTTCCGCACTGCGCGCAGGATAAATTCCGTATGATACTTGATATGCCCCTGCGCCATGGTTGTTCCTTCTTCTGCATCATGATTCTCTATGGCACGGATAATGCCTTTATGATGTGCAATAATCGCCGGAATAGAAGAATCCAGCTTCAGATGCGCCATACGATACCGATATAACTGGATCTGCAAATTCTTGGAAATCTGAATCAGTTTATCATTTTCCGTAGAAGCAAAAATCAGATGATGGAACTGCTCGTCCAAATCCGCAATATCTTCTAATACCTTATCCGCAATTGCCTGTTCAAACTTTTCTTCCAGCGCCTTCAGTTCTACCAGCCCTTCTGCAGACATCTTTTTACAAGCCAGCCCCGTTGCCAGCCCTTCCAATGCACTTCGGATCTCTAAAATATCAATAATATCCTTTTCACTCATATCCAGTACCTGTGCACCTTTTCTGGGAACCAACTCTACCAAGTTTTCCAATTCCAGCATTCTCAGTGCTTCCCTGACTGGCGTGCGGCTTACTCCCAGCTTTTCTGCCAGCTGATTTTCCATCAATCGTTCACCGGGAACCAGTTTCCCGGTTAATATTGCATCTCTCAATGTATTGAATACCACGTCTCTCAAGGGAAGGTATTCATTGGAATTGATATGAAATCTTGTGTCTGCCATCTTTTTTTCTCCTTTCCTTCTTACCATGAGGTACATGGTAAATCTGTGTCACAAAAACATCTCTCATCGAAAAATTTCGCCGCAGTGCTCTCGCTGCCCGCTTTGCCTGTTCCCGTTCCAAAAACAGCCCAAATACCGTTGGCCCGCTGCCGCTCATCAATGCGCCCTCCGCGCCCAAATTCAGAAGCGCCTCCTTTAACACGGCAATCTTTGGATGCATGGGAATGGTTACGGTTTCCAGCACATTGCACAACCGCTTGCCCATCTGGGATATATCGCCCTCTGCCATCGCTTCCAACATTCCTTCTGTATCCGGATGCTGCTGCACCTGATCCCACTTGAGCGCCTGGTACACCTTCGCAGTCGATACACTCACCGGCGGCTTTGCCAGCACCACATAGCAAAAAGGACAGGGCGGCTCAATATTGGTCAGCACTTCTCCCAACCCTTCTGCCAAAACCGTTCCACGCCGCACACAATATGGGATATCCGTCCCCAGCATAAACGCTTCTTCTTCCAGTTGTTTTGCAGATAATCCAAGGGAAAACAACCGATTCATCCCTACCAGTACCGCCGCACAGTCCGCGCTGCCACCTGCCAGCCCTGCCGCAACCGGAATTCTTTTGTTGATTCCAATGGATACCCCTTCGGCGATGCCATATGTCCGCCGCATCAAATCTGCTGCCTTCCAAGCCAGATTTCGGCTGTCCGTTGGCAGCCAGCCGACATTGGATGACAGCCGAATGGTATCCTCTGGTATCTTTCGCAGAATAATTTCGTCATAAAGCCCCACGGTCTGCATAATCATGCACAGCTCATGATACCCATTCTCTCGCTTTCCGGTAACGTCCAGTGTTAAATTGATTTTTGCCCGTGCTTTCAATCTGATTTCTTCCACGTGATTCCCTCGTTTTTTCTATACTGTATACAACTCTATGACTCTATTGTACCTGAACTTACACAAAGAAACAATCAGCATGTTATACAAAAAACAGAAAATTCTTCTGGCATAAAATACTTAAAACACGCCAAAAGCTTTGTTATTTTTGATACACCGCTTTGCTTCTTCGACAATTTTTCCACTTGCAGCCCCTTCAGATTCCACCGATACCTTTCCCTCAAAATTACCATCGCTTTTTTTCGCGCCGCAGAACCTGCTTCAAAACTTCTTTCGCAGCGCTGACAACTGCAGCAACCACATTTCTCTGTTGTATGCTTTTGCACTATCCGCTGTTCCATACATCCCATTTCTGAAAAATACGCATGATACTGCGCCCTTTGTTTCCTTGACTGCCTGTTATGAGCATCCATATCTGTTTTCTGCAATGCCAAAAAAGACTGCATGCAACTGCATACAGCCTCTTCCCAATAACTTCATTCAAGCTTTTCTCATATGAACTGACGCATTCTTAAATTTATCGTGCACGGCAATCATTGCTTCCTCAATATCCTCTTGGGCAATGAGCAGTGTAATTTTAATCTCCGAGGTGGAAATCATCTGAATATTCACACCAGCATCATACATGGCTTCAAAGAACATTGCCGCAACACCGGGATTATTCGCCATCCCTGCTCCAACAATCGACAATTTTGCCACACTTTCATCATGGGCAATTTCCTGCGCAGTCAGGCGTTCTTTGTTCTCTTCCAGCGCTTTTAACGCAATGTCCAAATCTTCTTTGGCAATGGTAAACGAAATATCCTGTCTGCCGTCATGCCCATTGGATTGCAGAATAATATCCACACTTACTTTTTCTTTCGCCATCAAATCAAATATTTCAAATGCCTTTCCGGGTTCGTCTTTTACTCCCAAAACCGAAATACGGGATACATTTTTATCCGCCGCTACGCCGCTTACCAGCATTCTTTCCATCTTACAGTCCTCCTTCACTTCTGTACCCGGCGCGTCCGACATACTAGAGCGCACCACCAATTTCACATTGTACTTTTTGGCCAATTCCACAGAACGGCAATGCAGTACTTTTGCACCCAAAGACGCCAGTTCCAGCATTTCGTCATAACTGATCTCATCCAGTTTTCTAGGGTCTTTGACAATACGCGGATCCGCTGTATAAACACCGTCCACATCGGTATATATCTCACAGATATCCGCATTCAGCACTGCCGCCAGCGCCACTGCGGACGTATCGGAGCCACCGCGTCCCAATGTTGTCATATCTCCCAGCATATTCACGCCCTGAAAACCGGTTACCAATACAATGTTTCCTCGCTCCAGCTCATTCTCAATCCGCTCGGTATGGATCTTGCGAATTCTGGCATTACTGTAAGTATTTGTCGTTTCAATGCCGACCTGCACGGCATTTAAGGAAACGGCTCTGCCACCCAACGCATTGATTGCCATTGCCATCAATGCCACAGACTGCTGTTCTCCTGTTACCAACAGCATATCCATTTCTCGTCTGCTGGGCTTTGGGTTGATTTCTTTCGCTTTCGCAATCAGCCCATCCGTTGTCTTACCCTGCGCGGATAATACCACTACAACGTCATTTCCTTCGTTTTTGGCTGCTAGTATCCGCTTTGCCACATTGAACACTCTTTCTGCATTCGCGACGGAACTGCCGCCATATTTCTGCACAATTAACATCTTTGTATCCTCCTATGCTTCCGTCACTACTGCCGCGCCTTCCATGTCTGCCTGAAGCAGCATCAGCTGCCAGCCGTCAGGAAGCGCTGCAAAGTAGGCGGACATTTGTTCCCTGAATGTATCAGCCTTGTCTTTTGTTACCATCGCCATCAGCGTTGAACCCGCACCGCTCAAGTAGCAGGCTGTTGCACCGCTTTCTTTTGCTTTTGCAAAAATCTCTTCCATATGTGGAATCAGTTCTTTTCTGTACGGCTGGTGAATTCTATCTTCCATGGCCATTTCCAGGTTTTCATATTTCCCGGCCATCAGAGAAGCCACTAACAGCGCCGCCCTGGAAACGTTAAATACAACGTCACCACGAGAATATGCCGAAGGCAAAACCCCTCTTGCCATCTCTGTAGAAACAGGGAAATTCGGCACCATTATAGCAAAAAACAAGTCGTCGGGCAACTCCAAACGCACATGTTTCATATTTTTTTCATCCAAAGCTCCCACAACCATACTTCCAAAAAAAGCGGGATTGGAATTATCCGGATGCCCTTCCATCTGCGCTGCCATCACTGCCAATTCTTCTTTGCTGCATGGTCTGCCTGCTAATTCATTTGCCGCCAATAATCCGCCTACAATGCAGGCTGCACTGCTGCCCAATCCGCGGACCATAGGAATATCGTCCTCCTGGATCATGTGCACACCGGGCATTGGTCTGCCAATGGTTTCATAAAACCGGCACATCGTCTGATAAATCAAATTGGTTTCATCTGTTGGGATCTCTATCGCCTGTTTTTTGCGCAGTTCAATTTGAACGCCTGAGGGAATTTCCTCCACCCATAAACGGTTGTATAACTGCAGCGCCACCCCAATGCTGTCAAAACCTGGTCCCATATTCGCCGAAGTTGCCGGCACACGAACTTGTATCATACTACGCCTCCATTCTACATTCAAAATACTTCGTTTCATGATAAAAAGCAAAGTACGTGCACCTCTTTACACAGGCGCACGCACTTTTGCTCTGCCTTTGTCAATCATTCTTTCGCTCGTTATTCTCTTCCGATGATCTTTATGGATTGTACGCCATGAATGTTTTCCACTTGAGTCATCAATCGACTAAAATCCCCTTTCATTTCATTGGTTTCAATCGTCAACGTCACATTGGCAATACCATTGATGGGAATGGTCTGATTGATGGTCAAAATATTCGCGCCTTCCGTCGCCACACTATTTAACACCGCAGACAACAACCCCGGTGTATCATCCAAATTCATGGCAATGGTAACAGTCTTTCCTCTGGTATTTTCATACAGAGGATGCACAGCATCTCTGTATTTGTAAAAAGCGCTGCGGCTAATACCGACATGGCTGACCGCATCCTGCACCGTTTTTTCCTTTTTGCTTTCCAATAAATTTTTTACTTCCATTACCTTCAAAAAGATTTCCGGCAGTACGCTTTTATCCACGATAAAGAAATTCTTATCTTCCTTCATCATTCTCCCTCTTTCTTGTTTATCCATTACACACATTTGTTTTTGATACAAGGAATATACCATATTCTGTTCCCAGTTTCAATTCTGATTGTGTCCTTTTTTCAAAAACATTTTACTTTCTGTCTTTTGCACAAAAACATTCGTATTTTTCCTCTTTTTCTTTTGTAGATTTGCCCATGTTTTTTCCGCATATTTCTTCCCAATCCGCCTTTTTTCTGCTAGAATGGTGCGTGGTGGCTTTGCTGTTATTCGCAACGCCTATGTCTTGACCATCAGAAAAAGGAGCATTCCATGAAGATAGAGAACCAAACACCGCAGCATGCAGAACTGCTGCAGTTGTTTACCACCGAATTTGAAAAATATTACCGACATATGGATGCGCAGACCCTTCGCGGTCTGCTGCGTTGTGCACCAATGGTGTTCGCTAAATGGTATCATACTGCATTGGCGGCAGAAACGATTTTGACTCCCGCCAATATTGTCAGCAGCGATCTTCGCAATACAAAGAATACAGAAACGGCATACGTTTTATCCATTCACAACGATGCTGCAGGCTTGGAAAAATACCACTTCCGACTGCTTACTTACTGTGTAGATAACCATCCTCTGCTGACAGATTTACAAATCCTGGCAGACTTTTTCCTCCCGGATCGCACGGTAGATGAAACCGGTTTTTTGCTTCCAGAAGACACAGACCATCTGTTACCCCGGCTTTCGTTTCCCGATCCCTTTTATTTGGAATTTCTGACCCGGCTTTGCCATCAAATCGGACTTTTGCGCAAAGCGCCTGCTATCCATATCCATAAAATGACCAAAAGCAGCCAGTGTGACGCTTTTTTTGCACAAGATACGGCAGTACTGCTGGATACCCTGCTTTGGGAAAGCTGCGCATTGGCAGCGGAACGGATGCAGGCTACCATGGATTTAGAACCAGGACTTGTCAGCAGCAGTTTTTTTCATTCCTATTTGGAAAGCCATCAGGAGGTAGACCGCATATTTGTGGATTTTTATCGGCGCGTCGATGTGGACTTGGAAAAGATTTGGAACATCCCGCCTAGTGACATGACAGAGGAAGAACATGCCATTATCTCCTCTTTCCTGTTTGCTGGCATTATGCTGGACAAATGGTTTTTTACCCCTATGAGTCTTTTTTTTCGTGTCATCCGCCCCATTTCCTTTACGCCGTTTCGGTTTTATCAAACCGTCAATCATCTTTCGGCATTGTTGCTGATGCGGCATAACACCGGCGCGGAATTGTTTACGCCGCCAACCTATTACAGTCTGACGGCACTGGGAAACATATTGACAGCAAAACATCCGCTGCCTGCTGATAAACAAAATATGCCCCAAACGCTTTCCTATCACCAGCTTTTGGACGCAATCATGCCGGAAATGGAGCTTCGGATGTATGAAGAACTGCTTCGTTTGGAATATCATACAGAAGTAACTGCCCTACGGGTTGACTTTCAAAAAAATACACAGCTTTGGAAAGAAATAGAGCTTACGACAGAAAACCAGCTGCATGATTTTTGCTGTGATATTTGTGCCGCCTTTGGCATGGAACAGGTACAGGATTACCTGCTTTCTGTCCCAGATGCCAACGGCTATCCGCTGGACTACTCTCCCGTCGGTTCCAAACGTTCGATCAACAAGACTGCCTCTTTGACCGTCGGTGATCTTCCACTGACAGAGGGCTGTCAATGGACGCTGATCCCGCCTGCCGGTAAGCAATCCGCGCTGCTTATCACCGTACTGGAAAAGAAAAACGCTGATCCCTACGTCATCTATCCGCGGGTACGCCGGCAAAGCGAAACCATATCGGAATTGGAACAAATTGACGAGTTTTATTAAACACAAAAGAACGAAAGAAGGAAGCATTCATGCAAAACCAACCATTGATTCATCAACACGGCGGCGATCTGGACGCCATAGAACGAAAATATGGCATTCCCAAAGAAGAAATTCTGGATTTCAGCGGTAACATCAATCCGCTGGGGTTTCCAAAATCCGTTGCAAAGGAGATGGCAAATAACCTACAAATCCTCTCCACTTATCCAGATAAGAACTATACAGCACTGCGGGCTGCCATCAGTGCCTATACCGGCGCAGACCCCGCGCATATTGTGGTCGGAAACGGTTCTACGGAACTGATCGGTACATTTATTCAAACAGTCAGTGCAAAAAAAAGCCTGATACTGGGTCCTGCTTACAGCGAATATGAACGGGAAATCTCTCTAACTGGCGGAACATACGCCTATTTTCCACTGCGTTCGGAGCAAGACTTCGTACTGGACTTGGATCGGTTGCTGCAAACGCTGACACCGGAGATTGGCATGTTTGTTGCCTGCAATCCCAATAACCCTACCGGCTCTGCATTGACGGTAACCCAACTGCGTCAAATTCTCACCCATTGCAAACGCATCGGCGCTTCTGTCATGATTGATGAAACATATATCGAATTTGCCGATAATCTGGATTCTATCTGCGCTATCCCACTCGTTGCAGAATTTGACAATTTGTTTGTCATTCGCGGCACATCCAAATTTTTTGCCGCACCCGGACTGCGCTTAGGTTACGGTATTTCTTCCAATCGTGTATTTTTGGATCAACTGAAAACCCATCAAGACCCTTGGAGCGTCAATAGCCTTGCGGCATTTGCCGGTGAGCGAATGTTCCGTGATACCGCATTTCATGACGCATCCAAACGGTTGATTTCTGCAGAACGTAAAAAAGCATTGGCAGAATTGTCCAGCTGGAAACATTTGAAAGCTTATCCTTCCTCGGCAAATTTTATATTATTGCATCTGCTGACCGACCAGATTACCGCAGAGGAGCTGTTTGAACGCTTGATCGTCAAAAAAATGCTCATTCGCGATGCATCCAGTTTTGCTTTTTTGGATGAAACCTTTCTTCGTTTCTGCATTTTACGTCCCACAGATAATGCGATGCTGCTTGCAGAATTGAAACAATTGGTAGAAACTCCGTAAAAAACTGGAAACGTAAAGTATCAGAAAACGCATATCCTAAAGGCGAACGTTATTTTTTACAATCAACAGAGGTGATATGGAAATGACACAATGCATCAGCCGTAAACAACTGCGCGGCTATTTTACCCTTTTGCGCCAAGCACTGACCCAATGGGAACAACAAGCGTCTCCCAATGTCATCTTTCTAAACAGCTTCGCTTTTTATCATCACCTGGCACCGCTTCCCTGCGGTCAGCAAACCATCGGTGAACTCTTGCAGCAAATGGAAGGCTGTATCCCGCTGTCTCTTACCGAAGATAGCCTGCGGCAGTTTTTTTCTGCTCGCGATGCCGCTCAGGCAGAAGCGTTTCTTACAGGAAGCAAAGCAGATTTCCTGCTCCTTCTGCTGAATGCAAAAGAAGATGAGGAACTCTGGCATTCTCTGCTTGCCCTTTGCGAAGGGCTGCGCAGGCAATGCGTCACATTATGTGAATAGAAAGGCGGTTTTTTCCATGGATCAAAAACCTTATCGCGACCTGAATACCTACTATCGCGCATTATTTGGCGGAAAAACCGCCAAACTTTCCCTGAATGGCGGCTTCACCTGTCCCAACCGGGATGGTACTCTGGGTACCGGCGGCTGCCTATTTTGTTCGGTCGGCGGTTCTGGCGAGTTCGCCCAGGACGCCTCCCTCTCAATTGCAGAACAGATTCGGCAAGGAAAATCCAAATCGTCAACAAAATGGAAAACGCCGCGCTATATTGCATATTTTCAGGCTTTTACCAATACATACGCCCCGGTAGACGTCCTGCGCCGCATTTACACAGAAGCACTCGCGCAGCCGGATATTGTTGGACTGTCCATTGCCACACGCCCAGACTGCTTAGGTGATGACGTCCTGGATTTATTGGAAGAATTACAGGCACGCACCAAGTTATGGGTCGAATTGGGGCTGCAGACAGCAGACGAAACAACCGCCCGATTCATTCGGCGCGGATATGAAAATCAGGTATTTACAGATGCCGTGACCGCGCTCTCCCGCCGAAATATCTCCGTTGTTGCCCATACCATTTTGGGACTGCCCGGTGAGCAGAAAACAACGATCCTGAAAACCATGCAATTTTTGAATGCCTTGCCGATTGAAGGCGTAAAACTACAACTGATGCATGTGTTGGAGCATACAGACTTGGCAAACCTGTACCGCGAAGGCGCCTATACACCATTAACCAAATCCGCATATATAGACTTGGTTTGCGACTGTATTTCCCATCTTCGCCCAGACATTGTCATCCATCGCCTAACTGGAGATGGGGATCCCAAATTGTTACTGGCGCCTCTGTGGAGTCTGCAAAAATGGGATGTGCTCAATTCCATCCATCGAGAACTGCATCTGCGCCATATCCAGCAAGGCGACAAACTCAAATAGTTCGATTTCTGTATTTTTTTGCATCTTTTTTATTTTTCTTTTTCCCAAAATATGATATGATGAAACACAGCAACTTTGTTCCATGATTTAGAAAGGAGGATTTTTCCATGTCCGATGCAATCCGGCAGCTGGCAGAGCATAAATTGATTATCCTGCACTTACTGCAAAAAATGGGAATTGCACTGTCCAACAGTGAAATCTGTCAGTTTTTATTGGAAAAAAATTATATGGATTATTTTTCCGTACAGCAATATCTGGCGGAACTGGTTGACGCCGGCTGGCTGGAAAAATCACGGGAACAAAATCATACCCGCTATACATTGACAGACGAAGGAGAAGAAACCGTAAATTATTTTTTGAATCACATTTCCGAGCATGCCAAAACGGAAATCAACACCTATGTTCAGGAAAACAGCAAACGGATTCGCGCAGAATATGCTGTCACCGCCAATTATTTTCCAGAAATCAACGACGATTTTCTGGTAAAATGCGGTCTGAACGATGACAATGGCAATGTCCTGATGGAAGTCAGCGTTTCAGTGGTATCCAAACAGCAGGCTCTGGCAATTTGCCGCAACTGGCGTAAAAACGTTAGCCATCTTTACGGATCTATTTTAACCTCCTTAGTCAAAGACACCGAAGCAGAACATGGTGCTTTCAAAGCCAAACAGCAGAATTTTCCACCTCCTGCTGAAGATCCGCCGGAGTCATAAGCCAATCAAAAGGGATGCACCGACATCTGCAGAAAATCAATGATTCCTGTACGGATTCCACAAGAGAACTTCAAATGACAAAGTTCTCTTTTTTGATACCGCTTTTCTAGGTGTCTTTCTGAAAACCATCTGCTACCATTTTCCACAGCACCGACATTTCTATTATTGGGGATCTCTGTTTTTACCACATTGAAATGTCTTTTCTTTGGGCGTCATTCATTGAAAGAAGCGAGCAGCCAGATCGTAAAAATTTTGTAAAACCCATCAGCCCTCACCTTCGCAATACACCAATTCCCTGATTTTTGTTCTTTTCTGACAATAGGAACAAACGAACTTACGGATAGAATATAAGAATCTCTCCCTATTGCCTGCCTCATTTTCTTACTTCGGATAACAATTTGCCAAATTCTCACTGTCCGTTTCTCACCGTTCTTGCACGCCATCTGGAAAAGCTGTTCCCTTCCTCTTTCTCACACAGCTCTATAGAAATAGACATTCTCTTTTTTCATTGTACCCATACATTTTTTATCATTGTATCCATTCAATTTTTAATCTTTGCTCCATCTCTCTATCCTTTTGCAATCAACTTTGGTATCATTCTGTACAGAAATTCATACAGGAGGGATGTTTTTGCAAACACCTACCATTACACTCACCAAAACCGCCATGATGGCAGCGTTGGTATTTCTTGCCACCTATGTACTGAAAGTTCCGGCGCCCAACGGCTATTCCCATTTGGGTGACTGCATGATCCTAATCAGCGTTTTGCTGTTGGGCAGCAGAAACGGCGCATTGGCAGGCGGTGTCGGCGCCGCACTGGCAGATCTGTTGGGCGGATATATGCAGTGGATCCTGCCCACCTTTTGCATTAAAGTTGTCATGGCGTTGATCATGGGCGTCTGTATCAGCAAATGTTCGCATCGCTGTCATTGGCTGCTGGGTGCTGTTTTCGGTGGATTATTCCAGATTTTTGCTTATACCGCAGTCAAAATAGTCTATTATGGCTTTGCCACTGCAATGGTTATGACCCCTGGGCTATTGGTGCAGACTGCGGTCAGCTGGATCTGTACCGCTTTGTTCTTAGGTATATTACAAACTTCTGGCATTTGGAAAAATAGAAAGGAGATATAAAAGATGAAAAAATTCGATGCGCATGCGCATGTTGGTACATTTGGCGGCTGGGCAAACGTTTCCATTACCGCCGAGGAATTGGTGCGCCAAATGGATGCCCATGAAATCACGCAGGCTGTCCTATGCAGCACCGACGCCACAGACAATCATTTGACGGCGGATGCACTAAAAACGTATCCGGATCGATTTTATGGTCTCGTTTATACCAATCCCACAGAGGGTCACTCTGCAGTGGAACAAATAGAAGAACTCGTAAACCATCAAGGCTTCTGTGGCATCAAGCTGCATCCGCTCCAGCACGCCTATGTTGCGGACGCGGAATGTCTGGATCCCATTATGCAGACTGCACGTAAGCTGCATATCCCCGTCTTTATGCACAGCGGTCATGCTCCTTATGCACTGCCTTGGAGTATTGGCTTGTTGGCAGAACGGTTTCCTGACGTCCCTTTGGTTATGATCCATATGGGACATGGTCACGGCGTTTATATCGACGCAGCACTGAAAATGGGGAGAAAGTATCCCAACTTATATCTGGAAATGTCTGGTATGCCCATGGGCTGCAAAATCAAAGAAGCCTATGAAACCGTTGGCAGCCATCGCATTTTCTTTGGTACGGATGCACCGTTCCACGACCCTTCTGTAGAAATTCAAAAAGTTTTGACCAGCGGATTAACGCCTGCGCAGCAGCAAGATGTTTTCTTTCAGAATATCACTGCATTTTGGAAACAGTTCCGTTGAATCCACTTCCACCGCAAAAAGATTCTGCTGTCTTTTTGCGGTGGTTTTACACTTTTGAAACAACCGATCTCTTCTGGCGCATAAAAAAGAACCTCTTTGTCCACGCGGCTTCCAGAGGTTCCTATTTTTTCTGTTCACTGTTCCATTTGTTTGCCTAAAAATCCTGCTGCTGTTTGCGCCAATTTGCCTTCAATCTCACCCATTTTCTTTTCCTTTGACAAAAACAAAATCGCGCCCATGGCATCCCCTTCTGTAATGATCGGCGCTACCAGTTGATAAATATATCCTTCGTCATCATGGTCATATAATACAGGCACAAACTGTCCGTCTCCCGCTTCTGCCGTAAATGCTGCTCGCTTATGAATACATTCTTCCATCTCCGGGCTAATGCGTTTTTCCAAAAATTCTTTTTTGGATCCACCAGATACCGCAATAATACGGTCCTTATCTACAATACAAGTCACATGTCCCGCTGTCTGTGCCAGACTTTCTGCATATTCCTTTGCGAATGTGCCCAGTTCTCCAATGGGAGAATACTTCTTCAGTATAATTTCCCCTTCTCTATCTGTAAAAATCTCCAAAGGGTCGCCTTCTCGGATACGCAGAGTCCGGCGGATCTCCTTCGGAATGACTACTCTTCCCAAATCGTCAATTCTTCTGACTATTCCAGTTGCTTTCATGTTGTTGTCCTCCTCTGTTTCAACCGCTTTCGATCGGTTGTTCGAGGTTATTATGAACAAAAACCAAAACATTTATGTAAAAATACGTTTTCTTTCCGAAAAAACCAAAATTTCACAAACGCTTGCTTGCAATCGTAGCGTTTATCCTACTATCTCGAAAGGAATTTTTTCCTCCCGTTTCCGACAAAAGAAAGTAAAGAAATAGAATCCGCACACAATCCAAGCCCAGATTTTGCTATTTCATCCTTTTCCCTGTATTCTATCAAACTTCTTTGTGATATACCAACAGACCGAATTATCCTTCTGTTCCCATCCTCCATTCGGATTTTCCATGATTTTCCTGCCAATCCTATGATCTCTGCTCTTTCTATCTCCGTTATCACCAGCGCCGTTTCCAGACAAGTCCATATATTTCTTCTCTTCCTCTTTGTCTGTTTGGATTCCATAAAAACTGCCGCCAATCATCTATCATGGCGCTCTTCTTTACCGGCATCCCGATTCTTTTGCCTTAAATACGTCCCTTGCGATACGCACTAGGCGTAATGGAAAAATATTTCCGAAACGTCTGTGCGAAATGACTGGGACTATCAAAACCACAGCGCATTCCAATCTCTGCCACCGGCAGCGTCGTTTCCCGCAGCAATAGCGCCGCCTGTGACACGCGATACCGCAGCAAATACTGTAACGGTGAAATTCCGATGGTGCGTTGAAAGCAGCGCAGGCATTCCCGCTCTCCAATATTTGCCGCTCGGGCAATCTGCGACAAATGCAACGGCTCTGCAAATTCTTTTTGTATCAGCTCCAGCATATGCCGCAATCGTTCTGCATCCATAGTTTTTCGACTGCTTTCTTCGTCTTTGGGTCTGGTATTTTGATACAACCGAAACCATAGCCTGGACAATCGTTCTCTCACTTCCCATTCATATCCTTCCTGTTTCCCTTCCAGCGCCACAATCGTACCAACCAGCTCTTTCAATGCCTCTGCTTGCCATGGAATTTCCAAAGTAAGCTTCACTCCCTTGATGCCATCATATGCCAACAATGGATCAATATATTTTTTTTGAAATACGGTATCCGCCCCTCCACTGACCAGTTTGGTATGGAACACAGCAGAGCGAATCTTTCCCTCTTCTTCTGTCGCCAAAATACTATGCAGCACATTGGCATGGATAAATACACCTTCTCCCTGCTCCAGACGCCAACGCACATCCGGCAACACTACCTCTACACTGCCTTTTGCCACATAGATCATTTCCGCCTCTTCATGCCAATGCCAGGATACACCCTCATCTTTCCCTTGGCGAATATCCGTATCATATCCACCACAAGGGAAATCTACCGTCCCGTGCGGGCGCAGTTCCATTTGTTTGGGATTGACATGTACATCACACGCATCCAATGACATGATACCCCTCCTGTCCGTTTTTTTATAGTATACGTCCATTTTATGATTGCTTCAAGTACACATTGACGGTATTTTAATATCAGGCTGAAATAAGAAGGAGGCTTATGGTATGTATTCTCTTTTATTGGCACTGATTTATCTGGCGTTTATTTCTTTGGGATTACCCGACTCACTGCTTGGCTCTGCCTGGCCAAATATCCAGTCGACCGTGCAGGTTCCCACATCTTATGGCGGCATTCTCTCTTTTCTCATTACCGCAAGCACCATCCTATCCAGCTTGGGCAGTGGTCGCATGATGCGACGCTTTGGTACCGGAGGGACTGCCTGCCTGAGCGTTGCACTGACTGCTGCCGCCCTATTGGGATTTTCTGTCTCAAATCATTTTTTTGCCCTTTGTCTATGGGCAGTTCCTTACGGACTTGGAGCAGGTTCCGTAGACGCCGTACTCAATCATTATGTGGCACTGCATTACAAAGCCAAACATATGAGTTGGCTGCATTGCTTTTGGGGCATCGGCGCTACCGGTGGTCCATACATCATGGGACTTTGTCTGAGCAGCGGCATGGGTTGGCAAAGTGGTTATCGCGTCATCTTTGGGATACAATTTGTTTTCACGCTGATTCTATTGCTTTCTCTGCCACTCTGGAAACAACGATCTGCCGATGCTGCTGTACATACCAATCTGCCCTACTTACCACTGAAACAGCTCCTTGGTCTACCAGCCGCAAAAACGGTATTGCCGGCGTTTTTCCTCTATTCCGCTTTGGAAATGACTACAGGGCTTTGGGGCAGCAGTTATATGGTCACAGTACGGGGAATTTCCACACAAACGGCTGCCAGTTGGATTGCATTATTTTATCTCGGCATAACACTCGGTCGTTTCTTCAGCGGATTTTTGACTACACACTTTTCGGACCGACAGCTGATCCGATTCGGTGGATGTATGGCAATACTCGGTATTTTCCTGCTGATACTGCCTCTGCCCCCGATTGCACTTTGTCTCGGATTTTTTCTAACCGGGTTAGGCTGTGCGCCCATTTATCCCAGTATGCTGCATGCGACACCGGCTATCTTTGGCACAGAGGCAGCTTCTTCCATGATGGGCACACAGATGGCGTTTTCCTACCTTGGCAGTACCTGCATGCCGCCCCTATGCGGCTTGCTGACTGCACACATCTCCATGGTGCTTTATCCGTTTGTTCTGTTTTTCTTTGCTGTCCTGCTGCTGGTTCTCTCGCAAATCCAGTATCCGCCCATCCAAAACGGACATCAAAGCTGACTTCCTTTTTTTGGAGTTTCCCTTCTCTGGCAAAGTCTGCCCAGTGGTTCTATCCCAAAACGGAAGCAACGGCTTCGGCATAGAACAGAGATTCTATTCCTACCGGACAACGCAATGCTCCCAGCAATGACTTCTGTTGGTTTCCTCTTCCCTGCGACAGCAGTCTTTTTTGCACATCGCAGCGGTATTTGGATTGACATCCTTACCCACACGATCCACGCGCATTCTCCGATAAATCTTATTTTTTGTCATCATAACACAACGGCAGGACGGTTCCTTTGCAACCTGCAAAGTTCTGTCCTGCCGAAGGCTTGCGGAAAACCAACAATTCCTTTCCGCCCTTGTTCTTTTTATTCTGATTCCATTACTCCGACTTTCCTTCTCTGGTCATCAATTCCAAAACAGCGGCTTCTGTATTCTTTCCCTGAAACAGAACGTCATGGATTGCCTGTGTAATCGGCATATCCACCTGATACTTTTCTGCCAAATGGCACGCTGCCTGCACCGTGTTGACGCCTTCCACCACCATTTTCACTTCCGCCAATGTTTCTTCCAGGCTCTTGCCCTGTCCCAGCAAAATACCTGCACGGCGGTTTCTGGAATGCATACTGGTGCAGGTCACAATCAAATCCCCAATTCCGGATAAACCAGCAAAGGTTTCTGCTTTTCCACCCATCGCAACCCCCAGACGCATCATCTCTGCAATCCCTCTGGTCATTAGTGCCGCCTTGCTATTATCTCCAAAACCCAAACCGTCGTTTATCCCGGCTGCAAGCGCAATGATATTCTTCAATGCCGCACCCATTTCTACGCCGATGACATCCGTATTGGTATACAATCGAAATCTGGGATTCATAAATTCCTGCTGCACCATTTTTGCGATCTCTTCCTTCTGGGAAGCAATCAAACAAATCGTCGGAATTTCCCTAGCTACTTCCTCCGCATGACTGGGACCAGACAGGGTGCAAACTTCGCATTGAGGCACACACTGCTGTATCACTTCAGATAAACGCAGCAAACTGCCATCTTCCAACCCTTTTGCAACATTGATTACCACTGTTTTTGCCGGCACATACGATGCAAAATCCATCATCGTCTGCCTTACCGCACGAGAAGGTACTGCGGAAAGGATCATATCTGCTCCTTCCAGCGCTTCTGCTCGATCCGTTGTCGCTGTCAATGCCTGCGGAAGCAAAATCCCCGGCAGATATTTCTCATTGGTATGTCTTTCATTGATTTCCGCCACGGTGGATGCATTTCTTGCCCACATTCGAACCGTATGTCCGTGTACCGTCAGCATTTGTGCCAATGCTGTCCCCCAACTGCCAGAACCAATGACTGCTACCTTCTTCATGAAATCCCCACCTTTCTCAGACATTTTTCCGCAATGTAAATTTATTCTCATTCCCTGTACGCAACCGTCCAATATTGGCACGATGTTGCCACAGCGCCAGTGCCGCCATCACCGCAGTCAAGATAGATGCCTCCAACGGCAATTTCCAAAGAAACGCACAAATGGGAATCGCCACCGAAAACAGCATAGACCCTAGAGAAATATATCCTGACATCGCAACCGCCACAATGCCAATCGCAAAGGAAATCAACATTAGCGGCATGGATGCCGTAAATCCGACACACAATACCATGCCAATGGTCGCAGCAATGCCCTTGCCGCCTTTGAAGCGCAGATAGAAGGGAAAATCATGCCCTAAAATCGTACCGGCACAACTATACAATCCTGCCAGAAGCGCTTCATCCGGGAACAACCAGCGCGCCAGCAAAAAACTGACTACCCCTTTGAGGATATCACAAATAAATGTCGCCAGCCCTGCCTTGAATCCCAACACACGCAGCGCATTGGTCGTGCCCAGATTCCCGCTGCCTTTTTTACTCAGATCCGTTTTACATAGCTTGCCAATGATAAACGCCGTCTGGATACAGCCAATGGCATATCCAATGGCAATACAAATCAGTCGAAACATATCAATCCTTATCCCCTTTTTCTCTCACAATAAAATGGATGGGCGTGCCCATAAACCCAAACGCCTCCCGCAGCTGATTTTCAATATATCTACGGTAAGAGAAATGGAACAGCTCCTTTTCATTGACAAAAATCACAAATGTCGGCGGTTTGACAGAAACCTGCGTCATATAATACAGCCGCAGCTGCCGTCCTTTGTCCGCGGGTGGCTGCTGCATCGCCGTTGCTTCAATCAATACTTCATTTAACACACCGGTACTAATCCGCAGCGCATGGTTTTCATTCACCGTACGAATCAATTCCAGCAAGCGTGTCACCCGCTGACCCGTATGTGCAGAAATGAATACTTTGGGCGCATACGGCATATACGCCAATTCATTGCCAATGTCCTTCAGGTATTGATTCATGGTTTTGTCATTTTTTTCAATGGCATCCCATTTATTGACCGCAACCACTGCCGCTTTGCCTCTTTCATGGGCAATTCCCGCAATTTTCGTATCCTGATCCGTAATCCCTTCCTGCGCATCAATCACCAGCACCGCAACATCACAGCGTTCCACCGCTGCCACTGCACGGATGATACTGAATCGCTCGATCTCTTCTTTGATTTTGCTCTTGCGGCGCATACCCGCCGTATCGATGAAAATATATTTCTGTCCGTCTATTTCGATCGGGGAATCGATGGCGTCTCGGGTTGTGCCGGGAATATTGCTGACAATGAGTCTGTCCTCACCAAGAATTTTATTGATCAGAGAAGATTTCCCCACATTCGGCTTGCCGATAATGGCAACCTTGATGGCGTCCTCCTCTTCCTCCGCATCATCCTTTTCTGGAAAATGGGCAATTACCGCATCCAACATATCCCCCAGCCCCAATGCCTGACCTGCGGAAATCGGCATGGGATCCCCAATGGCAAGTTCATAAAATTCATAAACATCCATCGTGTCCCGTTTGACGCTGTCCACCTTGTTTACCGCCAGAACCACCGGTTTTTTGGTTCTGCGCAGCTTATTTGCCACCTGCCTGTCATCATCGGTCACCCCTGCTTTCACATCCGTGAGAAACAGGATCACATCTGCCGTTTCAATGGCGATTTCTGCCTGCTGTAAAATCTGTTTCTGAATAATTTCCTCCGAACCAATCTCCATTCCACCGGTATCAATCAATGTGAATTTATGGTTCAGCCATTCCACATCCGCATAAATGCGGTCGCGGGTAACACCTGGCGTATCCTGCACAATGGAAATGCGCTCGCCTGCCAGCCGGTTAAAGAGTGTGGATTTCCCCACGTTTGGGCGTCCTACCACTGCTACAATAGGTTTGCTCATGTATGCTCCTCCCAACAAATGATTTCTTTCCTTCTCCATTCGCTGCATGGAAAAGGGGCATTGCAGCCCCATCTACGTCTGATTTATTATAGCATACAAAAGGCTGGAAATTCAAGCCTTTCCGGCAGAGAAGCACTGCAAATACCTCTTTTCCAGAAACAGCCCTTCCCTCCTTTCTGCCGGTGGTCACACTGCTCCTCTCCCTTTTTGCCCGTCAAAAAAGGCAGGCTTTCCACATTCCTGCCGCGAAAACCTGCTTTTTCTGTTTACCTCTCTGCCTTATATCAGTGTCATCACGCCCGCCATGACTCCTCGCTTTTCCCCCATTTTCCGATGAGAATAAAACCGTTGGGTGTCGCACATCGTACAAAGCCCGGCAATTTCAATATTCTTCACGCCACAATCTGCCATAAGCCGACGGTTTGTTTCCCATAAATCAATCTTGTACTTTCCTTCTTCCGTCGGATCCTCAAAAATAATGTCATCTGCAAACGCGATCTGCTTGCGGAATAAGTTCACCACCGGGTCGTCCACTTGAAAACAACATTTTCCAATCGACGGACCAATGGCAGCAATCAAGTCTTCCGGATTCGAACCATACGCACGCTCCATCTGCCGCACAATATGCTCTGCCATACGGTCTGCCGTCCCTTTCCAGCCACAGTGTGCAAGTCCAATGGCACGATTCTTGGGATCCAACAGAAACACCGGTACACAGTCTGCACCAAAAATCACCAGATTGATTCCCTTTTCATTGGTCATCAATCCATCCACATCCTGATATGTCCGCGCCCGGGTAACACCGCAGCCTTTGTCCGCTGCCGTCACTTGCAGTATATTTGTGGTATGCGTCTGCTGCGTCGCCACAAAGGCAGTTTCATCCAATTCCAGCGCCTTTGCTAAAATTCGATAATTTTCCGCTACCGCTTCTCTGTTTTCTCCTCTGGAAAATCCCATGTTCATACTGCTGTAATATCCCGTGCTGACGCCGCCGCGGCGTGTGGTAAAACCATGGCGCACCATCCCGCTCTGCGTCAAGTTCTCAAATGCAATCCATTCCAAATCGCCTTTTTGTATCAAGTTCACATGGATTCCTCCTATTCTATCCAAAATGCGTTTTTTGTATATCGAAAATATGTTTTCCCCTTTTCTTCCAATACTTCGGCAACGTCAAAACGACAATCCTGATCTGTCAGCGCGTGCGCCGCCAAATATTCCTTCGCTGCCGCGATGATATGTCTCTGCTTGGTACGAGTAACCGCTTCTGCCGGCGTACCGTATGCCGTTCCTCTTCTTGTCTTTACTTCTGTAAAGACCAATATCCCATCTTTTTGGGCAATGATATCAATTTCTCCCCCCCGCGTCCGATAGTTTTGTTCCAATATCGTATATCCCTGTTTCCGCATCTCTCTGACCGCCAAGGTTTCTCCCGCCATCCCGATTTCCTGACTGTCTGCATCCGCTCCTTGGAGAAACCGCTGGACAAACGTCCGTCGGTGAATGGGACAGATTCCATATTGCGCAATGCCTGCCAGGTGCTTTTGTGAGCCATATCCCTTATTCGACGCAAAGTCATATCCGGGATATAATTCTGCCATCGCTTCCATCATATGATCCCGTGTCACCTTTGCCACAATACTGGCGGCGCCAATGGAAATGCTTTTTGCATCGCCTTTGACAATGGCTTTTTGCGGTATGGTGATTTGCGGTATCGTCACCGCATCCGCCAAAATCACATCCGGCTGTATCTGCAATCCGGCAATTGCCTGTCGCATAGCTTCATAGGTTGCCTGTAAAATATTGATTTCGTCGATCCGTTTGTGAGACACCACACCAACTGCCCAAGCTACTGCTTCCTTCTGAATGGTTGCACACAATGCTTCTCGTTTTTTTGCAGAGAGTTTTTTGGAATCGTCAATTCCGATAATCTTATGATTTTCTGGCAGAATCACCGCCGCAGCCACCACCGGTCCTGCCAATGGTCCGCGTCCCACTTCGTCGATGCCTGCCACCCATTTCCATCCTTGCGCATAACATTCCCGCTCGTAGACGAGCAATGTTTCCAGCCGCTCCAGCTCTGCCAGATAGGCGTCATGTTTTTTCTGAAAACGGGCAGCAAGCGCCTGAACGCCTTTTCGGCTGTCCTTAGAAATTCCCAGTAATCGTTCCGGCAGGTTCTCCACCGGACAACTTTCCAGCATGTTTTTGATTTCTCCAACAGACTGCATGTCTTTCTCTCCTTTTGCGAGCACACAGGCGCACAGCCAGTGTGCTTTGATACTGTTGCTATCTTACAATATTTTAGGGTTCTGCGCAATCATCTTCTGACAGAAACAATGTAGCGACAGGCACTTCCAGCACCGCAGCAATTTTTATCAGTTCATAATCCGCAATAAACCGTTCTCCCTTTTCCATGCGGCAAATCGAATAGCGGTCAATGGTAATGCCTTCCAACTGCAAACGCCGGGACAATGCCGCCTGTGAAAGTTTCTTTTTTGTACGAATCCTGCGGATTTGTTCTCCACAAATATTTTTCTTCCCTTCATATTCGTATATTTTCATGGCGAAAGACCCCCTCATTTTTTCCCTTGACATTACCATGGGTTTTGCAGCATTATGTTGCTAAAGAAGCAACATAATATAAGAATCAGAAAGAAAAAGGAGAGAAAAATATGGAAACATAAAAACAGAAACCAAAACCTGTAAATTTTGTCAGACTGCCATTCCTCAAAAAGCCAAAGTTTGCCCCCAATGCGGCAGAAAACAGGGTGGTAAGGCAAAATGGGTGATTCTTGTGATTGCCATCCTGCTGATTGGAGCAGCTCTGGCTGGCGGTGGAGAGGAGCAGCCTGCCCAAAGCAGTCCCGCTGGCGCCGATGGCACCATTGTCAGTCCTCCCGCAGAAACATCAGAAGAAGCACCTGTAGAAATCATGGAAATTTCTCCCGCGGAACTGCTGACAACCTATGAAGCCAATGAGGTGAAAGGGGATGAAATTTATGAAGGGAAAACCATGCGCCTGAGCGGTACCGTTGGCACGATTGGCAAAGATGTGATGGAGGACGTCTATATTACCTTTGCCGGAGATGATTTTTCGATTACCTCTGTTCAGTGCTATTTCTCTGACGAGGCACAGATCGCAAAAGTAATGGAATTACAGCAAGGGGATTCCATTACGCTTGTTGGTATCTGCGATGGTAAATTTGGCAATGTACTGCTGAAAGACTGTGTATTTGAATAATTGACAGGCATATAAAAAAAGTCGGAAATTCCAATGAATTTCCGACTTTTTTTATATGCCTGTCTTATTTTATATCTCTGTCTTACACTTCCATAATAATGGGCAGAATCATGGGGCTTCTCTTGGTTTTCTGCCAGATATAATTTTTCAACGTATCTTTGATGACATTTTTGATATAGTTCCAGCTGGTGATGTTTTTTTCTTCGCACTCCTGAAGTGCTTTCAATACCACTTCTTTCGCGCCATCCATCAACCCTTCCGATTCTCGCACATACACAAAACCGCGGGAAATAATATCCGGTCCTGCCATGATCTGCCCGGTTTCGCTTTCCATCGAAACAACGACTACCATCAAACCGTCCTCTGACAAATGCTTTCTGTCTCGCAGGACAATATTCCCCACATCGCCAACACCCAAACCGTCTACCATCACCTGTCCGGTAGGAACCGTGCCGGTCACTTTCGCCTCATTTTTGGACAACTCTAAAACATCGCCCAGTTTATTGACAAAAATATTCTTTTTATCCATTCCCATACTGATTGCCAAATCTCGATGACTGGACAAATGCATATACTCGCCATGCACCGGCATAAAAAACTTCGGTTTGGTCAGGGCAAGCATCAGTTTCAGTTCCTCCTGTCTGGCGTGCCCGGATACATGGATATCCTCAATCCCGCCATATACCACATCGGCGCCTTTTTTCAGCAGTTCATTGACCACACGGATGACATTCTTTTCGTTTCCCGGAATAGCCGATGCGCTGATGATGATTTTATCATCCGGTTTTACACTCACCTGCTTATGCTCGCTGTTGGCAATTCTGGACAATGCCGACATGGTCTCTCCCTGACTGCCGGTCGTAATAATAACCAGCTGTTCATCCCGATAATTTTTAATCTCGGTAATATCAATCAAGGTACGAGGAGGAATCCATAAATAATCCAGCTCTGATGCGGTTTTCACTGCATTGACCATGCTTCTGCCAATGATCGCAACTTTTCTGCCATACATATACGCCGCATTGATAATCTGCTGAATCCGGTGAATATTGGAAGAAAATGTCGCTACCATGATACGGTTTCTGGGCGTTTCCTCAAAAATCCGTTCAAACACCTTGCCAACATTTTTTTCCGACATCGTAAATCCTTTACGCTCTGCATTCGTGCTGTCACTCATCAGCAGCAAAACGCCTTGACTGCCCAGTTCTGCAAACCGCTGCAAATCAATAATCTCACCGTCAATCGGCGTATAATCCACCTTAAAGTCGCCGGTATGAATCACCGTTCCCACCGGCGTCTGTATCGCCAGTGCCACAGAATCGGCGATAGAATGATTGGTATGAATAAATTCTACCATCATTTGCCCCAGCTTGACTTTTTCTCCGGGTACGACAGTATGCAGTGTCGTTTTATCCAGCATTTTATGCTCCCGCAGCTTGTTTTCCAACAACCCCAGTGTCAGCAATGTACCAAACACCGGTACTTTCAATTGCTTGAGCACATAAGGCAGCGCACCAATATGATCCTCATGCCCATGGGTCAACACAATTCCTCTGATTTTTTCCACGTTTTTTGCCAAATAGGTGATATCGGGAATCACTAGGTCTATCCCCAGCATGTCATCCTCTGGAAAGGCCAGCCCACAGTCAATAATCACAATATCATTGCCGTATTCCAGCACCGTCATATTCTTCCCGATTTCTTCCAACCCGCCTAAGGCAATGACTTTCAGCCTTGTCTTGGGTTTTGCACGTCTGTTTGCCAAAAAACACACCTCCTTTTCTCTCCCATTTCTGACTGTTTTGTTTTTTCATGCCATAAAAAAGTGTCCGTCTCTACAAAAACAAAGCCCGCCCAACTCTTCCATTTCTGGCAAGCATAAAAAGAGCAGCCTGTCTTGTCTTTCCATGAAAAACATCGCTTCCGTTCCATTTGCTTTCCTGCAAGACGCTGCTTTTCGTTTTTGTTCCCTTTTTTATCCGCACATCATCCTATTGAAAAGAGCATACCGGTTTACCGGTTTCGTTTCAAAAAATATTTTTCCCGTTCTCTCTTTGGGCATCAATAGATTCTGCTGTCTCAAACCTAATCAGCAAATTCCAGCACTATACTGGATATCCATCCGATTCCTATCAAACAAGCTTAAAGCAAATATCTCTTTTTCTGCTTGTTTCGATTTTTGGAAATCATGCGGTATCTCTCCAAAACGGATAGAATCCATGCTTTCTTTCGTTCTATTTCATTTATTTTCCAGCCGAACCGGTCTTCCGTTCCCTCTGTCCATTCGATATTCGTTGGCACTTCGAAAGGATTCTGCTATCCTCAGCCGCACCAATCATTCCTGCTCATTCCACAGAGACTTCATAATCCTCGCCTTTTTGTGCAAACATTTCTGCAATACGGTCAAATTCCGCGTCGTCTTCCACCATTTCATAGGTAATATCATTGGCGTCAATAGAAATCTCTTTTAGAATCAATGCTTCGGATTCTTCCTCGTCCATCTTTTCCGTTTCCACTACCAACAGGTATCTGTCTGTACCGCTGGCAACATGGTCAATAATCGAAAACTCTACCTCTGTGCCATCCTCATCGGTCATCGTTACCATTTCAAATTCCATTTCTTCTGCTTCCTGAAAAATATCGCTCATATGCTTCTCCGTTCCTTCTCGTTGGCGTCTTGTCCGCGCCTGCTGTCCAAATATCCCTGTAAAATATGCACTGCCGCCATTTTGTCAATCACGCTTTTCCTTTTCTCATGGCTCAAATCCGCCATCCGCAGGGCACGCTCCGCTGCAATGGTGCTGAACCGTTCGTCCCAGAGCACGACCGGTATCTTCGGAAACCGTCCTTTGATTCTCGCTTCGAACGCTTTTGTTTTTTCACATCGTTCTCCTTCGGAATTATCCAAATTCTTCGGATACCCCAACACAATGACCTCTATCTTATACTGTTGGATCACTTCTGCCAAACGGCGCATGCATTTCTTAAATTCCATGGGATTCTCCCGCCGAATTATTTCCACTCCCTGCGCCGTCCATCCCAATGGATCACTGACGGCGACACCAATGGTTTTATCCCCAAAATCCAATCCTAAAATCCGCAATCTTTAGCCTCTTTCTTATTCATTTCTATCCAAATAATCCTTTACCAATTCTTCCAACAGTTCGTCCCGCTCCAGTTTGCGGATCATCGCTCTGGCATTCAAGTAACTGGTAATATACGTCGGATCGCCGGATAAAATATATCCCACAATCTGGTTTACTGGATTATATCCCTTTTCCCGCAGCGCCGTACTGACGGAAATCAGGATTCTTCTTGCTTCATTTTCCGGTTCTTTTCCGGCTCTGCCAAAATATTGTGTTTCGTTGATGTTATTGCTCATTTCTATCACTCTCCGTTCACACAGCCCCCGCTGTCTGCACTGCTCTATTCTTCCATGATAATATAAACCCCAACGGATTGCAACCGTTGTTTCCTTACATAAATATTACAAAATCCAGCATTTATTCCGTAATTTCGCCGATTGCCGTCTCTCCTTGCACCTCTGTCAAACGAACAGGAAGAATCACATTGGTTAACGCTTGTCGGCTAAACACATGGACTTTGATATAATTGGTGGTATGCCCTTCATACCAATTTGGCGCTACTTCCCGCTCAAATAATACGGACATTTTTCTACCTAAGTGTGCAGTCAGAAAAACCTCTGTCATGGCGTCACTTAAGGCAATCAGATCATGGCTGCGTGCCTGTTTCACCGCATTTTGCAGCTGATCCTTCCGTTCTGCCGCCGGCGTTCCTTTTTTGGGGGAATACGGAAACACATGAATCTTGGAAAACGCCATCTCTTTGGCAAATACTTTGCTTTGCTGATAGTCCTCTTCTGTTTCTCCCGGAAAACCCACAATCATATCTGTGGTCAACGCGACATCCGGCAGATATCGCCGCAGCCGCGCTGCTGCCTGGCGGTATTTCTCCGTATCATACCTGCGGTTCATCTCCCGCAGTGTTTTATCACAGCCGCTTTGCAGGGATAGATGAAAATGATCGCACACCTTCGGTAATTTTGCCACTTCCGCTGCGAAGGCTTCTGTCACCACATTTGGCTCAATCGAACTGAATCGAATCCGTTCTATGCCGTCTACCGCATGTACCTGTTGGATAATCTCCAACAAAGAAGTCTGTTTCAAATCTTTTCCATAGCTTGCCACGTGAATCCCGGTCAATACCACTTCCTGAAATCCGTTCTCCGCCAGACGGCGCACTTCCGCGATAACATCCTGCGGCTCTCGGCTGCGGATGGGTCCTCTGGCATATGGAATGATGCAGTAGGAACAAAACTGGCTGCAACCGTCTTGGATTTTCAAATACGCTCTGGTACGATTGGAAAGTTTCTTGATTTCCAACGGCTCAAATATGCGCTCATGCATAATGTCTGTCACATAATTACATACACCCTGCTCTTTACGGTACGCTTCCACCAATTCCACAATCCTGCTTTTGTCCTTTGTTCCAATGACCAGATTCACGCCCTCCACTGCTTCCAGTTCCGCAGGCGCCGTTTGCGCATAACAACCCACCACTGCCACAATGGCGTCTGCATTCTGACGTTTCACCTTTCGGATGAGCTGGCGGGATTTTTTATCGCCGAAATTTGTTACCGTACAAGTATTGATGATATAAATATCCGCTGTGTCCTCTATCGGCACCACTTCATATCCTCGTTGTGCAAACAGTTCTGCGATGGCCTCGCTTTCATATTGATTTACTTTGCATCCTAATGCATAACTTGCTATTTTTTTCATAATCCTCCTTATTCCAAACCGTCCTTACAGCCCGGTCAATTCCCGTATCACATTAACCACCGCGCCTTCATTATTGGTTCCTGTTACAAACCGTGCCCGCTGTCTTACCTCTCGGGACGCATTTCCCATCGCGTAACTGTAAAACGCACAGTCAAACATATCTACATCATTAAACTGATCGCCAAATACCAGCGTTTCTTCCGGACGAATCTGCCACATCTGCTGCAGTGCTGCCACTGCGCTTCCTTTGTTGACGCCTTTCAATCCCGTATCCAGACAAGTGTCTCCGGAGATTACCAATGTCATTTCCTCCGTCAGCAACGGAGCCAATCGATCATAGCAAAACTGTGCGCCTCTGCCGCCTCGCTCAATCAAGGAAACCTTCGTCACATCTTCTGTAATTCCATGCAAATCATCTACCAGCACCATATCATAATAAAACGGATCGCTGCGCAGATAGTCATACATTTCCTTGCTATGCGTATACCCACAGTACTTAGCACACAGCAGAGGTTCCACGTCCGGCAGCTGCGCCACCGCATCCAGCCAGAGAGAAAGCTGTGCCTGAGTCATGCCGCGGTAGTATAATTCTTTCGTATCCTGCACAACAAACGCACCGTTTTCCGCAATCACCACAATATCCTGCAGATGTTCCTGAAAATTCTTTTTCAGACTCGGATACTGTCTGCCGCTTGCCACCACAAAGCGGATCCCTTTCTTATGCATGCCCGGAAGCAGTGCATAAATCCTGTCGTCTATTTGCTTTTGGTCATTTAATAAGGTACCGTCCATATCGGACACAATCAATTTTATCATGATCCTTGCCTCTTTGTAATCGTATCATTGATACGGAAGAACAGCGGCAGAATCTGCATGGCGATATTTACGTCCTTTCCGGACAGCCATATCAGATATTCCCGCAAAGATTCCCACTTTTTGCTTCTTGGAACCACCTGCGCGCAAATTTCTTCCATCTCATCCAACTTTTCCATGATTTCTTCTTTTTCCAGCAGCGGAATCTGTTCCATACCCAGCGCAATCCGCACCGTCGTAAAATCTGCAAAAAAATTGATTTCCTTCTGTTCCTTCCGTATGTAATATTCCATCAACCCTTCATTGGAATATCCATTTTCCCGAAAGGCTTCCATCCGTTCCATCAAGCGGGAAATGTTTTTGCGGTAAACCGCCGCCATATCGGCAGAATCTTCGCGATTTTGGATCACACATAAATCCTCATCAAATCCGTCGATTTCTCCTTCATAGTGTAGCAGCAGCAGCCGAAACAGTTCTCCCATCTTTTCCTTATCATGGGAATAAGCTTCCCATACTGTCTGACAATGGAGCAAATCTTCTTCTATCATTTGTTTCAAATTTTTCTCTTCCTGCATCCTGCCACCGCCCTTCCCGCATGCTGCCGGTTTTCTGTATCCAGTATAACAAAAGCCGAAACGCTTTGCAAGCAAGAGCCTTCCGCATATTACACTGGTTTTTCCCGAACCCCTGATAAATCTGATAAAAAAACGCCCCGCATTTTCTGCTGAAAAATACGGAGCTGTTTGGATTACGACTCTTCTTCGTCGTCATCATCAATGATAACCACCATGCCGCCCATGCGTTTGTTCAGTTCTTTCCTAGTGATTTTGATGATATTCGGCACTACGCCGTCCGGCTGTTCGTCAATATAGTACGGACCTTCCTTATCACAGTCATTTTCATCCAGCCATCCGCTGAAGAAAGAAATGATGGATCGCATAATTTCTACACTATGCCCCCAATAGTCCAAATCCAAGAAAATCAAACGTCTTTTTTCTCCGTTTTTGGAAAATTTACGGCTTTTGTAAATCATCGTAAACAGCCGTCTGTCTTCCCCTTTATATGTGAAATACACAGCCATTTCGTTGCTTTCACCGAAACGGTTTTCATAACGGTTGACTTTCGCCTCCGGGTCAAAATATCTTACAATAAAACGGTATATTTGTTCTAACTCAATTTCTTTTGTGATATACCCATGCGTTTTTGCTGTCATACCTTTCCACCCTTTCGTTTTCCTGATTTTCCATCCGTTTTTTCCTACGGCAGATTTACTTCTCTTGCATTATACAAGACCACCGTGCTTCTGACAATAGATATACCGCAGAAATTCCGCGATTTTTTCCACTGTTTTCGCTCTTTTGGGGAATGATACCACCAGAGACCGTGTTTTATTCATTCATCTGTTCCAACATGGTTTCTGTCAGCAGGCTGCTGCGTTTTGCTGCCATGACGCAAAATTCATCATATGACATGCCTGCTTCTTCATTGGCATCATCCGAAATGGCACGAATCACCACAAACGGAATCCGGTTGAGCCAGCATGTCTGGGCAATGGCTGCTCCCTCCATTTCCGCACAATCACCCTTTACCGTACGGCGAATGCGCTCCTTTCCTTCATGGGAACTGATAAATTGATCTCCGCTGGCAATCCGACCAGTCAACACACGGCAATCCAGCCCGCATTTCTCTGCTGCCTCCTGCGCCAGACGAACCAGTGCTTCATCCGCCTTGAAACAGCTTTCTGCCATTCGCGGAATCACGCCAATAGGATCTCCAAAAACAGAGGTATCCATGTCATGCTGCACTGCGTCCACAGAAATTAGAATATCTCCAATCCGCAGATCTTCATGGATTGCGCCCGCCACGCCTGTATTGATGACATAATCCACCCCAAAATGGTCAATCATCGCCTGGGTGCAGACCGCCGCATTTACTTTGCCGATTCCGCTTTTGACCAGCACAATGTTGTTTCCAGCATATCGTCCGATATCATATGTCAATCCCACAACGCTTTTTGTGGTCACAACTTCCATCTTATCCCGCAGAAAAGCGATTTCTTCTTCCATGGCACCGATAATCCCAATCGTTCTCATAACCCTTCCTCCTGCATTTGAAAATTGCTATCAAATTCATAGATTTTTTTCATCATACCATATTCTTCCACCCGAATTCAAGGACTTGACAAAAAACGTCACCGCTTTTTCCGATTTTTTCCGACAAAGCCTGTCCTTTGTTGCAAATTTTTCTTCCCTTTTGTATACTGTAATAGAATACAGAAAGGGGCGACCACTATGGAAAAACCCATTATTGGCATTACGCCGGATTATTCTTACGAAAAAACACGATTCAAAATCAGCCAGGATTATACCCAATCTATCCTTGAAGCAGGCGGAATCCCTGTATTGCTCTTTCCAAACAGTACGTTTCCGTCCTTTGTCGACGGCATTTTATTCAGCGGCGGCGGAGATATCGATCCGCTGCGCTTTGGAGAAGAGCCAATTCGGGAAAACGGTGCCATTTCTCCCATCCGGGACGCCTATGAGCTTGCCCTCTGCAGACAGGCATTGGAAATCGATTTTCCGATATTCGGCATCTGCCGCGGTATGCAAATCATGAATATCGCCGCCGGCGGCAGTATTTATCAAGACATATCCGTACAGACTGGTTCTTCCTTGAAACATAATCAGCAGGCGCCTCGCTCATATGCGACGCACAGCATACAGATTGTCCCGCACAGCCTGCTGGATCGCATTTGGCAACAACCATCCATTGCTGTAAACTCCCTGCATCATCAGGCAGTTTCCCGCTTAGCAGAAGGCTTTGCCGCTGCTGCCTGTAGCACAGATGGTCTGACAGAAGCAATCTGGCAGGAGGAAAAAGAGTTTGTCCTGGGTGTTCAATGGCACCCAGAATCTATGCATACCAAAGAACAAACCGCTTTGTTCCGCCATTTTATTGAAGCGGCAGAACGCCATCGGCAAAAAAGGAGGAATTTCACATGCAGGCATCCACAGAACAAGCGCTGACTACAGCCGAATCCAGCACATGGACACCGGAGTTGCCCACGATAGAGCAAATCTGGGATTTTACCATGCGCGCAGGTATCATCTTGGTAAAGATTTTGCTGACGTTTTTGGTCTGCTGGCTGATGATCCGGATTTTCCATCGCTTCATCAAACATTTTTTTGCAGCACAGACCAAAAATCAGCGATTGTCCATGACAGATCGGAAAGCAAAAACGCTCCAGTCCATCACCTCCAGCGTCGTCAAATACGTGATTTATTTTATCGGCATCTTTACAGCCCTCAGTTATTTGGGTGTTGACAGCAAATCTTTGGTTGTCGTAGCGAGTGCCGGCTCTGTTGCCATCGGTCTTGGCGCGCAGAATATCGTCACCGATATGATGAATGGATTTTTCATCCTGTTCGAAGATCACTATGCCGTCGGAGACGTGGTAACCATACAAAATATTACCGGCACCGTCGAAAGCGTTACCTTACGCTCCACCAAAATTCGGGATGCACAGGGCTGCGTGCATATCATTCCGAACGGTTCCGTCGGTACTGTCACCAATCAATGTCAGGAGTTTATCAACGCCGTGATTACGGTTGGCGTTTCCTATCAAGCCAGCATCGACCGGGTTTTGGAAATTTTGCGGGATGAAATGGAAAAAACAGGAGACATGCCAAATGTGCTGGAACCTCCTGCCATTGTCGGGATCACCGGATTGGACGACTCCGCCGTTACCATTAAAATTGCAGCAAAATGCCGGGTCAAAACCAATGTTGCCACCGAATCTGAATTACGACGGCGGGTCAAAAATCGTCTGGATGCGGAAGGAATTGAAATTCCTTACCCTCAGCGCACACTGCATATTGTACAACAAAAGGAGGGATAACCATGCAGTTTTCTGTTGGAGATATCGTACAAATGAAAAAATCTCACCCCTGTGGCTCTGCTCAGTGGGAGATCCTGCGCACCGGCATTGATTTCCGCATCAAATGCTGCGGCTGTGGGCATATGGTCATGCTGTCCCGCGTAAAATTTGAAAAAAATGTTAAAAAAATCATTTCTTCCGCAACATCCACCTCTGACGAGTTATGATTTTTCTATTTTAGTTCGGCTGCTGATGATCATCAGCAGCCGTTTTCCATTTCCATGCCCACCGCCTGAATTCCCCCTGTCCACTGTCTGACACTGCCATATCTTCCATCTGTCTTTTCAAATAACCCTGTTTGCTTGTTTCAGCACAAAAACATACAAACCATCTGCCTGCTTGTTTTTAATACGATCCATCCAATGACATCTGCTTGTTTTAGCTGCTTTTCGGATTTAATAAAAATGTAAGGATTCTTTTCGGGTAATGTAAAATTTGAAGCATATACTGAAACGACAAGAACAGTAATACTGAGGTGACCAAATATGAAACACAGAACCATCTGGCTGCTTTGCGGCATACTGGCATTGGCACTGACTGCTTGTCAGTCTCAGCCTGCCGCTGAGAATCCTTTTTCGCAAAATGCAGCGCAAATCCAACAGGAAGTATTCTCTTCTCTGCGTATGGCAGAAGGAAATATTCCTGCCGTCCGATTAGAAGCAACGGTAACCGAAAACGAAGCGCCTTTTTTTTACATAGAAACTGCTGAAGATACCGAAGTAACCTTATATTATAACTTCACCAAAGATGCTGGCGACGCCTGGATTGGTTGTTACAGTGAAAACGGCAGCGAAAACAACACCATCCCGTTGGATTCCTCCGCCGTTACAACGGAGATTAGCAACGAATTGACCTTATCTTTGAAAAAAGGGATGCACGTATTTTATATTACTGGAAATTCCTGCCATTGCACACTTCGTTTGGAATTAAACGGGTTGGACAGCAGCAATATCTTATATGCGGATACTCTGCCAAAAGACGACGTTTCCACCGATATACAAGCAGAGGCATAACCTTTTGTCCTGCCAACTTTATTGGCGCTGCGCTGCTTTGCTTGGCTGTTTGATTTTTGCTTGTATGCCTAAGCCTTTCCTTATTTAGGCGAAGTATTTTCAAGTTTCGTTCCTATGACTCAGGCAGTCATAAAAACTTGCCAAACATCTGTATTCTGAGATCAAAAAAAATCGAAAATCCCGAACAAAAACATGGTTTTGCGGCGCACATCAGGCGATAGACAAAATGATTTTTTCCAAATACATTACGGCAGAACCGTTCGGAAAACAAGGGTCAAGCACATTTGCTCCGCAAATGCCAGCCGCAGGCGGCTGTCTGCCTTTCTTGGCAGTGCGGGTCAAGCACATTTGCTCTGCAAATGCCAGCCGCAGGCGCCTGTCTGCCTCTCTTGGCAGTGCGGGTCAAGCACATTTGCTCTGCAAATGCCAGCTTTGAGCGACTCACACGGCTTAGAAAATGCTATTTTTCAATGTTATCTGCAAACAGAATGCGTATCTATCCAAACAAACAGGGAGTTTCCAGACAAATGCCAATGGAACTCCCTATGTTTTTTGTTTTCTCACGAAAAACGGATGAAGGAAACAGAAACTTCGCCTAAAACATCATTTCATCAATTCCTACACAACCGCCTTTTGCAAGCCGATGTGTGATTTTTGCTGTATGATCTCTGTTTCGGTTGTGCCTCATGCAATGCTGGCAGAGCCATTCTTCCTATCCTGTCTATCGTTTCTCACTTATTTTTTCCGCATTGCGTTTAGGATTGCCAAGACCGCTACCCCTACATCCGCAAATACTGCCATCCACATTGTTGCCAGTCCCACTGCGCTCAATAACAGCACCAACACTTTCACTCCAAGGGCAAATGTAATATTTTGCAAAACAATGGTTCTTGTATTTTTCGCAATCCGCATACCAACGGCAATCTTGCTAATATCATCATCCATCAGCACCACATCCGCCGCTTCAATTGCCGCATCAGACCCAATCGCACCCATGGCAATGCCTACATCTGCGCCTGCAAGCACCGGCGCATCATTGATTCCATCTCCTACAAATGCTGTCTTCCCTTTGCCTTCGGTTTGCAGAATCTCTTCCATTTTTTTCAGTTTATCCTGCGGCAGCAATTCTGCGTATACACGGTCCATCCCCAAAGTCTGCCCAATCGCTTCTGCAGTTTTCACTCTGTCACCAGACAGCATTACTATCTCCTGTATGCCGTAGTGCCGCAATGCTTCCAACGCTTCTGCACAGCCTTCCTTTATGGTATCATCCACAACCACATACCCCTGAAACACACCGTCTGCCGCCACATAAACCACAGAACCGCATCCTTCATAGATCGGGTGAGACACTCCCAATGCTTCCATCAGACGTGCATTCCCAGATGCCATTTGTTTGCCCTGATATAGATACGTTATTCCATAGCCGCCTTTTTCCTGATATTCCGTTACTTCTTCCGGCTGATGTCCGGTTTGTTTTTCATACGCCGCCGTGATCGCACGAGCAATCGGATGATTGGACATCTGCTCTCCGGCAGCTGCCATCTGAAGCACTGCTTTGGGATCTGCCGCTTCTATCTGCGTCACAGAAAATGCACCTTTGGTCAGTGTCCCTGTTTTGTCAAATACCATACGATCCGTCTGGCAAAGAATATCCAAATAATTTCCACCTTTGACCAAAATGCCATTTTTCGACGCAGCGCCGATGCCGGCAAAATAACTCAGCGGTACAGACAGTACCAGTGCACAGGGACAAGATACTACTAGGAATACCAAAGCGCGTCCGATCCATTCTGCCCATGCGCCATACCCCAAAAGCGGCGGCAGACATGCCAGCAGTACTGCCAATCCAACGACCACCGGCGTATATACTCTGGCAAAACGGGTAATAAATTTTTCCGTTTTGGATTTTTTGCCAGCGGCATGTTCTACCAGCTCCAAAATCTTCATCACCGTAGATTCCGCAAAGGGTTTTGTTACTTCCAATTGCAGCAATCCATCCGTATTGATGCATCCGCTTAGCACTGTGTTGCCTGTATCCACACGGCGAGGCACAGACTCACCCGTCAGCGCCGCCGTATCCAGCATTGCCCAGCCGGAAAGCACCACGCCGTCCAACGGAATCTTTTCTCCTGCCTTTACTTGAATCACCGTTCCTTTTTTTACCTGTTCCGGCGAAACCCGGTGGATACTGCCATCTGTTTCCACTACATTTGCATAATCCGGTCGAATATCCATCAAAGACGTAATGGATTTTCTGGAGCGCTCCACTGCATAATCCTGAAAGGCTTCCCCCACTTGATAAAACAGCATGACAAAAACCGCTTCCGGCATTTCACCTATGGCGATGGCTCCCACCGTCGCCAATGCCATCAGAAAATTTTCGTCAAATACCTGCCCTTTGATCATATTGCGAATGGCTTGATACAACACATCATAGCCAAATACCAAATATGCCGCCAAAAACAAACCAACGGAAAGCATCCCCTCCCCAATGTTTGCCGCCAAAAACAAAGCAATTCCAATCCCAAAGCGAGCAATCAATCTGTTACGGTTTCCTGATGCACCATGGGCATGCTCGTGGGTGTGTGTATGCTCATGGATATGTTCGTGTCCCTTATGACACCCACAAGCTTCCGCCGCACCAGATTCATGTACATGGGGTTCATGGCAGCCGCCCGCTGTCCGTGTTCCCTCCACCGTTTCCACAGCAGAAGTCTTCAGGCTGACTTCTATCCCGGATTCATATCTGGCAACCGTTTGTTTTACTTTTTCCAGCATTTGCTCTGGATTGACATCTTCCCGCAAAGACAACTGCATTTCCTGTTTGACCAAATTGATTTCCGCCTCTTTGGTTTCCCGCATCCGGTTTATCGCATGCTCAATTTTTCCCGCACAGTTGGCACAGGTCAATCCTTTCAGTAAAATCGTCATTTCCTGCATATCTGACACCTCTCATCTATCTATATTTGATTATATGATTATTTATTCATATATAGAAGAAAAAATATTTGTCTGCGCTTGCCCGTCTATTTCCTATGGATACCGCAAAAGCTCCCTGCGGCATCCCATTCATCCGACAACGGTCATTGCCCACTTTCCTCCACATATCCACGTTTGTGACAAATGTGCGTCGTCCCCTGTTCCAGCACCGTCCGCACATGCTCGTCATCCAGAGAATAGTATACGGTCTTCCCTTCTTTTCGATACTTTACCAAATCGTTCTGGCGCAGTACACGCAACTGATGGGAAACTGCCGATTGGGTCATTTCCAGCGCATCTGCCAATTCTCCCACATTGCGTTCCTGCTCTCCCAACAAGCGCAAAATACGAATGCGTGTAGCGTCGCCAAATATTTTGAAAAATTCCGCCAAATCCTTGACAAAATCTTCCTGCAATTTCCGTTCCATATCCACTTCCTCTCGCTGTGTATGCATGGGTATTTCCTTCTTTCATTTGAATATCTGCTCATATATTAACGCAATAAATCGGATTTGTCAACCCCCTTCCGCACCTTTTTCATTTTGGAAATCCTTCTTCCATCAGTGTAATCAACCCCCGTACCGCATGCGGTGCCTCCACTTGTTTTAGGCGCACCCTCCCAATTTGGCGTTTTGGCATCGGCGGATACAAGGGAATCTCATACAATGTCCTCTGCCTCAGCTCTTGTTCTGTAAATTCCCGAATCACAAAAGTCAGCCCCAAATTAATCTTTGCAAAGCTAATCAGTAAATCATTGCTCCCCAATTCCAAAATTGGCGTCAATACGACTCCATTTTCTTCTGCATAACAATCCGTCAAACGACGGGTATTACTCATCTCCTCCAGCATCAGCAGCGGATATTTCGGTAAATCTCGAATATCCAGTCCTACTTGCGCCAACAGATGATAGCGCTCGCCGCCCACCAAAATATCTTGTATTTCCATACATTCGGTCACTTCCAAATCCGTACTGTCCGCCAACGGCAAATTCACAAAACAAACGTCCACACTGCCGTTGCGCAGCAAACGCAGGGATTCCTGTGTGGTTTTATTGGTGACCTTGATATTGATTTCCGGATACCGCTTATGGTACTGTTCCAAATACGGCAGCAAATAATGGGCAATAATGGTATCGCTGGCGCCGATCTTCAACTCACCCGCTTCCATATGCACCATCTGGAAATATTTTTCCTCCGCCGTGTGAATCAGCCCTAACGCCTGCTCCAAATACGTATACAACAGTTTTCCTTCTGCCGTCGGATACACTCCCTTTGTTGTACGCACCAACAACGCGCCGCCCATTTTTTCTTCCAATTGCCGCACTGCCATACTGACCGCCGGCTGGGTAATAAATAATTCCTTTGCAGCAGCCGACATATTCCCCGTACGTACCACTGCACAAAAAATACGATATAAATCCAAAGATATCTCCACTCTCATCTTCCAAGTCCTTTCTTTTTTTCTTGATTCTGCGGCAGATATCGGCACATCCATTGATATAAATCCGCATAAATCTCTTCTTTTCTGCTTTCATGCAGCAATTCATGACGCAGATGTGCATATAGCTTGACCGAAACCTTACGGCAATCTGCCCGCAGCAACCACTTTGCCACGCGCCGTACGCCTTTCCCGTAGGCACCCACCGGATCTCCTTTTCCGGATGCCAGCAAAATCGGCAAATTTTTCGGCAAACGGTACGCCCACTCCATACCTGATACCCGTTTGAGCAGCGTGAATAAATCCCGGTAACCACCATACGTAAACGCTCTGCCGCACAGTGGATGCAGAATAAACGCATCGACCTCTGTTTCCACCGTGGATAACCAATCATAGTTGGTTCGCTTGGGATGAATCCGTCGATGATATGCACCAAATGCCAATCGACTCCACTCCGTTGCCGGTGTTTTTCGTCCACGTTTTTCGGCTTTTTTCTCTATGCTACGAATGCATGGTTTCAGCAGGCACGAACCGGCACTCGTACCAAGAAAAACCGCCATATCCAAAGTATCGCCATAGACTGCGGCAAATTCCCGCGCCAAAAAAGATCCCATGCTGTGCCCGATCAGAATATAGGGCAGATCCGGATATTCTGCTTTTGCCCGGCACATCAATGTATGCAGATCCGCCAGCAAATTTTTCCAGCCATCCGTTGATCCAAAATATCCAAAGTCTGTTTCTTTCCGCACACTTTTTCCATGCCCCAAATGGTCACTGCCATACACCACAAACCCTCGTTCTGCCAAATATACCGCAAACGCTGCATATCTGCCAATATGTTCCTGCATTCCATGTACAATCTGCACCACACCGCGATATTGTCCGCCGCCTTTGCGCCAGCTGACTGCAAAGATTTCCTGCCCCTGCAATGCAGAAGGAAATGTAAATTCCGTTTGTATCATCATTCCGATTTTCCACCTTTTCCTATTCTCTTATCACTGTAATACACCATCCGCCTGCCAAAATCCTTTTTTGCCTATATATTTTACCGAGAAACCACTGCACCCTTTGTGAACACGCATAGATAACATCCAGAGAAAACCCACCGTATCCTCTTTTTCACAAAAATCATAGATTCTCTCGCCGCAACGCAATCACACCATCCAGCAATCCTTTCTCATGATCTTTCCACTCCACAGCAACAGCACAAACACCGTTGATCTTCTATCCTCCATCGGGTCTTCTGATATCCATTCGCGCAGGATCATTTTTCCAAAATCATGGATTTTCTTGACCTGCAACCATATTTTTCGAAACGCTCCTTTTGCATATTGTTGCAGCCTTCTGTTGCAGAAATGTTTCATTTCCCATCCGCTTCTCCTGTAAACAGCGTATGCTCCGCTTCTTTTGCCATACAAAAAATCGGAAACTTCTGCTCCGATGCAGAAATCTCCGATTTTTTTGATTCCCATCTGCCTTTTTGATTCAACCATGGTTTTTCGTTTTCATACAAAGACATCAACCATCCAGCCGCTGCAAGCACTCCTTGCGCACTGGTATTCTCTCTCAGCCAGCAATCCACCGTTTCTTCTTAACTTAAATTTCTTACTGTATCCCATACCGGATGCTCATTTCCATACAGAACTGCGCTGCCGCCATCATCATTGCAAACAGAGAAAGTAATATCATCAAACCAACTGCCCCTTTATCATAAACCCAGCGGCTCTCTCCATCTTCCCGCAGACTCCACAAGGTTTCTACTCCCAGAGAAATGAGCAAAAGGGGCCAACAGCGCAATATGATGCCATAGCTTAACCCATCCCAAAACGTATGCACCAAAAACAATGTGCCAAACACCAGCAATCCTAGCCCTAATGTGACGGTTCCGATTCTTCTGACACGCATATCATTCGCCTCCCTGTCTGTCGTCCATTTCCTCCTCTGCCTCATATACATCCTCTTTCTTTCCCTTCAACATCCGGATACCGGCATACAGAATCAATATTGCAATCACCACTCTGGGGATCAAGCTCTCCAAGCGCCAAATCAGCTCATTCATAAAATCCGGCAACATCCAACGGATACCGCTCATCGCCGCATTCCACAACAAAATCACACCTACCACAACCAGAAGAATCGCAATGATTTTCCGACGATTTGCTGTCATTTCCCCCAAATCCCAGTCATATTTGCCGCAAAACAAAAATTTATCCTCAATGGCATGGAATTCTTCCGGCGGTAAACTCCGTAGATGATGCACATGAAAGAAACTATAGAACCAGATCAACGGTAAAAATAAAATCAATACATCGATTCCTAAAAACGATCCAACCGCAGTCAACAGCACACATAACCCCATCAGGCTAATTCCCTGCTTAAAAAAACCCATATACATCTCACCTGCGCCAGGAATCAAAGAAAACAAAAACGTCCAAAATCCATTCTTTTTATTTGTCATAACTGAATACCTCCATTATTTGATTCATTGCATAACCGGAAAAACTGCTTACGCCTTCACTGATCGTTGAAACACCCTGCTGCATATAATCCAGCCAGCTTGGTTCTTCTCTCTCCCAAACCATCTGCTTTGCCTGTCCATACGGTGATGCTTCATAAGAAAGCGATCCAGTCGGCAGCAGCACCAATACCAAAGACGCCGCCATTGCAGCACTGATCTTCAGTTGATAAAAAAACCGTCTGGTTTTTTCAGAATATCGATGATCCATCGCCTCCTGCCGCTCCAACATAGCAATTTTCTCCATCACACCCGCTTCCAGCGTCGGCGGCGCTTCCAGCAGACCGCCTTGCTCCAGCTGTGAAATCATCTGTTCCCACTCTTGCGTTGTCAGGTACCGTCCCATGGCATCTGCTCCTTTCCGTAAATTTTTTGCAGCCGTGCACGCGCACGATAAATTTGCGTTTGCACCGTTTTTACATTCTTGTTCTGCTCCCTGGCAATTTCCGCCGCATCCTTTTCTTCATAAAAATGCGCCAGCGCAACTGCTCGGTATGGTGGCGGCAAGCTTTCACAGGCATGCTTCAGTTCCGACTGCACTTCTTGCGCCAAGACATGCGTTTCTATCGTTTCCTGGTCTGCCAGATACAAAAATGCGTCTTCTTCCTGCGGGATCGCGCGCCGACGGTCTTTTTTCAAAAAATCCAGACATTTGTTCATGGCAATCCGGCAAAGCCAAGCCTTTTCGTGCTGCCCATCAAAATGGTCCAGATGTTCGTAAGCTGCTACAAAGGTTTCCTGTGCCAAATCTTCTGCCTCAAAATAGTTTTGAGTCATTCGATAGCAAAGCGTAAAGATTAAATTTTGATAATCGCTGAGCAGTATGGCGATTTGTTTTGCCCTGTCGATACGCTCACCCCCTTTTGATCCTGTTTGGTCTTTTCATATTCTAAAACGAATCTATCCCTCTTTTTTCTTCAATGTTTCCCAATCTTAAAAAAATCTTAAACTGGTTTTACTTTTCATTACAACCATCCGAATCCAATGCTATATCTCCAAAAAGCCTCTTTTTCTTCCTTTTTCAGAGACAATTCCTCAAAACAAATGAGACTCTTCTGCCATTGATACGCCGATGGCAAAGAGCGTTTGTTCTTACAATCAAACCCACTGCAACAGGATTTTTTCGTAAACTACTCACCATTCCATCCCTTCCTGCGCCATCGGCATCCCTTTTTCTTCCGCACCTTTTGACCTGCTCTCATCCCTATGCCTGTCATTTTTCTCTTTTCTCCCCAAACCTTGTCTTGTCGCCCAGACGCCGCATCTTTTTTTCTTTTGCAACCTGCAAGAAAACGCAAACAGAGAGAATCTCTTTTGCGAAATTCTCTCTGTTTCTGTACAGCAGGCATCCGATTTCCATGTCTTGCGCCGCTGATGGTATTTCATTTTCTTGCTTCAAAACCGCCGGAACCGTTTGGGGCATCCCTGTCCATTGCGTATATAGCCAAGATGTGACGCACACTTTGCGATTCTCTGTCTCAATCCAAAAACCGGTCGATCTCTGCCCAAAGCTCAGTGACACCAGTCTTTTTTTCTCCGCTGAACGGAATCAGCACATCATCCGCACCCAATCCCAAGGTTTTTCGGATCACGGACAAATGCTTCGGTATCTGACTGCGATTGATTTTATCAGACTTTGTCGCAGCAATGATAATGTCGTAACCATAATGCTTCAGCCATTCATACATCATCACATCGTTCTTACCTGGTTCGTGCCGAATATCAATCAGCAGAATGATTGCCCGCAGCACGTCTCTCTTTTGCAAATACTCCTCAATCATCACACCCCATTTGGCAATTTCTGTTTTTGGCGCTTTCGCATATCCATAGCCCGGTAAATCCACTACATACATGCATTGATTGACTTCATAAAAATTGATGGTTCTGGTCTTTCCAGGCTGAGAACTGGTACGTGCCAACGCTTTTCTTCCCAGCATGGCGTTGATGAGTGTGGATTTTCCCACATTAGATTTTCCTGCAAACGCAATCTCCACTTTTCCATCCGTCGGATATTGGGAGAATCTGGTGCCAACCGCTGCCAGTGATGACTGTTTTACTTCCATACGTCTTCCCCTTTCGCCAATGCGTGCCGCAGCACATCATCCATATCCTTTGCCAGCACAAATTCCAAGCCTTCTTTGATTTCCTCTGAAATTTCTGCCAGATCCTTCTCATTTTCTTTGGGCAAAACCACAGTTTTCACACCTGCTTTCTTTGCCGCCAGCACCTTCTCCTGCAGTCCGCCAATGGGCAGTACCCGTCCCCGAATGGTAACTTCTCCTGTCATGGCAACATCATGGCGTACTTTCGCTCCCGTCAGGGCAGAAAGCATCGCTGTTGTCATCGTCACGCCGGCGGACGGTCCGTCTTTGGGTGTTGCTCCTTCCGGGATATGGATATGTAAATCGGTTGTTTTATAAAAGTCAGGCTCCAGCCGGAACCGTCCGCTTTGAGAACGGATATAGCTCATTGCCGCTTCTGCCGATTCTTTCATCACCTTTCCCAAATTTCCCGTCAAACGCAGCTTTCCATCGCCCGGCATCGCATTCACTTCCACAGAAAGGGTCGTGCCGCCTACTGCTGTCCACGCCAATCCACGCACAATCCCTACCTGCGGCTCGGCATAAATAGTATCAAAAGCATATTTGGGTTTTCCCAAAATTTCTTCCACATTTTTTACCGTTACAGTCATAGATTTCTTTTCTCCGCTGATGATGGCTTTCACTGCCTTTCGGCAAATCTGCCCAATGGTACGTTCCAACTGGCGTACCCCGGCTTCTCTGGTATACCCGTCAATGATTTTTTCCATGGCTTCCGCTTTGATTTTCAGCTGGCTGCCTTTTAGCCCATGCCGCTGCATTTGTTTCTTCAGCAAATGCTCCATCGCAATGTGCTCTTTCTCTGTCGCCGTATAACTCCCCAGTGGAATGACTTCCATTCTGTCCAGCAGCGGACCTGGAATGGGCTCCGTGCTGTTTGCCGTGCACATAAACAACACTTTCGACAAGTCATAGGGCAACTCGATATAATGATCGCGGAACGTAAAGTTTTGCTCTCCATCCAGCACTTCCAGCAGCGCCGCAGCGGGATCCCCATTATACGAAACGCCCAGCTTGTCCACCTCATCCAGCAGCATCAGCGGATTGATGGTTCCCACCTGTTTCATCGCGTTCATAATCCGCCCCGGCATCGCACCGATATACGTTCTTCTGTGTCCTCGGATTTCCGCTTCATCCTTGATCCCGCCCAGAGACATCCGCACATACTTCCGGTTCAGCGCCTTCGCAACAGAACGGGCAATGGAAGTCTTTCCCACTCCAGGCGGTCCCACCAGACACAGAATGGTCGCCTTTTCCTCCGGCGCATTTTTCCGCACTGCCAGATATTCCAAAATCCGTTCTTTCACCTTTTTCAGACCATAATGATCCTCATCCAATATCTTCTGCGCCTCTGACAAATCAAAACATTCTTCCGTTTTCTCATTCCACGGCAAATGCAAGATCGTGTCAATGTAACTGCGGGATACATTAGACTCCGGAGAAGTAACCGGAATTTTCAGCATCCGGTCAATCTCTTTTTCTACCGTCTCCCGAACTTCCTTGGGTGGATTTTTTTCTTCCAGCCTTTGGCGGAATGCTGCGGCGTCCGCGCCAACGCCATCTTTATCTCCCAATTCTTCCTGGATGACTTTCATCTCTTCCCGCAAGTAATATTCCCGCTGGTTGCGATCAATATTTTCCTTTGCCTTACTTTCAATTTCCCGTTTGATCAGCAGCACCTGTTTTTCATAGCGCATGATCTCCATCACTGCCTGCAAACGGTCATACGGATTCAAAAGTTCCAAAAGCCGCTGCTTGCGGTCAAACGAAATCTCCAACCCCGCAGCAATCACATCTGCCAGACGCCCCGGTTTCCTTGCCGCCATCACACTGCCCAACAAATCCACCGCCGTAGTATTGGGTACAAATTTGATATATTCTTCATACAGTTCTTCTGCAACACGCATTTGCGCTGCGGTATGTACATCCGGCAGCTCCGGAAAATCCTGCGCAATGGTTATTACATTGGCATATTCACACTTGCGCTTCTTCTGCACCGTTTCCAGCCGTCCGCGCTCCACGCCTTCCACAATCACATGGGTCACATTCCCCGGCAATTTCAGAATTTGCTTGATGGTTGCTACGGTACCAAATTCATACAACCCCATCTGTTCGGGGCTGGCATCCTCCGGGTCGCGCTGTGCCACTAAGAAAATCCGTTTATCCTGTTCTTCCGCTGCTTCCAATGCATCCAAGGATTTTTGTCTGCCCACTGGGAAACTAATTGCCATATTCGGAAATACCGTCAGCGCACGAAGCGCCATCATTGGTATCTGTATTTTTTCTTTTTTCTCCAACATTCGCTTTCACCTCAACCTTTTTCGGCTTTCAGCCTAATTTATATATTATACACCAGATAGGCGTCTCGGTCAATTCCTACTGACATACAAGGCTATTAAAACAATCCGCTTTTACAGCAGTGTTCTCTGCATTTCTGGATTCTGTTCCCCGATTATTTCCGGTTCTTCCTTCCTCGCCCACTGCATCCAAGAAATCGACATTGCGAATTGACAAAATCTCGCTTTCCTCTTACAATAGCAAGTGACTGCCACTGACTGGCAGAACCTACCAAAGAACCTCCGGACAGCAGTCCCGGAGAAGAAGGAGGCTTTTACCATGGTTGGGATGGGAACACTCATCAATGTGATTGGCATTTTGATTGGCGGTTTTTTCGGTATTTTATTTGGCAAAGCCATGAAAGTACGCCTACAGGATACACTGATGGCCGCAACAGGTGTTTGCATTTTATTTATCGGTATTGGCGGAACGATGGAAAATATGCTGACCATCACAGACGACGGTTTCAGCAGCGGCGGCACCATGATGATCATCGGCAGCTTTGCCATCGGTTCTCTGCTGGGAGAACTGCTGGATATCGAAATGCGTTTGGAGCATTTTGGTCATTGGCTGAAACACAAAACAAAAAGCGATCACGACACCCGTTTTGTAGACGCTTTTGTCAATACATCCCTGACCATTTGTATTGGCGCCATGGCAGTGGTAGGCGCCATTCAGGATGGGATTCTGGGAGATTCTTCTATTTTAGCAGCGAAAGCCGTATTGGATTTGATTATCGTTATGGTCATGACCGCTTCCATGGGAAAGGGCTGCATCTTCGCTGCCATTCCCGTCGCAGTATTCCAAGGCTGTATTACCCTACTGGCCAGATTTCTGGAACCGCTGATGACGGAACAAGCATTGGCAAATCTTTCTTTCACCGGCTCCATCTTGATTTTCTGCGTCGGCATAAATCTGATTTGGGAAAAGAAATTTAAGGTTGCAAACATGCTTCCTGCGCTTTTGATCGCTGTCATTTGGGCATTTTTGCCGCTTGCATCGTAAGATACAATCTGTTGAAAACAATTCTCCTCTTTCCCTTTTGGGAACAGAAGGGATTTTTTTGTACGCTCAGGAGAGCGCCCATACCTTTCTTTCCCTCATTTTCTGTTTGGATCTATCACTCCAATGACGACAGAAGCAGGGTCAGCTTTTGATTTGTCCACCGTTCTTTTCTTTACAGGCAACCACTTGGTTCCAAATCAATCATATCTCTCGTTCTATAACCACCATACTCTATTTCGGGTTGTCTATCTGCAACTGCCGTCCCTGCCCCAGCGCCACATTGCCTTGATATGTTATCCCTTCCGCCGTGCGAATCCAATCCTCTGCCGCATGCCCGCCATTCCAATGACTATCTATCTGAAAAATACCTGCCAACAATTCTTCGATCCGCTCCACCGGATACACCTCCAAGTCCATATCCGCATATCTTGCCTGCCAATTTGCTTTTGGAATCCATACTTGTCGGATCCCCGCTTCCTGTGCCGCCCGCAGTTTTTCCGTCACACCACCCACCGGCAAGATCTGACCGGATAATGCCACCTCGCCGGTCAGTGCAACGGCACCAGAAACAGCTTCACCGGTCAAAGCGGAATATACCGCAACCAGCATCGCCACGCCGGCAGAAGGTCCATCTACCGGCATTCCTCCCGGAAAATTGATGTGCACATGTTCTCTGCCGCGATTCAAACCATATCGCTCCAGCAAAGTCAAAACATTTTCCGCCGATCCTCTGGCATTGCTTTTTCTCCTACTGTAGCCATTTGGGCTGCGGATTTCTTCCTCTTCCACAATACCTGTGACTTCCAATGTTCCTGCCTCGCAGGGACGGACCTCCGCTTCCACAGTCAACAATGCACCGCCCATACTGCCTACCACCGCCAGTCCATTCACGACGCCAATACGCAAGGCAGCAACCGCTCTCTGGCGTAAATATGGCTGATAATGTCCTGCTTCTGCCACGCATTCCAAATCTTCACTGTCTACCCACGTACCATGTTTCATTTCCGCCAGCGCCGCCAATGACTGTACCATATTGACCGTATCTCGACCACCTGCGGCATATCTTGCAATTTTTTCACAAAGTCCTTCCTCATACCGCAGCCCTGCCCGCTTCATACTGTTCGCAGCAATTTGCTCTACCGCTTCCTGATCCAGATGATCAAAAAAAATCTCTGTACATCTGGAACGCAATGCTGCAGGTATTTCCGATGGGCTGCGGGTGGTTGCGCCAATCAAACGAAAATCTGCTGGCAACCCCTTTTGAAAGATTTCATGGATATAGGGCGGAATCCGCGGATTATCCACACTGTAATAACTGCTCTGAAACCGCGCCACTCGATCTTCCAGCACTTTCAACAGGCGATTCATCTGTACGGGATGCAGCTCTCCAATTTCATCAATAAACAATACGCCGCCGTGGGCTTCGCAAACGGCTCCCGCCTGCGGCTTCGGTATTCCTGCTTGTCCAAATGCACCAGCACCCTGATAAATGGGATCATGCACGGAACCCAACAACGGATCCGCAATGCTGCGTTCGTCAAACTGCAATGTTGTCGCATCCAACTCCACAAACTTGGCATCCTCCTCAAAGGGAGAACTTGCATTTTTCTTTGCCTCTTCCAGTACCAGCCGTGCCGCCGCTGTTTTTCCGACTCCTGGGGGTCCATAAATCAGGATATGCTGCGGATTTGATCCACACAATGCCGCTCTGAGCGCGCGTACCCCTGTTTCCTGCCCTACAATTTCTTCTAGGCAACGAGGTCTTGTTTGCTCAGACAATGGCTCTGTCAGCCGCTTCGCCCGTAGACGCTCTAACTTTTGCATCTCCTGCAAATTCTGTTGCGCACTGCATTCTGTGATTCTGCGCTTTCGCCCGAAGATCCCCCGTAAGAAATAACCGGCGCCCAACAATAAAAACAACATTTGTGCACAAAATAAAAACCATTCGCTCACATACATGCCTCCTTTTTCCTGTCAGTATGCGCCGAATGGCTTTTTCTTATCCATCATGATACAATCTGTGCCGCATCCACATCCATCACAATTTCCTGCAGCAGCTCCGGTTCTTCGATCAAATACAGATCTTCCATCTCCCAGATCTCTTCCACCCCATCATGATAGCGATTATGGTACGGGGTGGTATCCGTATACGGATACTCATAGTATTCCTGATACTGTACGGCATTCCAAGTGACCATGCTCACAATCCATACAATGAGCAAAATCCCCAAAATCGTTCCGGCTGCAAGAAAGATCAAACCTGCTCTGGCAAAATTTTTTCGATTGAGATTGGTATTTTTCCCAAACGCCCAAATCAGAAAGATGACCAGGTTTGCCACTGGAATACACGCAATCAAAAACATCAGCAAATATCCGCCCAGAGAGATTGGTTCCCGCAGGAATGCCTCCTCTGCTTCCTCCTGTGTCTTTTCCCAATTCGTCTCTTGTGCAGAAGATGATTCCTGTGGATATCCGCAAGCAGTACAATACTTATCTTCTGCTCCCACGACCGCACCACATTTCTTACAAATCTTTGCCATATACACACTGCCCCTTTCTTTCACATCCTATTTCACTTTTTACTCCGTCTGTCCGGCGCATTCCAGTCTATGAACTATCGGCTCTGCAGCAAACGATTGTTTTCTTCCGCCTTTGTGTTTCTTTTCCAAATACCTTCTGTCTCCTTGCAAAAGCTAATTCCCAAACTAGGGCTTCTTCCCAGCATAAACTTCCCAAAAATTATTTCATCCATTATAACACATATTTCACAGGAAATCTTTCCTTTTCTCTTTCTTTTGCAAATTGTAAACCTTTTTTTATAAATTTGTTGACATATTGTTTTCTCTTGTCGTATGCTAAGCCAAAACAACTGGAGGTGACACGCATGTTTCATGCCCATTCTTTGACACAAATCGCTCTGATGACCGCCATTCTTTGCATATTGGCACCCATCAGCATTCCCATTCCCATCAGCCCTGTTGCTCTGACCGGAAGCACCTTTGCGATTTATTTCGCCGCCTGTGTGCTTACACCCGCGCAAGCACGTATCTCTGTCCTGCTCTATCTGCTTCTGGGTGCCGTGGGAGTACCTGTATTCTCCGGCTATACCGCCGGATTTTCCCGATTTACAGCGCCCGGTGGCGGATACCTGGTTGGCTATCTCTTTCTGGTCACCATCAGCGCCTTTTTTTGCTCCCGCTACCACAGCCGTCCGATTCTGCAAATTGGCGGCATGTTTCTTGCAACACTGGTCACATACACCATTGGTACGCTATGGATGGCTTATGTAACCGATACCTCTTTTTTACAATCCTTGCCCATGGGCGCACTTGTCTTTTTGCCCTTCGATTTTTGTAAAATGCTGGCAGCATGTTTTCTGGGTAATCGCATCCGCCCGCAGCTGGAACAGATGCAAACCCGCTAGGAAGCTCTTATAGCACCAGCCATTGAGCCACATGGAAAAAAATCAGCAGTGCGACGGCATCTACCACTGTTGTAATCAATGGACCTGCCATAATAGCCGGATCCAGGCGACAGACCTTCGCCGCAATAGGCAGCATACCGCCGATCCCTTTTGCCACGACCACAACCGCGCCCATGGTGACGGAAACCGTCAAATCTATCATAATATCCGTACTGGGGCTAAACAGCGTCTGCTTGCCGAAATTCAATGCGGCCAATAACACGCCGCAAATCAACCCGACTTGTACCTCTTTTCCCAGCACCAGCAGGATGTCCCTTGGGCGTACTTCCTCCAACGCCATTCCGCGGATGATCATAGCAGAAGCCTGCGAGCCTGCGTTCCCGCCTGTCCCGGTTAACACGGGAATAAACGCCGCCAGCTGCACCACTTCATCCAAAATCGTTTGATAGCCGCTGATGATGATACTGCTGAGTGTACCGGAGATCATCAGGACACACAGCCAGACAATGCGATTTTTTGCCAGTTTTGTGACAGGCGTCTTCAAATATTCCTCATCCGACGGCAGCAGCGCCGCCATCTTTTCCATATCTTCCGTTGTTTCTTCATCAATAACATCCACGATATCGTCTACCGTGATAATCCCTACTAAACGATGATCGCCATCCACTACCGGCAGCGCCATAAAGCCGTATTTCCGAAACAGCCGCGCTGCCTCTTCCTGATCCTCCAGCGTATGAATGGAAATCACATCTTCTTCCATCAGCGACGCAACCGTCGCCGTCTCTTCCGCCAACAACAGCGTACGCAGCGGCAATACGCCCACCAGCCGACGTTTGGGATCAATCACATAGCAGGTATATACCGTTTCTTTGTCCAAACCAGTCTGCCGAATGATTTGCATGGCGTTTCCCGCCGTCATCGTTTCCCGCAAATGCACAAATTCCACCGTCATCAGACTGCCGGCTGAGTTTTCCGGATAACGGAGGAAGCGGTTAATCAACTGTCTGGTTTCCCGGTCGGTATTGCGCAGTACCTTATTAACCAAGTTGGCAGGAGCTTCTTCCAAAAAGTCCACTGTGTCATCCAGGAACATCTCGTCCACAATATCCCGTACTTCACCGTCCGTGATGGATGCAACCAGCATTTCCTGTGTATCATTATCCAAATAGGAAAATGCTTCCGCTGCTGTGTCTTTTGCCAGCAACCGAAACAAAAACAGTTGTTTGTCCGCCGGCAGTTCCTCCAAAAACTCTGCAATATTTGCCGGATTTTCCTCATTCAGTTCTTCTCTCAACTGCAGGTATTTTCCCTCTTCCATCCATTTCATCCAAGCCGCCAGCGTTTCACTCCAGTGCTCCATGATACACCTCCTTTCTCTGTCACAGCAGTAAGGTCGATGCAATATTGAAATAAATAATCAGCGCTACCGCGTCCACAACGGTGGAAATCAGCGGTCCTGCCATCATTGCCGGGTCTACACGTACAATCTTGGCAAAAATCGGTAATGTACAGCCAATGGTTTTTGACAGCACCACAACCGCCGCCATACTAACGGACACAGTAAAGTCCATCAAAACTCCCGTGTCTGGGCTGAAAAACGTCATACGCACCATGTTGACCGCTGCCAGCGCAGCACCGCACAACAATCCAACGCGCAATTCTTTCCACACCACCCGCAGTGTATCTTTTACCTGAATTTCTCCCAACGCCATCCCCCGGATGATCATCGTAGATGCCTGTGATCCGGCATTTCCTCCCGTGCCGGTAATGATAGTAATAAAATTAGATAACGCCATCGCCGTTGCCAGAAGTGCCTGATAATGCCCAATCACCATACTGCTAAGCGTTCCAGAGATCATCAGGACACACAGCCAGACAATACGATTTTTTGCCAGTTTTATTACCGGTGTTTTCAGATATTCTTCATCCGAAGGCAGCAATGCCGCCATCTTTTCCATATCTTCTGTGGTTTCCTGTTCAATAACATCTACGATGTCATCCACCGTAATGATGCCTACCAGCCGATTCTCCAAATCCGTCACTGGCAACGCCATCCAATTATATTTCTTAAAAATATGTGCAACCTCTTCCTGGTCGTCCATCGTATGCACAGATACAACGTCTTCTTCCATTAGGTCCTGCACCAATTCCTCGTCTTTTGCACAAATCAGCGTCCGCAACGGCACCACACCAATCAACTTTCTCTGCGCATCAATGACATAACAAGTATATATGGTTTCTTTATCCGTTCCGGTTCGTTTGATTTGGCGCATTGCCGCTTCTACAGTCATACCGCCGCGCAACTTAACAAACTCAATGGTCATCAGGCTTCCAGCAGAATTTTCCGGATAATTCAAAAATCGATTGATTAACTCTCTGGTTTCAGCATCTGTATTGCGCAGTACCTTTTTCACTAAGTTTGCCGGCGCTTCCTCCAGAAAGTCTACCGTATCATCCAGGAACATCTCATCCACAATACTGCGCACTTCTTTGTCCGTAATAGAGTGGACAATATGTTCCTGTGTATCACTGTCCATATAAGAAAATACTTCCGCCGCCATATCTTTGGTCAGCAGACGGAATATAAACAGTTGCTTTTCTGCAGACAATTCTTCAAAATATTCCGCCAAATCGGCGGCATTTTCATCATTCAATTCCTGTTTTAGCTGGATATATTGCCCCTGATCCATCAATGCATTAAAATGGTCAAACAATACCTGCATTTCTTCCACTGCTCTCACCTCATTTCAGACAATAAAAAAAACACCATTGTCTATTCCAAAAGTGTCAGCAGAATCTACCCGATGGATGCCAATTTTCCCTTTCCAATTCTTTTTTGAAAAAAAGCACAGGAAAGCAAGGCTCTATTTTGCCCATGACAAAAGGAGCCCGCATCGGACGGCAATTCTGCTGTTATCAAAATACGTTCGCTCCGGTCCCAAAGGGATACTCTCACTACTGCCGTCCATATGCTTCACCTCCGTCATTCTCTGTGTTTTTTGGTTCCGTTCTTAGTATATGCTTTCCGAAAAACAGCGTCAACCCTATTTTTGTAAAACTTTCACAAAAAAGAAACACCTGCCAAAACAAGTGCATCTACCGCACATGGTACGACAAGTGTTGTTCAATATTTTTTCAAGAAATTTCCAAATTTTGTAAATTGTCCCATCCAAGTCAAATCAATGGTACCGGTGGGACCATTTCGCTGTTTTGCAATAATCAGTTCTGCTTGGTTTTTCTTTTCTGTATCCGGGAAGTAATACTCGTCCCGATACAAAAACGCCACAACGTCCGCATCCTGCTCTATCGCGCCGGACTCCCTCAAATCTGAAAGCATAGGTCTATGGTCCGCACGCTGTTCACAAGCACGGCTGAGCTGTGATAACGCAATCACAGGCGCATCCATCTCACGGGCAATGGCTTTGAGGGAACGGGAAATATCAGAAATTTCCTGTTGTCTGGAATCCGTTCTGCCATTCCCGCTCATCAGTTGTAAATAATCAATGACAATCAAACCCAACCCTTTTTCCACTTTCAGCCGACGGCATTTGGAACGCACTTCCATCGGCGTAATTCCTGGCGTATCGTCAATGTATATGGGCGCTTGTGACAAAGGTCCCATTGCCTGAATCAAATCCGTCCAATCGCTGTCTGTCAGCTCTCCAGTCCGCAGACGCTGCGCATCCAGCATGGCTTCGGAACAAAGCATACGGTTAACCAGTTGTTCCCGACTCATTTCCAGAGAAAAAATTGCCGTGGGTACGTTTCCGCGAATGGCAGCATTCTGAATGATATTCAGTGCAAAGGCAGTCTTTCCCATAGAAGGGCGCGCCGCCAGCAAAATCAAATCTGATTTCTGCAGTCCTGCCGTCTTTTGATCAAAATCTACAAACCCGGTGGGTACACCGGTCAGCTTTCCTTTCGAACGATAAATGTCCTCTATTTTTTCAATGGAATCTACAGCAATGTCCCGAATATGATGAAATTGATCAGAATGACGGTTCTGCATAATATCAAAGATGCTTTTTTCCGCCATATCCATAATGGTGTTGACGTCCGTTTTCCCCTCATAACTCATTTGGGACAGTTCGCCTGCCGTTCGAATCAATCGGCGCAGCACAGATTTTTCTTCCACAATCGCAGCATAATGGCGCATATTTGCAGAGTTACCTACGGCTGTGGAGATACTTGCCAAAAACGGCAGCCCGCCGATCTGCTCAAATACCTGCTTTTCTTCCAGCTTGTTTTTGACTGTAATCATATCAATGGGAACGCCGCTATGATATAACTCTTCCGCCGCTTCAAAAACCATCCGGTGATCCGGACGATAAAAATCTTCGCCATTGAGCATCTCCAGCGCCATAGAAGCAGCCTCTCTGTCCAAAAACATCGCGCCCAGTACCGCCAATTCCGCCGCATCGTCGTGAGGCGGAATATTCTGGAATGTTCCCGCTTGTTCGGATGTATGTTGTTGTTCCATCGCTTCCGCCTCCTTTGCCCGCTTGTTACGCTTCTACAATTTTTATGGTTACTTCCGCCGTTACCTTTGGATGCAGTTTAATCACAGCGGTTCTCTCCCCCAACATCTTGATGGGATCCCCGATAGATACTTTCTTCTTATCAAAGTCCAGTCCGGTCTGCTTGATGATTTCTTCCGCTACTTCTTTATTCGTAACAGAACCAAACAACTTGCCATTGCCACCCGTTTTCACTCGGATAGTCACCACTTTGTCATCCAGTTGTTTTTTCATCTCCTGTGCCCGTTCCAGTTCTTCTTGTTTGCGTTTGGCTTCCGCCTTCTGTTTGAGTTCATAATCGTTCAGATTGGATTTTGTTGCTTCCACTGCCAGCTTTTTGGGCAACAGGAAATTTTTTGCATAACCTTCACTGGCATTGATCAAATCACCTTTTTTCCCGACGCTTTTCACATCCTGCAATAAAATCAGTTTCATCTTACGCTTCCTCCTCCAAATATTCTACAATCGCGGCACGGACTTTTTCCTTCGCCTCTTCCGTCGAACAACCAGGAAGCTGCGCACCGGAAACCGTCAAATGACCGCCGCCGCCCAATTTTTCCATAATCCGCTGTACATTGATCTCTCCAAAGCTGCGTGCACTGATATATACGGTATCTTCCACCTTGCAGCAGACAAAAGAAGCCTGTATCCCTGTCACATTCATCAGGTCGTCTGCCGCCTGCGCAGCCGTCAGCGTAGAATTTTCCACATCTGACGGGCAAACTGAAATGGCAATATGATCCCGGAACAATTCTGCGTCCCGAACTGCCGTTGCTTTGGCCTTATACGCATCCATATCGTTTTGGAACAGCAGCCGCACACGAATGCCGTCCGCACCGTTTCTGCGCAAAAATGCCGCTGACTCAAAGGTCATCGCTCCGGTCTTGACACAGAAATTTTTGGTATCTACCGTAATACCGGCAAGCAAAGCGTCTGCTTCCATCTGGTTAAGCTTTACTTTCTTATCCATATGCTGAATCATTTCCGTAATCAGCTCCGAAGTGGAGGATGCATACGGCTCGTGATAAATCAATACCGCCTGATCGATGAAATCCGTGCTTTTGCGATGATGGTCAAACACCACGATTTTCTTCGCAGCCATCAAAATTTGTCGGCTGTCTACCATGGATTCCCGATGGGTATCCACGATAATCACAAGCGTTCGGTCACTCACCATGCGCATCGCTTCTGTTCCATCCACAATCACTCCATGAAATTTGCCGCTTTCTTCCATTTTGTCACAAAGCCGCTTAACACCAATGCTTACTTTGTCCATGACAATATTGCATTTTTTGCCAATGCTTTTTGCAATGGCACAAATGCCGATGCAGGAACCAAGACTATCCAAATCAGCTTGTTTGTGCCCCATCACCAAAATATCCGATGCATCGCCCATCAATTCCAGGAGGGCATCCGCTTTTACTCTGGCACGAATGCGAGCATTGCGGTGAATCTCACCGCTTTTGCCGCCAAAAAACATATATTTTTCTCCGTCTTTGATCAATACCTGATCTCCGCCGCGTCCCAAAGCCAAATCCATCGCAGCTTTTGCATTTTGCATAGCTTCTTCCAAAGAACCTCCGCCAATACCGATCCCCATGCTTAAGGTAACGGGAATATGCTCACCTACGCTGATTTCCTTGATTTCATTGAATGGTTCAAACTTTTTTTCCTTAAACTGATCCAAGCTGCCTTTGGATAGCAGAAAAATGTATCGGTCTTTCTCCAACTTCTTAATGACACCATCGGCTGCCTGTGCCAACTGATTAAATTTTCGGTCGATCAGCGCCGAGAGGATTGGCAGACGGTTTTCGTCGTCGATACTGTCCAAAACATCATCATAATTATCCAGCAGTATCATGCCTACGACCGTTTCCTTTTCTTCCAGTTCTCGCTGCAGCCGGCATTTTTCCGTAACATCCGAAAGAATCAACGTCAGCACTGCACCCACAGCCCCGCTGGGATCTACCACATCGCAATGATTTAGTGCCGCTTCATACTGCCGTTGTGCCACTGTCACCGTCTGCTTCTCTCCTGCGCCGCTGGTTTTCATAAGAAGCTCAATCACGCTCTGCGCCGCTTCCGGCTGCGCAAAGACCTCCGCAAAAGGCTCATTGTACATCAGCACACGCCCCCGAATATCCAGCACCGCATAAGGCAGCGGCAGATTCTGCGGAATAGAAAAATTTTCCCGCAGTATCGTCGTATCCAGAAATCGATCTTCCTGCTGCTCTTGCTCCATAGTATCCATAAACAAATCTTTCAGCAACGGACGCAGCAAATTACCGACCAAAACTCCCAGCACGGCGCCAATACCCACGCGCACGTCAAAAATCATGCAGACAATCACCAACAGAATCGATACGGCAATATCCAACAGGCTGCCAAATCCAACCGTTTTCTTGTCTTTTTGTTTTCTTTGTTCCATTCTTCAGCCTCCATGACTGCTTATGTTCTCTCCAGCATTTGCAACACCGACAGCAAATCATCCTTCCATACATCTGTATCCGCTTTGAGCAGCTCCGCTTTCAGCGCCATTGCTGCTTTTCTGTCCAACGTCTCCTTTGATATGCCCAAACGGTTTGCCATCAAAAACAGCGCAATTTCCATATCAGCCAAAATTTCCGTTTGCTCCGTTTTCGACGCATTTTGATACATAGAGTCGAAAAAATCAGAGAGCAGCGCCAGCATCCGGCATTGCAGCTGTTGTGTCATACGAATATTTTTTGCCACATCAAATGTCCTCTCCGGCACAATGTCTCCTCCTTTTTGGTTTACTTTCCTATTGCAGTAATATAGTATAGCATAAAACATTGATCTTCTCAACAAAAATCTGCGTTTACTCTTGCTGCGGCAATACGGCTCTGTTATAATGAGAAAGCATTTTTCTGTCTTTTTTCTACAAGGAGAAAAACAGAGGAACCAAACTGTTTTGGCAAACAAGTTCCTTTTCATTTGGACTATCTTCATCCAAATTTACTTTTTACAGGCGCGATATATTCGTTGATGGGTAAGCCAACCATTTCCAAAGAAAAGGGAATACCGCCTGTAAAACAAAGAATATCCCGCACATCAACAAACATGCCTTTTCAGATACCGCCGTAAAAAAGTAGCTCGCAGTATCAAAAAAGCAAACATCAAATACACACAAAAGGAGGAGATCGGCAATCTTTCTGTATTCTTACCAGAAAACAGAAACCATTGCATCAAGAACGCCCTATGAATGAACAACAATTTGCCATTCTACCAACCAAAAGAGTATTTCTGCGCTGTGCGCTGCCTGGCTTGCTTGCCATGGTTGTTTCTTCTATTTATATGATGATTGACGGTATTTTTGTCGGACGCTATATCGGCAGCCATGCATTGGCAGCCGTCAACCTTGCATTTCCGATCATTATGATCTTATTCGCTGTCGGCGATATGGTTGCTGTCGGCTCTGCTGTCAAGATTGCCATTGCCCTGGGAGAAAAAGATCATACCACTGCAAACCGCATTTTCTCCGTTGCTTTCTGCATGATTTTGGGGATAGGGGTGTTGTTTTCCCTATTGGGATTTTTGATTGCTCCGTTTTTGATCCGCACGCTCATTCAAGACCGCCAATTAGCGGAGGTAGCATGGGATTATGCACGATTTTTCCTGTATTTCCTGCCGCTCATCATGCCATTGTTTGCCGTAGACAATTACCTGCGCATCTGCGGGAAGCAAACCTTCAGCATGTGGATGAATATCGTTGTGGCTATATTGAACATTGTACTGGATTGGCTGTTTTTAGCAAAACTGGGACTGGATATTCGGTTTGCTGCTCTCGCTACTTCTATCAGCATGATGTGCGGCGTTATGATTGCACTCACCCCGTTTTTCCTGAAACGGCTGACGCTGCGCTTTACAGTGCCGCGCATCTCAGCGCGCACCATCGTCGGAATTTTCCATAATGGCAGCTCGGAATTTTTCAACAATGTTTCCGGCTCTTTTATGGCTACAGTCATTAACGGATTTTTGCTGCACTTAGGCGGCGGTACCGCCGTTGCCGCATATGGTATTGTCATGTACATTGACAGCCTGCTGATTATGGCGCTCTATGGCATTTTAGATTCTATTCAGCCTCCCGTCAGCTATAATATCGGTGCAGGAAATTGGAAAAAAGCACGGGAATTTTTCCGTCTAAGCTGCCTAGTCACTGCCGCAGTCTCTTTCGTCTGCCTGCTTGCCATGGTATGCTTTCCGGAAACACTCGCCTGGCTTTTTGTCAAAGAGGATACCGACGGCGTCATTGCATTAACGGTATCTGCCCTGCGATTATATGCTTTTGCCTATGTATTCCTTTGGCTGAATATGGTCATCAGTTCTTTTTTAACTGCCATGGACCGTGCCGGAGATTCTTTGACAATTATGCTGTTTCGCGCATTGATTTTTCCGGCAATCTGTCTGTTGATTCTTCCGCAGTTTCTGGATATTTACGGCATCTTCCTGACCCCCGCTGTTTCTGGAGCATTGACTGCTGTCATCTCCCGCTTCATGTGGCGCAAAAATCAAAAGCGATTGCATGCGCTGGGACGAATCGGCTAAAAAAACATCCGGCTAACATTATTACTTGCCAGGCACCATTTTTCCAACCAATTTCTTTTTGTCGCATAAACATCAAAAGAGCGTATCCCTTATCGATACGCTCTTTCTTTTTATACCCTTATTCTTACAAAATCAACCGCCACGGTTCTTTCGTTTCAAATCACTGCTTCCCACAACACCCGGATAAAAAAGAGTGTCAATACCGCCAGGATCAAAGGTTTGGCAAAAGCGCCGCCTTTTTGCGCAAACCATTTCGCACCCAGCGCATTTCCAATCATACTGGAACATCCTGCCGCAATCCCCAACGGCAAAAACACTGTGCCATGCGCCAAAAACACTGCCAGCGCCGCAAGATTGGTGCTTAGATTGATCACTTTCGTCGCTCCGGCAGCTTCCCACAGCTTCAAATGCGCCAAGCCGGTAAAAAGCAGCAGTAAAAACGTCCCCGTTCCCGGTCCATAAAATCCATCATATATGCCAACGCCAAATGCCGTCAGGCTGGACAGCATCCATGTTTTTCTGGCGCTGTACGGTTCTCGTTCCTGTTCCAAATTTCTGTTCTTGAGAACATATCCCGCCGTAAACGGCAAAATCGCTACCATCACCCAGCGGAAAACCCGTTCATCCAACAACAACGTCATACGCGCGCCAATCCACGCACCAATCAGCGCAAAACCGACACAGGGAAGCGTCTGCCTCCATGAAATAAAACCGCTGCGCCAAAAACGATAGGTTGCCGCTGCCGTTCCCATACAAGAACTCACCTTGTTGGTACCAATGGCAAGATGTGCCGGAAGCCCCGCCATCAAATACGCCGGCATAGAAATCAAACCGCCCCCACCTGCAGCAGCGTCCACAATACCTGCCAGAAACGTCATGGGACAAACCAAAAGATACGCCGTCCAATCTCCCATGCTCCTTCCCCTTTCTTTTTCTTGCACAGTCAGAAATCCACGAAAAAACATCTGCTTCTCCGTTTCCGTCAGAACCATTTTCCAATATCTGCCAACAAAGAACTTCTTCCTACTGTGCATTCCTGGTATCACACGCAAAAAAACAACTGTTGCCATACGTTCTGTGCTGTTCCGCATTTTCTCTTCGTCTCATTGGTACAAAACAGCCGAGATCCTATTTCCATGTTTACCGCAATCATTCAGCCGTTTGCCAGAGCAGTATATATGGTTTTCAACAAATCGCCGTCTTCCCGTACATGGCAGAATACCGCATCTCGTCTGCGACAGAATTCGCCCAATGCTGCCCGATGCTCTGCCAACGCCTTTTGATACGCCTGCACAATCCCTTCCCGCAGTTCCAAGTCCAACGTTTTTTGACTTTCTGCATCTACCAGCCGTACCGCACCGCCGATCTGCGGATCCTCTTCTTCCCGCGAAAGTACCTGCAGCAGGATCACTTCCTGTTTTTTCTGCTGCAATAGCTTTACCGTTTCTTCCAGCTTTCCGTCCGTCATAAAATCTGAAATTACAACGGCTATCCCACGTCCCAGCGCACCGCATTCCAGCACCGCACGCAACGGCTCCGTACCACCCTTGGCTTCCAGCTCGTCCAAGAAACGAACTGTCTCCAAAAAACGCCCTGCCTGCGTCATGTTCCGTTTCCCTGCCGCAATCCCGTCCCGAAACGCATATAGATTCACTCTGTCACCGCCTTGCAGCCCAATATATGCAAAGGATGCTGCCAGCTGTTTTGCAGCCAAAAATTTGCCTTCTTGCTCCATGGATTTGCTGCAATCCAGAAAGATTTGTACAGATGCCTGTTTCTCTTCCAAAAACAGTTTGAGGTACAGCTTGCCAAACCGCGCATAATTGTTCCAGTCTACACGCCGCAAATCATCCCCCGGCGCATATTCCCGATAATCAGAAAATTCCAGAGAACTGCCTTTTGCCATGGAACGTCTGGCACCGCTGTACCCATCGGTAGACAAACGATACCGCAGACGAATGGTCATCTCCCGCAGCCTTGTCAAATATTCTTTTGTCAATACTTCCTGTAATGATTTCATGTCAATAACGCCTCAATGATTTCGTCCGGGGTCATTCCTTCTGCCATCCCCTCAAAATTCAAAAATACCCGATGCCGCAGCGCAGGTTTTGCCGCTTGCTTTACATCCTCATATGCCACATGATATCTGCCTGCCAAAAGCGCAAAGATGCGCGCCGCCTGCAGCATCGCCTGAGCGCCTCTGGGGCTGGCCCCATAGCGCACATACTGCCGCACTTGCTCAGGCGCTTCTTCCTGCTGGGGATGTGTTTTCATCACCACATCCATCAAATATTCCGCCACCGGCTCTGCAATTGGTACCTGACACGCAATTTCACGCATCTCCAGCAGTTTCTCCCCATTCCAGACTGGGGTGATTTCCTGCGCTGTTCCACTGGTTGTCTCCAATACAATCTGCATCAATTCCGGTTTGCTTGGGAATGTTACGTTCAACTGAAATAAAAACCGATCCATTTGTGCCTCTGGCAGCGGATAGGTTCCCTCTGTCTCCAATGGATTTTGTGTGGCCAATACAAAAAACGGTTCCTGTAAGCGGTACGTTTGACTGCCGCCGGTCACGGTATGCTCCTGCATCGCTTCCAGCAATGCTGACTGCGTCTTAGGCGTCGCACGGTTGATTTCATCCGCCAAAACCAAATTGGCAAAAATAGGTCCCTTTCGGAACACAAATGCCGTATTGCCAGTTTCATCCTTTGTCATCACTGTCGTTCCGGTCACATCGGCAGGCATCAAGTCCGGTGTGAACTGAATCCTGGAAAACGCCAAATCTGTTGCTTTTCCGATCGCCTTGACCAATTGCGTTTTGCCCAGCCCCGGCATCCCCTCCAGCAATACATTTCCGCCTGCAATCATTGCCGTCAGCACATGTCGTATCAATTCTTTCTGACCAATGATGACCTTCCCGATTTCTCGTTCCACTGCTTCAAAATCTGCCGCAAACTGCCGAATCCGTTCTTCTTCCATGCCTCTTCCGCCTTTCCGCTTTCTTTTGATTGCTTTCATTATAAAGCAGATTGGAAAGCGCCGTCAATGCACCAATGGGAAGTGTAATGGTTTCGCCGGAAAATATTTCGCTTTTCTTAAACTTTTCTGTCAAAATTTGATAAACTTGCAAATAGAGATGGCGTATTTTAAGAATTCATAGTATGATATCCTCATATTGATCACTGTATGGCAAATACCGCTATGGAAAGGCACAAACAAGCATATGGCTTCTTCTTTTGGTCGGCAGTCACAAAGGTATCCCGGTTTGACCCTGACACAAGTATCCAGAGCATCTTAAGGCAATTGCCGCTTGTTCATTCGTTGCACCGGCATTTCCTCATCCATTGTCATCGATTTTTGTATTTCTATGTTCTGGAAACGACCGTCTCATTCCTGCAATACATCTCAAAGACAAGGGTGCCATTCGCTTGCAGACAACCGATGCTTTGAGATGCCATTGCAGATACAGCGAGCAGCTGCTCCTTGCGGATACGTGTTTTGATAAACCGCTTGGCACTCATTCCAGATGCTTTTCGTGATTCACAAACCGCCCTCATCAGGTAGCGCTAGCACAAGCCGTACAGTTCCAGAACAATCAAAACATACGTCAATCCCACGGATTTCCGTTTGACGAGCAATCAAGGAGGTTTTCTATGACACGGCGCACCAATCAATATTTTTTGTTTGTATTCTTGTATTTTCTGCTGTGCTCCGAGCTGTTGGCGCCATGGATGGCGCGGTTCTTGCCCTTTTCTTCTATATGGGTGAATATTTTATTTCAATTTATTGTCTTTCTGCCGCTGATTGGGATTTATCTAAAGACAGAGCGAGTTCCTTTCCGAGAATGTCTTGCTCTGCGTCCCATTCACTGGAAAAATGCGCTGCTTTCTATCGGCATCACATACTGCGCACTGCCCTTTGTCTCGATGATCGTGATCCTGACTTCTCCATTACAACCGAATTTGGCAGAAGAATCTATGCAGGCACTGAGCAGCAGCGGAAGCTTTCCTGCATTATTGCTGTTCATTGCCGTTCAACCAGCAATCTTTGAGGAGTGTCTGTTTCGCGGTGTCGCACTCCATGGCTATCGCAGCCTGGGACGCTGGCGCGCACTTCTGGTCAGTGCCTTTTTATTCGGTATGCTGCACATGAATCTGCAGCAGGCGTTATATGCCTTTGCACTGGGCGCATTATTCGCCTTTTTGGTTCAGCGTACTGGTTCTATTTTGGCATCTATGCTGCCGCATTTTTTCATCAACGCCATCAACTGCGCCGCTTCCTATTTTGCACCGCCGCAAATGGGGATTGTCGCAGAACCATCCTGGTTACAGCAGATGTTTTTCTCCGGGCTGCAATGTCTAATTTTTCTGCCGTTTTTGGCTGGACTGCTGTTTTGGTTCGTCCGCCGCAATCCATTGCCATCAGAGTCGCTTCCCGTTTCTTGCAGACAGGAAAAAATCATTACCCTCTCCCTGATTTTCATCATTTTGATCTTCATTCTGTTTGGCGTACTGCCCAATTTATACGCATTTTGACACAGCAAACATGCACGTGACTCCTGCCGCGTGCATGTCATTGTCTTTCCAATATTTCATATCATAGATACCGATCCCGCAGAATATCCCCTCGGCGGAATATGGAAAGCAGGATCCCCATCAACGCAGCGTTCATCAGCAATGCTGCTCCGCCGTCGGAAAGGAAAGGCATCGCATACGGTGCAATCAACAGACAGCCCATCTGAAATGCGACGCAGCAGACTACCTGGAACAACAAGGTGATCCACACCGCCCATGCAGCCATACGTGCAAATACGCTTTTTTGCCGCCGGATCTGCCGAAAGCTCTGCACAAAAAATACTGCAAACAACGTCAAAATTCCAGCAACCATCCATTTCCCGTGAACATATGCCATCTGCGCCAACAACCACTCATTCTGCCTCTGCCCTTGCCAGTCTATGGACGCTAGATTTTTCATGTCCGCCGGCAACTCTCCCGCACCAATCCAGCGGCTGCTTTCCCATAATTGTTCCATCCACAAGCCGTAGATACTGGTTCCGTCCGCCATATCGCCCATCCGCCTTACCGCCTGTTCCAGCCGAAACCGCAGTACAGGCAGCAGCAAAAATGCCAATCCGGCGCCAATCACTGCCAGCAGTGACATGCCGAAAAATAACCGTATCCCTCGCCTTCTGCCGATTCCAAACCAATCCGCAGATACCGCCGTACAGAAACTGCCCCATGCGGCAATCCCAAACAGCAGTACATTGGACATTCTTCCACATCCCAACAAAGAGAGTACCCCGACGCCCAGTGCCAGCCAGCATCCCAGATATCCGCGTATCCCTTTGTTTCTCATCCATCCCATCAGGGAAAGAAATGGCAGAGGCATCCATAACGCCACAGACGCCATCAAAACCGCATCTGCCCCGAACACAAAATCCCATGCGCCATTCCCCGCTCCGCCAAACAGCAACAGACAAATTATCCCAGTTCCACTGACAATCCACGCCCGATACTTCATCAGTTGTGTCATATCCCAAAGATATGCGCAAAGAAACACACCAACCATCATCGGCAGCAAAGCAATCTGCCAGAAAGGATGCATTGCCGCATCCGTGGTCATCCGATCATATCCACCTGCAGCCATCAACAATGCCACCACGCAAATCATCTTCCACTGAGATTGTGGACGATGAATTTCATCCAATGCTTCTCCTACAGAGGCGCCGTCTCCCATCTCTGCGATCGCTTGCCGCTTTGCTTCTTCCTCCGACATACCCGTTGCTTGAAATGCCGCTTTCTGCTCCAAGATATGGTCCTGCAGTTCCTCTGCTACCACTTTCCTTGCCGACTTCCAGCGAATTTTGCTGCAAACCGTATCCACATACGCCTGGATCCATGGCGGGCAGCTGCTTCGCTCCGCACGCCTGCGTATGTACGCTGCTTGTGACAGCAGCCAATCCCATTCTGTCTGCATTTGCTTTGCGGTTTCTTGCGGCGTCATATTCCCTTGATTGCACTGGCGCAGACGATGCATAAAAAAGGCTTCCAGCGAACGTTCCATTCTTTCTCTTTCTTGCGTTTGCGCCGTCTGCAGATTTCCTCTTTCCTCCCTGCACTTGCGCCATCTGTTAGACTCCCGCACCCTGAACACCTCCTTTCAGGATCTGATTGACCGCCGCTGCGTAACGCTCCCAACGAGCTGTTTGTTCGGACACCTCCTTTTGCCCTTCTTTTGTGAGATGGTAATACTTTCTTGTCCTGCCATCCACATCCTGTTCATATGATGCAATCCATCCTGCTTTCTCCAGCCCGTGCAAAATGGGATAGAGCGTTCCTGCTTTCAAGTGGAACAGCTGATTGGAACGCTGTGTTAGGGCTTCCATCATTTCATATCCATACATATCTTTTTCTTCCAATAGTTTTAATAACAATACCGCCGTACTGCCGGCATTTTTTTCGTTTGGCATACCCTCACCCCTCTATATATAGATCATCTATATAATATGATATATAGATTTCCTATATATGTCAAGATTTTTCTCTCTGTGCTATACTAAAAAAAAACGGCATCTGCAAAAGCAATCTGTCGTTTGGGTTCAAAGATTGGATGCACAAACCATATCTTTGCGCCTGCTACAACCGCCATAGCAATGCCATCTGCTGCACGTTCCATTGCACGATTCGTGGTAAAACCGACAGAGAACGGCATGCTGCTTTCCAGCACAAATACACGGCAAACGTCTCTTGCAGACCAGCTTCACGCGGCAGGCACCCCTGCGTTTCCATGGTATGACAAAGACACTTGGAGGGATGTTCATGAAAAAAGTAAAAATTACCGTTTTGAAAACCACGTTGGATCAAGAACTTGCTGCTCAGTATGGTCGGGAAGGGCTGACCGCCTGTCCGATGATGCAGGCAGGGCAGGTCTTTTACGCCGATTACGCCAAACCGGATGGATTTTGTGATGAAGCATGGAAAGCCATTTATCAATACGCCTTTGCACTGGCGCACGGCGCTGGTCAGGATGTTTTTTATTATGGCGACTGGATTCGTCAGCCCGGCGTTGCCATCTGTTCCTGCAATGACGGTTTACGCCCCGTCATTTTCAAGCTGGAGGCAACAGAGGAAACGTCCACCTTGTCTTATACCCCCATTGTACGCAAGGAAGACACCGAATCCTGAAAAGGAGGTTCTGCCATCATGAAAAAATGCATCACCATACCGACGCCTCAGGAAAAGGAACGCATCGTACATCTGCTTGCAGAACACCAAATTCCTTACCGCATCAAAGCGCAGAATCTGAGTGTTCGCAATCCCCTGGACTTCGCGCAAGTTGGTACGATGGGTTCGAATCAAATTCAACTTTCTTACATCCTGTATGTTCCAAAAGAACACTTGGAGTACGTCTTATTTTTGATTCGCAGCAAATAACCGACGCTTTCCTTTCCTACAAAAAAGCGCCTTGCTATGAACTGAACCAGTAAAAACGGACAGTGACAAAAAGCCCCCTTATGTAGGATAATATAACTACATAAGGGGGTTTTCATATGGCAAAAAGAAAATACACACATATCAAAATAATTGAACCAAAATTGC